>NC_014011.1:660197-990296 GCF_000025885.1 Aminobacterium colombiense DSM 12261 | reverse complement strand
GTATCAAAAGGGGGTAAAAATCGGGACAGTATCGGGAGAGTGTCGGGAGAAAGTCCTTCTAGAATAGATAAGAATATAACAGAGAAGAAAAATGATCCTTTCTCATCAGAAAACGATGAGCGACTTTCTAAAACCATTTCCCTAAAAGAGGAAAAGAAAGAGCAGGAGCACCGAATAAAGCAATACTTTGACCAGTTCTGGAAGGCTTACCCTAGGAAGGTTGGGAAACAGCAGGCACGGAAAAAGTTTACTTCCCTTCTCAAGAATGCTTTCAAAAAAGGGACTGTAGAAAGAGATCTTGCTAATCTAGAAGTCCATCTACAAAAATATCTATCCAGTGTTCAAGAAACAGATCTAAAGTATGTCAAGCATCCGGCAACGTGGCTGAACAGCGAAGACTTCACGGAACCGCCGGAAAATGACGGAGCGGTCAAGGAACAAAAGAAGCTTGTTGCCGTTGAAGGATGGGGGTAAATGAATAATGGAGCCTGTCTTGATGTTCGAAGATAAGAATGTTCTGAATATGCTTGCCCAATATAACGAAGTATTCAAAGATGACCCCGCCACGAAACAGGAAATGGTCATAACCCTTCTTTGTGACATGGGGGAAAGCCTCTTCCAGAAGGGAGCCGACCCCTTGGACATTCTCCCCATGGTGCAGGAGCAGGCAGAACATTACAAACGGCTGAAGTATATCGACCCCGTTAACCCGGAACTCTTAGCTAATCGGCTAGGGGAAAGACTGACGGAACTCTATAGCAAGGTTAAGCCTCTTCCGGAAGGAGATCCTTTGAGGATTTTCAGCCGGGTTGAGAATGACGTTAAAAGTTGGAACGATGATTACACATTCAGGCTTGGCATACGGAGACTTGATACAGCTTTTGATGGCGTATACCCTGGAGAAATGCTCAACCTTGCGGGGGCTCAGGGTTCCCTGAAAACAAGCCTTGCCCTTCATGGTGCGGTCAACTTTCTTCAAGGTAACCCTGAAAGACGGGTTCTCTTCTTCTCCCTGGACATGTCAAAGGAAGAAACAACGCAACGGCTTTTCATGAGGGAGCTTGAGGTATCGACAAATGCACTTCACGGGCTCATCAAGGTTAATTCTCCCCGTATCCGGGAAGCAAGGGAAGGAATGAAGAAGCATCTTAACCGGCTTGAGGTCGTGGGAGAAGAAAGCGGTCAGCGGTGGACAATAGACAGACTGGAAAAACATGTGGCGTTGCGTATCCCCTCTTTGGTTGTCATAGACTACCTGACCCTTCTCAAACGACCCGGACAAAGCGACTTAGAAGCGGTGGAGGAGGTCATGCCACGGCTTAAGACGCTGACCCAACGGTTAAAAATACGAACTCTCATATTAAGCCAGCTTGGGAGAGCGTCAAAGCTTGACCAGCGGAAAGGGGCGACAGGAGGACATGCGAAGGGTGGCGGTATCGTCGAGGAACTGGTTCATAGCGAGATAGAGATACAGAAAGATGGGCTTGATAAAAACGGACAGCCTCGGCTTATCGCAACCATAACAAAAGCCAGGCACGGGACAAAAGGAAGCTTTGAGCTTGAGTACATAGGGCACTGCATGAAGTTTACGGGCAAGTCCAGAAGGGTGGAGTATGCCACGGAACAGAAACAGATATTTGTTGCTAATGGAGAGTTCGGGTATGGGCTTTAAGAATCTAAGCCATACAATAACCTGAAGAAACCTGAACCTAATAAAACCTAAAAAACATGACAAAACCATACAAAAAAACTGTCAAAAATAACGGGCTAGCCGTGATAGAGACAAGGTTTACGTGAAATAGGACTGTTAGCTGAAAGGTCGATGTTACGACTAGATAAAACTAGGGGCAAATTGAACTTCAGATAGCGTGTAAAGCCTGTAATAATCACGGCTGGGTGGTTAAGGGGAAACTATAAGCAGGGTAAGTAAAAGAGGGTTAGGGAAAAATCCAACCCTCTTTTATGATTTCTAGAAAAAAAGGTGATAGTGGTCGGGATTGATGATATTCCTAAAAAGCTTTTCATCGTAAAGGACGATATTATCCCTCATCAATCGGTCAAGTTCTTCTCCAGCTTTGTAAGGCTTCATCGAGTGAAGGTTATCAAACCAGACATGCGGTTCAATGTGAACCCAAACTTCACTATTTTCATAAATCAACAGTGTAGAGCCATCATCGTATTTCCTTTCAATGCCTTTCATTTTCACAGGTTCATATGCTTTTATAGTATCCCTTCTTCCTTTGTATGTTTTGTAGCTCTTTTGAAGCTTGAAGCGATTAGCAATTAATTTTTCTCTCTTCCACAGGCGACAAAGTAAAAATGACCGCTTAAGACACTCCACAAGTCCCACTACTTTTCAAAAAGGCAGGAGCTATCATCTAAAGGATATAAATTGAACCTGGGGCATTCTAGGGGCTCCTGGGGCGATATCTGGGGCTCTAGTCCCTTATCTTCCCGAGTCTTTGTCGTTTAGGGAATAATGCATTGACCGGGCTTGCCAGTTCGTGTTGTTCCTCAAGGTCAGACTGGGCAAGGGCTACATATATCTTTGTGGTGTCGAGGTTGTCATGTCCCATAATCCGTTGAAGGGCAAAGGTGTTGCCGTTGTTCCTCAAGAAGTAGAGGGCGAACAGGTGACGCAAGCTGTAAGGCGTAATGTCAGCCCCTATCTTTTCTCCATACCCTTTGACAGTGTGATACCACGAATTGACACGGAGGGGTTGCCCGTCCCGTGAGCAGAAGAGAGGGGCGTTTCTCCATTCCTTGGGGCGTATGGAAACAAGCTTCATGATGGCTTGTGCTGTCTGGTCAGATATGGGCAAGGTTCGCTGTACCCTTGTCTTGGCTGTTTCAGCACGAACGACAACGACCCGGGCGGGAATGGAAACATCTTCAACACGGAGGGAAAGGGCTTCCCGGGGGCGTATCCCCGTGTCAAGAGAGAGCAGGAGCAGGGCGTAACTCCTTAAGCCCGTATATGTGCTTTGGTCAGGGAGTGCGAGAAGGGCCTTCACAACGTCGGGGCTATGCTGGGCTATCTTTGGCTGGGCTTTGCGACTCCGTATCCCGCTACAGGGGTTGCTGTATAGTATCCCTTCGTTGACAGTCCATCGGAAAAAGCACCTGAGGTACTTCAATACCATATTGTGATACCCCGGGCTTCGTTCGAGTGACATATACTCAAGAACGCAACGTTTAGCCTTGTCGGGGTTCAACCCCTCAGGGTAGGCGGTAAAGAACCGTGTTAGATGGTATCGATAATCCTTAACGGTTCGAGGGGCTAGTCCGTCAGCCTTCCTTGTCAAAACATACCGTTCTACGACTTGTTGCCATGTTTCTTCAGTTTTAAAGAGCCTTGCCACGTTTCCAGACATAAGGAATCCCTCCCATTAAAAGAGAATTCCTTGAAAATGTCAGGTGGGCTTTTTCAGGCTTAAAAATGTAGTGCGATTCTAGAGCGACGGCCTATGTAGATTTTTTACTAAATAAGTCACAAAAAATGGTTGCAGGAATGCTGGTCATATGGTAGTATTTCCCGTGCTGAACGAAAGAACTTCGTTGCAACGAGCGGGAATAGCTCAGTTGGCTAGAGCGATGGCCTTCCAAGCCGTAGGTCGCGGGTTCGAATCCCGTTTCCCGCTCCATTTATTTAGACGCGTTCGTATGCGCCTGTAGCTCAGTCGGATAGAGCAACGGCCTTCTAAGCCGTGGGTCGCGGGTTCGAATCCTGCCGGGCGCGCCACTTGACACGGTGAGCGTAGCTCAATTGGTTAGAGTGCTGGACTGTGGCTCCAGTGGTTGGGGGTTCAAGTCCCCTCGCTCACCCCATTTAAAAATTGCGGTACGCGCCCGTAGCTCAGTTGGATAGAGCGACGGACTTCGGATCCGTAGGCCGCGGGTTCGAATCCTGCCGGGCGCACCATTTTAAAATAAATAGAATGTTTATCGTGGACCGTTAGCTCAATCGGCAGAGCACCTGACTCTTAATCAGGGGGTTACAGGTTCGATTCCTGTACGGTCCACCATTTCATGCCTTGAAATAGACAAAATCAGTAATAGTCAACTTTTCGCCTAGTTTTACCTCTGAACGAGAAACTTCTGAAAACATCTTACACGGTTTTGAAACAAAAACATCCGTCTACTTTTTTAATGAGTATGGTTGTCCAAATACTGTAATTGAGCGGCAGTTAGCTCAATTTGAATGTTGATAACAAAAGCAAAAGCCTAGTGCGAAAATCACGCTAGGCTTAAATGTTTTAGTATAAATTATACGGATTAATTATTGGCCAAATCTGTTTCTTATTCGTTTGGAGATTCAGGTGTTAAGGATCCTTCCTCCGTTCCTGGCACAAAAGAAATAGGTTTGAGGATATAAGGTGGAGAATAGGGACCGATTCCTGTTATAGTTTGGAGCATATTTCTAACGCCACTATAAAGGATACTTAACCCCGTAATGACTAACCTTTCTTCAAAGGCTTTCCTTTCTTTTTCACCAGGAGGAAATCCATTGCTCCATTTGAAGATGCCTACAGCTGCTATACTGAATTTATAATAGTAGTGCTCTGACTTTTCATCTTCATTCGATATAACTCGAAGAAAAACCTGAAATGTTCCAGAATTATCAAGAGGCGTATGAGAATAATTTACATTACAGTCAGGGACTACTTTTTTCTTTTTCTTTCCTGGCGGAAAAGCCTTAAATACTATCTCTGGGAAAAAATAATGATCGATTTCAAGCGGCACCGGGACATTCATTATGTTCATAAAATTTCTCCCCATGATTTTTCATTAATGGCACAAGAACGGTCTCATCACTGCTTCCCCATAACACGGGAACGACTTCATGTGCGTTTGTTAATCCTTGCCAATTAAAATCTGATACAGGTTCGATGTCTTCAATTTTTAAGGAAATCTTGGAATCAAGGGCAAGACAAAGTTGTATCATAGTTTTCAATGTAAAATTTGAAGAATTGGAATTAATAACTTTACTGATATATGCTTCCGATTTCCCCAAACGCTTTCCTAACTCCTTTTGTGAAATCCCTTTTGCTTCAATCGTTGCAATAAGAGAATTCAAGAAATCGAGTCTTAAATCTTCCATCCAATAGTCAACTGATTTTCTAGCCTTCTCGAAGGCTTTCTTAAACCTTCTTCCGTATTCCATGTTTAATCACCTCATTTAAACACTATGGCCCCAGATTCTTTTGCTTTTAAGTAATCCTCCCTAGCTTTTATTGCCCTATCCCTTTCAGCTTTTGGAGTTTTTTTCTGCTTTTTTACGAAGACATGGGAACAGATAATTAACTTTCCCTCATCGTAAAACCAGGGAATTCTATATGGGCCACTCTTAAATTGCCAAATTTCAGGAGCAATGGAGTGGCAACATATCGTTACAAGCTTTGGATCTTTTGCAGCAAGGTCGATTTGTCTCATTAATTTAATTCTGCTTCTTTCCCACCTAGAATTAGGAGGCATCCATTCTTCAGAAAAGAAAAAAGTACAATCAAGATCATCATTATTAGGCATAACAATTCCACAAACAGTGAAATTTCCTTTAACGATGATCTCTAATATCATTTTATTAACCTATAAGTTAAGTAAATTATGGTGTACCTCTTTATATTTGTCAAGTTCTCATTACACCTTATTGGATAACCCTTATTTAAGGTAGGGGAATAGTAGGCCAACTTCTTCACGCTCATATTGTTGAAAGGGGTAAAGTAATAATAATCTTTAGGTGGTTTTATGAGCCACGATTTCGTTTCTGTAATTTCACCATTTTCAACAATAGTTATCCCAAGAATAGATGGGCTGCATCTTTTCTCATTTGCTGCTTCAAAATCTATGGCAGAAAAACTGGTTATCTAAATAACCCCCTCTTGTAATAAAAGCGCATTAACTGCGAGACTCCTCACAATGACTTATTTTGATAAATATTTCCATGATCTAATTTTACGTTCGGAATAAGAGGGTCAATTTTTTATATTAAAAATACGTTTGCAAAACGCGTAAGTGCAGAATGTTGAAATAATAGCATACAAAGTAGTAGGATCATATCTTTTAACTATGTGAGAACTTTCGGTGGGTTGTTATCATCATTAACTGCAAATCGTATGTGTTTCAGGCTTCTTTGCGGAAAGCCATATAACCATATCTTACGCCGACGTAGTTAATATTAAATACAGGTTACTTATAAATCTCGTAGAAGTCAAGACAAGTTAGATAAAACATGTTAATAGCTGCTTATACTATATACGGTCCACCATTTCATGCCTTGAAACCAGGTCGATTACGGTCAACTCAGGAAAAGCAAAGATTCGCACAGGCGGCCCCCATGTACCGGTGCCGCGGCTTACATAGAGCCATGAGCCCTTTCCCAAATCCATAAGTCCCGCAGTATGCTTATAAAAAAGCCATGTAAATACCATAAAAGGGAAGAGTTGTCCCCGATGCACATGTCCGGAAAGCTGCAAATCAAACTTCCCAACGGCATCGCGATGAATAAGGGGCCTGTGTTTTAAGAGTAAAGTAAATGTTGGCGTCTGATGCGAGTCTCTCAATAGCTGGCTTTCGTCCACTTCCGGTTGCCCCAGAATAAAATGTCCGCCTGGATCATCTACTCCGGCTATGCTAATAGGACCAATATTCACGACGGAGCCCCGCAGCACCTGAAACCCCGCTCTCCCAGTGAAATCCAGTGCATGTTCTATCCCTGCATAAAATTCATGATTTCCAGTTACTGCATATTTCCCATAAGGCGGATTGTAGTGAAGCATCATTTGAGAAATTGTTTCTACATCTTCAATTTCGCCATCTAAAAGATCCCCAGTCGAAACAATGACATCTGGATTTTCTTCTTGAATCTGTTTCATGATCTGTCGCAACATTTTCTTATTGATTAATATGCCAAGATGCAGGTCGGATATCTGTAAAATCCTAAAATTACTAATGTCATCAGGCAGCTTGTCTGTTTCTAGTTGAACACGGATGATACGAACTTTCATGCTCTCTCTGTAACCGTAAAAGCAGAGGATTAAAGCCACGCCTGCGGCTATCCATAACTCGCCGAAAGGGGAAAAGGGGAAATGCATCGTGGGCAAAAAGTAGAGAATGGCGTCAAAAACAATTGATGCAAAAATAAAGTAAAAGCCAAAAGCGATGCCTGTTACTCCCATCCATGCCAGAAGCGTATGTATTTCACAGAGTAGGGGAGAAGACCAGCGGGCTGGAATGACAGAGACTAATATCAACACAGTTCCGCAACCCCATGCCAAAACAACGCTTTCCCAGGAAAAGGGCGGCATATTTTTTAGCTGGAAGTAAAAATATAAAAAGTAAGAAAGGGCAGCATACAGAGCTATATAGGCAGCTATAACGCCACCCTCTGACCTTTTGATTCTTGTCAAAAAACTCATACTCCTTTACAACAGAGCCGACCAAAGCCTCCCAAGAGACTCTCGCACCTTATCATAAACGGGGCGCTGAGAATGAGTGCGCAAATCAAGCTCTACGCATTCTTTGAGGTCTTCTAGAAATTGTATTTCAAAATCCTTAGTTTTAGAACGACTATATATGAACGCCTGAATCTCAAAATTGATATCTAAACTACGGTTATCCAGGTTAGTGGTTCCTACAGAAACCCATTTCCCATCTACCATAACGATCTTCGAGTGAATAAATCCGTTTGCGTAGGTATATATTCTCACTCCGGCGCGAAGCATGTCATCAATATTTGATCGGGTTGCCCAAAAAACCACTTTATGATCAGGACGGGAGGGGAGAATAATACGCACATCAACACCGCTTAACGCTGCTGTTACCAATGCCATTTTCAAGCTATCATCCGGGACCAGGTAAGGTGTGGTTATCCAGACTCTTTTACGGGCCGCAGTAATAAGGAAAAAGTACCCTTGCAATATTGAGCGCCAGTCGGAATCTGGACCGCTCGCGGCAATTTGAAGAGGTAAAACAACATCAGGCAGGGCATTGCTATCCCAGAATGTTTCTGTTTCAGGCAGACTATGCCCGGTACAAAAAAACCAGTCGTTTAAAAAAATCTCATGAACACAGGCTACGGCTTCACCTTGGATGCGAATATGGGTATCCCGCCAAAAACCCATACGGGGGTCAAGGCCACGATAGGTATCGCCTATATTCAGGCCTCCGGTAAAAGCGACTTTTCCGTCGACCACAACTATTTTTCTGTGGTTGCGAAAATTTAAATCTCGACGGATCATGGGAAACGAAACAGGCAAAAATGGCTCGGCGTCAATTCCCTGCTGCCTCAGTTCCTTCACAAAACGGCGTCCCAACCGCCAGCTTCCGACGCTATCATATATAACCCGTATCTTAACCCCTTCCCTTGCCTTCTTTCGAAGGATTTCAAAGAGAGCAGACCCTGTTTCGTCATTTGATATAGAAAAGTATTCCAAGTGTATGTATCGCTTGGCCTCTTCTAAAGCTTCACGAATTGCTGGAAAAACCTCATCACCATTTAATAGCATGTCTACTATATTGTGGTAGGTGAGCCGACCGTGAGATGTTAATTCTAGAAGAGAAACAAGGCGTGAGGGTATTTCTTCGTTTTCCACATCCAACGGTGGTAAAAACGTTTCTCTATGGATAGAACGGTAAAAACGTTTTTTCTTATACCGTTTAAAAATGGCTCTCCGCTTGGGATCCGGCCCTAAAAGAAAGTAAAACAAAAACCCTATCACAGGAACAAGTATCAAGGCCAAAAGCCAGGCTATTGTGCGATCAGGGTTCTTCTCTTCCATAAAAATAACTCCCGCTGCGGTAATAATGTAGAGAGTGAAAATATAGGGCACATAGTCAAGAAAGATTTTCCAGCCCATCCTGGCTAATCTGAGAAGAGTAGGAAGAACAGCAATTTCCCCTTCCACCGTTTTTATAGCAAGGTACTCTATGTTTATCCATATCCACGGAATAGAGAAGACAAGAGCAAGCACAAATATTGTAAAAAGCAGGGCTTTTAAGGAAAAACGCAATAAGGCTCCTCCTTTCTCAAACTTAACTTTGAACGTTATGATTATAGCTGATAAAGAACTTGTTCAGAACACACTTCACTGCTTGCATAAGAGACATCAAAAGAAAGGGCTATGAGTTTCTAACGCTAATGTTGCCAATAGAAAAAGATGATGCTATGATAACGCACTGAACATCAAGGATACGACCTTTCAATATGTGCGAGAGTGGCGGAATTGGTATACGCGCTGGACTTAGGATCCAGTGGTTTCGGCCGTAGGGGTTCGAGTCCCCTCTCTCGCACCATTTCATTTCTAAAACGAATCTATTGGAAATCCCTACAGTTACAGTCCTTTACTTAATGGCTACCGATATGATGTAAGACCTGTCGAGTTTTGCCTCTTGCAACCGCGGAGCTAATACTTTTAACGTGCCCTTCTCGTGAATTAGATCGAAAATTTTCGCAACAACAAAAGTACCATAGGAATTCATGCTTGGGTCGGGAGCCCAACATTATTCATTTGTGCAAATATTGCCTACGCATTAAAAAATGTTTTAACGCAAACATGTCTGATTGCTTTCGTTTAGGTGTTGAGTGCTCGGTAGTATTCTAAAAGTTGCAACGGTTAAGTTTTTGTTAATTTAAGTATATACATACACTGGAACAGGCAATATGCGTTTACAGTTTGTGGTTTAAGATCTATGACTGCGATATCACAAATGAACACTGGTGATCATCTTCAATTATTTAAATTTGCTGTCTAAAACTTTCCAACTATCGCCGCCCAACCACATGATTTTGATGTAATAATGTGTTCGTATCATGGCCCCAAAAGAATTCTGACTGTCAACATAAGAATAGAGCTTCCATGTCTTCACATCGACACGCTCAGCTTTAAGGCTTGAAATTCTGGCAAACTTAGCTGTCCGTGGGGCAATAAGATTATATCTTACAAAATCTTTTGCGAATTCATACGCTATTTCTTTGCTATCACAAGGCCTCCATTTAGGTCTTGTGTTTTTGGATGTGGATGTGGATGTGGATGTTGATGTTGTTTCATTTGATGTAGTTCTATTGGCGCATCGGTATATGACTATTTTCAATCCAAACACATCAATATAAGTGGCAATGTTGAAACTAATAATGTTAGTATTTACGGTTATGATAGAGGTTGTCACATGTCAGGATCTCCGAATAGTTTATACGATTATGGCAATGGTGCACATATTTAATTAAATATGAAGGGCATTCAATTTAGCGGTTATGACTACCATACCGGTAGCCGCTTTAGTGGTAACGTGAATGAAAATTCCATTTCTATTTATGACTATGAAACTTCTTCACATTATAGCTACACCGTTTAAGAGGATAAACGCCCTTCAACTATGTGACCTGCTCCTCTAAAAGTGATCCAGAAGAAATACGATAAATTTGCTGCATTTTAATACAGCCAAGTCTATTCCGGGCTTGGCTTTTTTCATGTGCGCCCATGCTAGGCGCACATGAAAAAGTGGCTCCAACCTATCGATAGGCTGGAGGCATTTCGTATTTCCTAAGTTGTCAGTTGAAAAGCCATCTGCAGATAACACTTCCTGGAAAGATCGTATTACTTAAACCATCCCTACCCACAGATCATCCCATACTTTTGTAACAGTTTATGAATAAAGAAATCTTTGTATTTCCTGGCAGCATCATGGAATAATTTCCAGTCTGAAGAGAGAAAACCATCTTTTCTTGAGTAGGTTTCCTTTAAGCTGGGGTGATAAGGTCTACCGTAAAGCAAAAAGCAATTAAATCTCTTCTTGTCAAAAAGGCGAGACTTTTTAGGTTCAATTTCAACGGCTGCATCGAACCATTCTTTTCTATCATACTCTAATGAATCTAACGGTCTATTAAGTATAGTGAATCCGAATTCTCCAGTCTCGATAGCCTTTATCCAATTATTGTTTCTCTTTTCAAGGGTACCCTCATATGAAAAGCACTCGTGTAATGGCTCCTTGATATCCTTCCAGTCAATAATGGGTTTTGTTATGTGATGTCTTAGTCCTTGCCTTGAAAACAGGTCTTGTAACTGTCCGTAAATAGCGTTGCTTGCCTCAAGATAGATTCCCACATTATCTCGTTCAAGATGCTGATAGGAATAGCGATGATAATATTTCCACTTCCGATGAGGTTCATCAGGTAATGTATAAACTTGACAATGACCCATCTTCATCAGTTCGAATTTATTCAGCAGGTAATTTTTGAGTCGTTGCATTCTTCCACATACTTGATCAAATGTAGTCTCTCCAGGTTCATATGGGACGAAACACTGATCTGTTTTATTCCAGACTTTGACATGATTTGCATCATTCATCTTGTTTCCTTTTTCGAACTTGAACAACGCAGAAAAGTCCTGGTGAGCCCAGGTGTCAGCATAGGCATGTAAAGCTATTCCCAGTGAGTGTAAGAAATCTGGTTCTTTCTTTTGCTGGTACACATGCTCGAAGACCTCTTGCGATACTTCGCTATTTGCAGTGCAGAGCATTCTATGCCTGAATGGAACACTTCCATCAGGATTCCTTCTATCCT
The DNA here is from genome assembly GCF_000025885.1 of Aminobacterium colombiense DSM 12261. Lineage (NCBI taxonomy): Bacteria > Thermotogati > Synergistota > Synergistia > Synergistales > Aminobacteriaceae > Aminobacterium > Aminobacterium colombiense. The sequence goes on along the minus strand of NC_014011.1, from coordinate 978,739 downwards.
GCCTGTTGCCTGGAATGAAATGGAAGGTTCCGTATATCTCATACTGGGTTTTGAGGTTGAGAATATTGGGATGAACATATTTGTGAGCTGTCATCTGTTGTTGAAAACGCCCACCTTCCTTGAATTCCAGTTCATGTCCGTATTTTGCATCGTCAACCTGTTGCGATGAATAAGCTATTATCTTTGCCTTGTCATGAGGTAAGCCATTGCATCTGCATAAGACATAGGTCGTGTAAAAGTGAAAATCCTCTTGCATATGTATCACCATCCTTAATTGATAATCCAAGAGCAAAGAAAGGAGTGATCATCTATGCTTCGTCGCAAATCTCTCAAATCCAGGTCTTAATGAATATCTTTTTCCAGGCAAAAAAAGGAAATGCATATGATCAGATTTTCATTGCTATTCATTTTCACTACTGTTCTGATTGGAACTTGAAGAAGAATCTTGAGAAGTATTGCCTGTATTATTGCTCGTGCAATTCTCTGGCCTCAGATTTTCAAGTCCGGCAAGGCTTTTTCTTTCCACTTTTGGGTTGTTGCTATTCCTTGTATTCGAATTGTCACTCAAGAGTCATACCTCCCTAGATAATTTACTTTAAAGCCGAAATTATTCCGGCCAAACAAAAACCAATAACTCCCAAAACGAACGACATTTTAGATCTCTTGTCATACTGTACAAGCTTTAAGCTTAATCTCGGGTCTTGGTTATCGTGCAATAGATTTTCGATATGATCAGTATTTTTTAAATATATGGTGAGACAAATCCAGATACACGCTCCAAAGCCGAAGAAAGAGATAACACAAGAAGCAAGTATCCACCAAGAACTGGGCTTGATAGTAGACAGTATTGTTACTAATAAAGCTATTCCTAATGAAGAAAGACTGATCAAGGTCTTGTCATATTCCATATTCGAATCAATCCAAGCATGTAACAGTACGGAGTAATATGAAACGTTTTTTTCTTCGAATTCTTTTTCCTTAACCAACATATCACCTTCTCTTCAATATTTATGAAAGGAGTGTTCATCCATGCCGCGCCTCAAATCACTTAAATCAAAGCCACAACAGGTATCTTCCACCTGGACCGAAGCAATGAGCCAGTTCCTGTCATTCATGCGTGCTCAGGGCCTTTCAGATAGAACTATCTACGATTACGACTGTCACATCACAGCCTTCTTTACTGCCTATCCGGATGCCTGGAGTAATGATAAACTCAAACCTTCATTGCTTTCCTATCTATCAAGACCCGTAATGCCCGAAACCTACAACCTCCGTCTTGTCTACCTTAGACACTTCTTCGATTGGTGCATCATGGAAGACTTCCTGCGGTCCAACCCCACAAATAGACTTACAAGGCGCAGAGAAGAACCACGCATCGTCAATATACCGATCCATATATTGCAAAGCCTGCTCAAGCAGCCAGATCCACGAACTGCGGGGCCATGCAGTTATACTTCTTACTCTCGACACTGGAATAAGATGTCTTTCATTACTGCAAGGAGTTATAAACCTGGATGCCCTGGAAGTATATGTAAGAGCCCGTAACCGCCAGACCCGAGCAATGGGACGACGAAGTACCTATCTTCTGCACATGGGAAGCTGGGTTCATGAAGACGGAGACATGGTCGCAGCGTATGAACATGTACTCAAAGCAAATTGGTTTCAAGGTACAGCCTTACGATCTAAGACACTCTTTCACTCTTAACTTTCTTCGTAACGGTGGAAACGTATTTGTACTTCAACGGTTAATGGGCCACTGTACACTGGATATGACGAAGAGATATCTGGCGTTGACCCAGGAAGATATACAGAAACAGCATGCCAAGGCGAGTCCGGTGAATATGCTTGAATGTGGGATGTCAGGAAGACTGGGACGGGTTGGTGGAAGGTAATACCCCTGGAGTCCATTAAAATATTAAGTCACAGTGAGAGAATATGCAAGGAAATGGAAGAGGGGGAGTAAATGTTGATTGAAAAGACATAGGATCCGGCAGTGTTGGAAGTCTGCTGGATCCTTCTTCTTTCCAGATGGTCCGGAATTGATTAAAAGCGAGAGAAAATCCTAATAATAATCATTCGCATTCACTGGCGGCATCACAAGCAGAGCTTTCAGCATAAGATGCCTCGTTCATAGCTTTTCGGGCATAATATTGTGCATCATCATATTCCGAAGACTGATAGGCTTGTCTTGAATATCGATATGCGGAATAAGCATATGATGCTGCGTCTTCAGTATGCATAATCGCATCATCCATGTTAGCACCGTAAAGTTCATCGATAGCCAAGCCACAATAAGATTCTGATTCTTCAGCAGCTCGCATAGCTTTTCGAGAATAATATTGGATTTCTTCAAGGTCAGATGCGTAATAATAAGCTTTTCTTGCATAAGAGCAGGCTTCCTGAGCGGCACTAGCAGCTTGATATAAATAATCTTGCGCATCAGATACATTGGCATGAGCAGGGATGGAACATAAGAGGACAAGAAACATAATACAGAATAATTTCCTCATCAAGCGATCACCTTCCTATTAAGAAAACTACTTCAAAACTGCGTCCACAAGAATATTAAGTCACAGTGAAAGAGGATGCAAGGAAGAGGTTGGAGGTTCAGGTAACACAATCTAGTTTTGTTGCATTTTCAAATATGCCACAAGCTCAGTGATTTCATAGGTTTGTGGCATATTCTTGTCTTGATAACAGCAAGCGTATGATTCTTAAAGTAACACAACTGAAATAATTACTATTCGCATTACATTTCGCAGGAGGTGCCATAGATAGAATTTGTACAGCCTATAAGGGATCGAAAGGTCATAGAACGCATAAAGAAGATTCTCAAGAACCATAAAGCGAGAGATTACTTGTGTTATTCGTGCTTGGTATCAATTCGGGACTGAGAGTGTCTGATCTGCTTGCGCTGAAGGTATCTGATGTGATTGATGACAGAGGCAATGTAAGGGATCGTATCAGCATGCGTGAAAAGAAAACAGGTAAATCGAAAGACTTTCCCATTGGTAAAAATGCTAGGAAGGCCATTCAGGAATACATGGAGAATGTTGAAACTGAAAGTGAATTGCCACTGTTCCAGTCCAAGAAAGGAAATGGAGCTATCACAAGGGTACAGGCTTACAGAATATTGAATGAAGCTGCCAGAACTGTTGGTATCAGAAGGCCGCTGAACAAGGTAATGCTTGTGCGCAAAATACCCCTGGCGTACATGTGGTTTAACCTTCCTGCTACAAAAGCAAATGGTGAAGAAATTCTGCGAATGAGAAGCTTAGTGAGTAAACGAATAACAGTCAGCTTGATAGGAAAAGCACTGAAATTATCAAGAGATTGGAAATCCAAGGAGGAGTAATAATATTTTAGGTATTGGTTTTCTTAGACGTCTGAATTTTCTCAAGACAATCTTTATCCATAATGTTACTAATAATTCACCATAGCATTCTCCATAATCTCAACCCTAAAGATAAAAACATTTAGGGTATGTCAAAAAATCGTCAGCACCTAAAAGTATCCATAAACTGATGAATTTGGATTTGACAATGTAGCATTTGCAATGCTTTAAGTAGGCCTAGTGTTTCCACGCGCCTCCACCATATGATAACGAACAGTCAATAGAAAGCATTCTTTTGGTTGCTTTCAAAATTTTAAAAATATGAATATTCCCGGCCAAGTTCCATAGAATGATTGGATCAATATCCAAAACCTATATGTAAAATCGTAGAATTTATCTAAAAGCGTCTTCAGTAACTTGATCATGTGTAATATCAAGTTTTTTCTTAATAATATGTGTTTTTATGGTACACTTAATCGTGTAAGACAAAATCATCCGGTAGGGAAGCTTATAATCGGTGACATTTCAAATGAGATGTAAAGAAACGAACTATTAACTTGTTAGGCATGATAAACCATATGAGTGAATTGCATATAAAAAATCATTTTGTGCCAGAGTGTTATTTAAAAAGATGAGCAGATTCTAATCATCAGATTTGTCTTTATCGTACACTTGTTAGTCATGACACCGTTCCTGTATGGAAGAAATGCTCTGTTGCTGCAATTGCTTACCATAAACACTTGTATACCCGTATGGTATCAGGGGAAGAATCAGACGAATTTGAAAGGTGGTTAGACAGCGAGTATGAAACCCCTGCCAACAGAGCTCTTGAGAAAGTTGTATCAAACCAGAGGCTGACTGTTAATGATTGGCAAGTATTGATAAAATTTCTTGCTGCACAAGATGTTAGAACTCCTGCAAGGTTATATGAACATTTGAAACGTAGCAGGGAATCACTACAGGAAGCATTAGAAAACACATTACAAGTGCTGAAAGAAAAACTTGAATGTGATGAAAAAATTGATGGTGCTAACCTTAAAGTAACTAATCAAACAGCTTCTCTCTTGCCGCTGAGAGTGACAACGGAATCTTCTTCAGGTGAGAAAGAAGTAACTATAAAAGCAGAAACATATATAGGCCGAGGCACGTGGCTTTTCTCAATCAGGCATTTGCTTGAGAATACGTTTAAAGTTTTGCTTAATCATAAATGGACAATTGTTAAACCTGCAAAGGGTTTTAAATGGTTTACTAGCGACAATCCAGTTGTAAAACTAAACTTCACAAATTCACAAAATTATGATCTGAAAGGCGGGTGGGGTAACCCGAAGGGTAACATTTTTTCCCAATCAGTCCCAAACATGCAATGTTTGTCCAGATAGGCGATAAACCAATGCAAAAGGGAACTATATTGTCTGTTGATAAGACAGTATTTTTTAGGAAAATCATAGCAGAAAATGCAAACAGAATGATTTTTGCAGATAGCTTCGATAATGAAAATGAGAAAATTTTACCGAGATCTGTAGATAGTATTCAATATAAAAAAGAACAAGCTGAATTAAAAAAATGGCATGATCTTAATAAACAATCAGAACTGGAATATTATAAGTAATGACCTAACCAACGGCTGCACTGGACTGCAGGGGCCGCACGTCCGTGGTAGCTTGTTAGCCAATCTGGCCCGAGCCTGAGTTATGTGCAAGTGTGACAATTACACACCTATAAGGAGATAAATGAATGGTCAAATTTAATCTCGTAAGAGAAATTCGAGAACTAAAGAACCAGCTCTCTTATTCTAAAAAATATGGCTTCTTTTTTGGGGCTGGTACATCTTGTGCTTTAGGAGTCCCCAATATAGCTACTTTGACAACAGGTGTAGAAAGCGCTCTACAAGATGACCAACAAGCTAATTTTAAGAAAATCAAAGATGAACTTGATTCTATATACCCAGACAAAACTATAAATATTGAAGACATTCTTAACCAGTTGCGGCAAATCAGATCAATAACTGGAGAAAGAGGTGATAAAAGTTATTTAGATATAAGTGGAGAATTAGCAACAGATCTTGATAATGAAATTTGCAAACAAATATATGAAATAATAAGCAAAAGCGAAGAGACTGTCGATCTTTCAAATACCAAGAAATTCTTTGCTTGGTTAAATATGCAGAACAGGGACTTTTCAAAAGAAATCTTCACATCCAATTATGATTTAATTATTGAGAAATCCTTAGAGGCAATACGTACCCCATACTTTGATGGATTCGTTGGATCTTATGAACCGTTTTTCTGGCCTGAAAGTATAGATAGATTTGTAGAAAAATCAGATTTAACACAGAATTGGATTCGGCTATGGAAGATACATGGTTCTTTTAGTTGGTTTTGGAAAAAAAATAGTGATTGCAATCCTCATAATATAGTCCGCGTTGGGAAAATCTCAGACATTAAAAATTTAGATAATGAGCTTGTTATTTATCCATCTAAGGAAAAATACGATTCTTCCCAAAAACAACCATTTGTCGCTTATTTTGATCGATTCAAAAATTTCCTCTTAGGCGGAGAACGTCTTTTTATCTTTACTGGATATTCATTTTCCGATCAGCATATCAACGAAATAGCATTCAATTCACTAAGACAAAATAATCGATTATTTATTTTGGTTTTCTTTTACCAAGATTCAGAAGTGGAGGAATTATATAAGGTATCCTCGCCATTTCTAAATTTGACTGTTTTTGGACCAACTAAAGCAATTATCAACGGAACACTTGGTGAATGGGAGTATAAAGAAGACGACTTGAACCAAAATGACAAATCAGAGAGTTATTGGGATGAGACAAATAATTGTTTAAAGCTCGGCGATTTTAATCATTTCATAAATTTCCTAATCACAAACTCCGGGAAAAAAGAAAACATCGAGGTAATTGCAAGTGGACAGTGAAATAACATACCTCGGGAAAATAATTAGGGTGGACTCAAGCACTGTCGAGGTCGAGGTGTCGGATGATATCCCTTCCGCTGCACCAATAATTAATGGTCGTTTGTACAAAATTGGACAGATAGGTACTTTTGTAAAAATGCCAATGGGCAATATTACAACCTATGGAATAGTATCTTCTGTTAGCAATACCCCAGGGAAAAGTGATGAAAATATAATAGGTCAAATTGTTGGGTCTCGTTTTTTGAGTGTCCAGCTTGTTGGAGAAAAAATTGGCGATGATGATTTTGAGAAGGGCATTGGTACCTACCCAACAATTAACGATGAGGTTCACTTGGTAATTGAAAAAGACTTGTTTGACATATATGGGGGAAAAGATGCTGGCTCTATTGAAATAGGGAAACACTCTTCTTCGGATAATTTGAGTGTCTATGTTGATATCCATAAACTGATATTACGGCATTGCGCCATTTTAGGTTCAACAGGTAGTGGGAAGTCAAATACTACTGTTAGCATACTAAGAGCAATATTAAACGATTATGATGGCTCAAGAGTGATTTTAATTGACCCACATGGTGAATATGCTTCTGCCTTTCCTAGTGCAAAAGTTTTCAGAATAAATGCCCCTTCTAACCCTTTATATATCCCGTTTTGGTTGATGAATTTTGATGAATTAGCCTTTTTTCTTGTTGGTGCGAAGCCGACTGATGATCAGAGGGTAGAGTATCGTTTATTACGAGAGTTAATAACAACATTTAAGAAGGAAAACTGTAAACTAAAGTCAGGTGATGTGACTCAAGAGTTTATTACTGCGGATTCTCCAATTCCTTTTAGTGCCCGTAAATTATGGTATGAAATGAATTGGTGGCTGAATGCAAGTTTTGAATCGACAAAAAAAGATGAACAAAAGCGAGAGACTAAATATGAAATAAATAAAGGTGATTATGAAAATCTTATTGGAGCAGAATTTACCTCCCATTTGACTACGGCCAACAATCAACCCCCACATGTAAGCCAGCATAAAGATTTTTACTCATATGAAAAAAAGCTTTTAGCACGTCTTAAAGATTCCAGATTTAATTTTATGTTTCACCCTGGTGATTACAAAGATGCATCATCCTCAAAAGACTTGCATAATTTGTTGAATGAATGGATAGGCAGTGAAAACAAATTGGCCATACTTGATCTTAGCGGAGTCCCTTTTGAAGTATTGGATATTGCGATTGGATTGATTACAAGATTTGTCTATGACAGCATGTATTGGGGAAAATATGAGTCTTATACTGGAAAAAATCGCCCGCTCTTGCTTGCTTACGAAGAAGCCCATACTTATTTAAACAAGAATGATAATAACAGTTATTCGAAAAACGCTGTTGAACGAATTTTTAAAGAAGGTCGGAAGTTTGGGGTTGGGGCATTAGTCATATCTCAAAGACCTTCTGAAATTTCAGAAACCATCCTTGCTCAAGTTGGAACGCTAATAGCTTTACGTTTAACAAATTCAGGGGATCAATCTATTGTTAAATCATCATCTCCAGACAATTTAAATAGTTTGATAGACTTGTTGCCTTCTTTGCGGATTGGTGAGGCTGTTATTGTTGGTGAATCAATCAAGATACCATCCAGAATAAGAGTAAAACTGAACAATCCAAGACCGACGAGTGAAGACCCCAAACTTGTAGAGTGTTGGAGTAAAAAATATGAGCCCTCTGAGGAAAATTACAAATCTGTAGTAACTAAAATAAGAGAGCAAAAAATATAACTCTTAAAAAAGGTGGTATTTATGGACAGACAAAATGTTAATTCATCAATAATTCGAAGCATTGGCTATGATGCAAACAATTCTACCCTTGAAATTGAATTCAATAGTGGTCCAGTTTGGCAATATTTTGATTTTCCTGAATCACTTTGGCTTGAGTTTGAAGCCTCAGAATCAAAAGGGCATTTTTTTCGTCTAAAGATAAAAAATCAATACTCTGAATCAAGAGTAGGATAATATCACATAACAAATGGCTAAAGAGCGACCACAACTGCCGCTATGCGACAGTTGTGGCGCCTTAGTCAATTGTTTTCTTATGGACAAAAATCTGAGAAAGGTTTGTGCAAAGAAGTTGTACAAAATGAACCTCTACTAAAAAATGAGCCCTGCATTTTCAAGGAGTTATGGTGTCAGTCATAGTTTTCATGCGCCTCCACTTCATAAATAAAATCAGCCAGCAGAAGATTTTCTGCTGGCTGCTGTTTCTATGTATTAAATCTTACCGATTAAGGATCTAAACTACACCCAAATAGGGGAAGTGCAGTAAAAGAGCTTTTCCCTCTTATTTAACCCATAAGATCGCTTGCGTAGTATGTAAGCGGAATCAAATCGCTCCTGTCAAAATATTTTAGATCGAACTTACGGTTTAAAGCAGCAAAATGTCTCAGGCCAAATGCCAATTTATTGAGATAGGAGAAAACTCCAATTGCTCCTGTAGAGAAGTTGTCAGCTTCTTTTCCATATATCCCTCTGAGGTCAGCGAGATCATGAAAAACCTCATCTACAGTACTGCCAAATTTCTTGAAGAATTCGGGCGTTCTGCCTGCTTTTATCTCGTCTCCAATTGTCTTTCCTGTCATGGCTGCTGCCATAGAGGCACGACAGACACCAATAGCATTAATAAATCCATCTCCATATGCAAGAGACTTGAATATCTGATCTTCACTGGCAAAACCACCAGTCATGACCATTGCAGGAAGAACCTTGCCCTGTTTTTGTAGTTTTGCACAGATATCTACGACAACTTTTTCAAGCAAAATTGTCGGGAGAGACCATTCATTCATCATCTTCGAGGGGCTATAGCCTGAACCACCGCCAGCGCCATCAAATGTTACCATGTCAACTCTGTTTTCCACTGCCATATTGATTACACGTTCCACATCAGACGGATCGAAACCAGCCATTTTGAAGTAGACGTTTTTCATCCCCATGGCGCGTAGTTCAGAAATCCGTTTTGACATTGATTCTTCCGTCCACATCGGCAGTCTTCCGTAAGTGTAAAAATTAGGACAACAACCCTTTTCCTTAAGTTCTATTATTTTAGGATCAAATGGATTGGGAAATACAAGAGCTCCGCACTCAACTTTTTTTACGGCCTCGTCATAGTCCTTAATCCTGTTGGCCGGTTGAGTTCCCTTGGCACCCTGACCGAACTTAAATTCCAGAGCCTCAAAGCCATATTTGTTCAAAGCTATTTCAGGAACGCCCATAAGGTGGTCATCGACGTTGCACTGAAGCACCATCTGCCCGACTCCTCGATAATATTTATAAAAGCTATCATGGATTTTTTGAAGCATAGGGAACGATGAAATTTTACCGTTCTCTATTTTCAGTTCATCGTCTTTGTTCCTTGCATCTTCCCCTATCATGCAGGTAACTCCTGCCATAGCAGCGCCACCAAAATAATCAACCCAGTTCATTTTTATTAAAGCGGGCAAAACAATAGGCAGATCCAGCTTTATTTTATTATCATTACCATATTCAGAAGCCAGATTAACGTTAAATATCTCAGCATGTTCATAATCAGCCTCTGTCCCTATGGCGCCAAAAGCACGACCGTTTATGTTGAAATGAGAAAAATCTACTGGATAATCCTTTTCCGACGCAATCTGATTAGGGCCTGTAGTTGTGGGATAAACAGACATCTTTCCCAGAACTGCTGCCTGACCAATCTCACAAGTTCCCAAACATTTATCTGCACACAAAGAACACATTCCTGACTGAGGAGAAATATACTTACTTCTGTTTCTTGCTGCCGTAAAGCCTGAACTTAAACTTGGTGAAAATGACATAAAAAAACCTCCCCTTAAAAATTTTACCCTATCTCTTATATAACCTCTGTTTTGGTTAGAGCTATTGTATCACCTGAATTATATTGTGTGATCCATAAAGTACTCATCTTACCGCCTAATTCTTTCAATATTAATAATTTCTGTTCAATAAGCAATTTTGCAATTCCTTGTCTTGATATTTCGATATAAAAATTAGACCTAATCCGTACCAATCTGAAGTACAGTATGCCGCAAAACGCTGGAATTTCTGTCTCACACTAGAGATGTTCTTCAAAAATAACGTTTTGTCTCTGTTTGTAGAACTTTACTTGTAAAAAGGAGTGTTAGTAGTATTGTTGTGTGAGTAGAATTAATTTTTTGTTTGTCAAATCCAAATTCAGGAGTGGACAGAAATAGGATTGAGTCTCTATAATGCTGTAAATTTCACAGAGCTAAAGTGGGATGAGATGAAAGGTTGAAAAAAGCCATACTATGATTAACAATATGAAATTTCTTTTCAGCAATGCCTCCTAACGCTCTAATAAAGAGTTGATAAGATTAGAACGCACCTATAAACCAGCTGATAAAGCCACAAACATCTGTTATTGAGAGCCCCCATAAACTGTCGGTCTGCCTCCTTAAAATGTTTTGAATAGCAAGGTTTAAATAAAGGAGGTAAAGAGATGAAACGTATTCTTGGAATGCTTCTTATCATATTAACCTTATTGATAGTTATGGCATCATCTTCCTTCGCCGCTAAACTCTATACTACGACAATCCATGAAACAACAGTGGAAGAAGTGCAAGACATGATTTTAGAAGTCATGACTGGCAAAAATTTTACAGTTGATGAAGTAGACAAATACAAAATTATAGTTGCAAAGAATTTTGGTGATGGGTTTTGGGTGACATCACAGCTATGCAAGGTAAAATTCAACATGTTAGAGCGTGACGGGAACATCAAGTTGATGGTTAGTGAAACGGAGTTAGTGCAGGGTCAACTTGCACGTCAACGATCAATCGACCATCTTATTCCTCTTATTAAAGAAATTCGCAATAAAATTGACGGAACACCAATGGATCAGATTGCCAGCGAAGCCGTTAATCAACTTCCTGGCTCTGGAAATGAACGGCAAAAAGCTCTTGGGATTATTCTAGGAGATAAAAATGGTGAGGGATACATTCTTATTCCAAAAGTAGAACCTGGGAGCTTAGCTGCAGATGAAGGTCTGCTGCCTAAAGACATCATTATTGAAGTCAACGGCCGTAGTACCAAAGAAATGGAAAGCAGCGCTCTAAAATCTTACCTGGCGAATAAATTTGCAGCAAATGCTTCAATCATGCTTTTTTATAATCGGAATGACACGACAGAAATGGTTATTTTAAAACAACAAATGTAGCTCTCTCTTTTTAAAATTTAAAAAACAGCAGTGCATTTTAAGAATAAGATCAACAAGGTGATAGAGCTTTTAAAACAATTTCTGCCATTGGCAGTATAAAACTGGGCGGCTCAAGGGCCGCCCATACTGTTTATTATGCGTATAGAGTTTGTTATGTTAGTCAGGTCAGCAAGTAACTTCAACAACTTTCGGCTTGGATAGCATAAAAAGAAACACTGTGAATACCACACTGGCCATTGAAAGCAATGGATGATGATATAGTGCAGCCAAAGCTGAGATGGCAAAAGCTGTTCTGTGCCATAAGGGCAGAGGACCACGGGCATAACCTGTCAAAGCGAAAGCGATGCCGGTAAGAGCTCCTATTCCGCTTATGAGAGACGTTAAGTTCTCTGTAAGTACGCCCTGAAGTATAAGACCTGGATCGTAGCAGAAAGCGAAGGGTACAATAAATGCTAAGATACCCAGTTTACAAGCAGCAAAACCGGTTTTGTTAGGCGATGAGTCCGCAATAGATGCAGCAGCATAAGCGGCCAGTGCTACTGGCGGCGTAATGTTGGAAACAATGGCGTAATAGAACACGAAGAGATGTGCCGCTATTGGAAGAAAACCCATCTTAACGAGGGCGGGAACACCTAACGCCGCACCGAGAATGTAGGCGCTGGTTGTAGGCAGTCCCATGCCAAGAATAAGGGAAACCAGAGCGATCAAAATAAGCGCCAGCAGTGAGTTTCCGCGGGCAATGCTGATAACAGCACTGACGAACTTAAAACCGATACCTGAAAGAGCTACCGATCCAACCACCAATCCAGCAGAGGCACATGCCGTACAGATAATGGGGATGTTTTCAGATCCATCATGTATGGCTTCAAGAACCTTTTTGGGTCCCATACGCAGGGTTGGATTAATAAGCGACAAAGCCCAAGCCAAAGTTATGCCGGCAATGGCCCCATACATGGGGGTATATCCAAGCAAAAGCATATAAACAAGCAGAACAACGGGAGACATCATATACAGTCGCTTGAATACAGCTTTTTTAGAGGGCAGCTCATCAGCTGGAAGCCCTTTAAGCCCGTCTTTGACTGCAGTAAGGTGAACCATCAGAAGAACAGCGCCATAGTAGAAGAGTGAGGGGAGAATAGCGGCAACCATAATCTTATTGAACGGAACCCCTAAGAGGGCTGCCATAACGAATGCGCCGGCGCCCATGATAGGAGGCATAATCTGTCCCCCGGCACTGGCAACAGCTTCTACGGCTCCGGCAAAATGAGGTTGGTAGCCAATACGCTTCATTAGTGGGATGGTAAAAGAGCCTGTGGCATAGACGTTGGCCACAGCTGATCCAGATATGGAACCGAACAGGGCCGAACTAACCACAGCTATCTTAGCAGGTCCCCCAGCTGCAGTTCCGGTAAAGGCCTGCGCAAATTCCATGAAATATTCGCCGACGCCGCTTTTCTCAAGGAAACCGCCAAAAATAAGGAAGATCATTACAAAGGTTGCGGAAACCCCCAGCGACGAAGAGAAAATCCCCTCATCTGTTAGGAACATACCCTCGATAATTCTGTCGAATTCTGTAGGCACTCCTCTAAGTACAGAGGGAAGAAAACTGGCATCACATACGTAAGTATAAACTGTAAAGACTAATGCTACGATCACAAGGGGCAGCCCTACGATGCGCCGAGTTGCTTCCAGAAGAAGCACGATCAACATGGTGCCAAGTATGAGCTGGGCAGTGGTGAGTTCATCAACTCCCTGCATACGCATCATGAGTTGGTCATAATTAATCATGATGTATAGGCCAGGAGCCGCGGAAGCAGCAGCAAGAATCCAATCATACCAGGGCACTGTTGTATCAGGAAGCTGGTCTTTTTTAAAGGGGACAAGGGGATAGAGCACAAAGGCCATAGGCAGCACCCACGTTAAGTGAATTGCCCTTTGGAGAAAGGCCTCAAAGGTACCAAATACAGCAGTATAAAGATGGAAGAAACCCATAGCAAGGACATAGACATATAATGCCTTTGCTACAAAACCGTCAAGTTTTCTCATGAAATGGAACCCTCCTTGACAAATAAATCGAAACGATACAGAGACATAAACGACAAAGGCGGGCTTGATGCCCGCCTTATTGGTTTTGAGTGTGCATAAAAAAGTTCTTTTAGGCTATTTCTTGGCGGCCTCTGTCCAGTATTTTATTGCTCCTGCATGGCTCTTGATAGGATCTCCAGGAATCGCCGTTGCGGGATTCAGTTCTTTTATGTCCACCACTGCCTTGGAAAGGGATTCCTGATTCTCATGCATTGTTTTGCAGAGGTCGTAAACCATTTTTTCGTCGAGGTCGTTGCGTACCACTATGCAGGTGTAGTCTCCCACAACCTTTACAGGTGTATCTTTAACGGATTTGTAGATGCCGGGATCTACTGTAAAGGTTACAGTACCGTAATCGGCACCAACTTTATCAAGGGTTTCCTGTTCCATTCCAAGTATCACAATATCAGTCTGGCTCTCTACCTGCATAACGATGGAGGCGACCTTGCCTACTGAGAAGGCAAAAATATCAATATGTTTGTCTGCGATAAGATCTGCGCCGTCAGAGTAGGAGGCATATTCTACAGAGCCACCCCATTCCTTCAGGGCCTTGCGATAGTCAAGCCCAAAGCCAGATTTAAAAATACCGTTGATAATAAACTCGGAGCCTGTACCGGTCTTAAGAGTTGCAAAACGTGTTGGGATCTTGCGGGCAACCAAATCATCAAGGGACTTAATGTTATGTTTTTCTACGAAATCTTTGCGGGCGAGGAAATATGTGTACTGTGTATAGAGGTTAGCAAGTATAGTAGCATTTTTAACCTGCTCTTCGAAGGGAGCGCCAGCGCCTTTTTGGGCTACGGCAACCATGGACGTGTTAGAAAAACCGAAATCACCTTTACCCTTATCAGCGTTGATGATGTTGGCCACGGCACCACCGGTAATGCTAGTGGTGGGAACAGTTTTCTGAGACCATAGGTCAGCAAGAGCACCACCCAGGGCAAACCAGTTACCACCCGGCGGTCCCGCCATAAAACGCAGCTGATCAGGCGTGTCAGCAGCAACCATTGAAGCGGAAAACACACAGGTCAAGGCAAGGAGTAAAATAACGAATTTTTTCAAACGAAACCCTCCCTTATAATTTTTAGAAAATGAAAACATAAACCCAGCTCATTCTGCGTACACCTTTAATATTTAATATATCTATCTTCAAAGATATTGTCAAATTTGATGTATAATTTACAGATGAATGTATTTAAATAAATACAATTGTTTTAAAATTTAAAATACGGTTGCATCCATATAATGAAAAAATAATAGATGAATTGCACTTTAAGGTTTTCTTTGAACTATAATAAAAAGGAGGGGTAATCTTGCCCAGAGACCTGAGCTCCGTGAGACTTTCCCGCCTAAATAACCTTGTTCTTGCTTTTTACTCCACGCCTCGGATGAGTAAGAGAGAAATAATAACCCGCCTTGAGTACTCTAGTGATCGGACCTTTGAACGAGACCTTGCCTACCTCCGAGATGAATACGCGGTAGACATTTCTTACAACCGAAACACTAGTCAGTATGTTTTTTATGGCCGGGGGAAGTTTCTTGTCTCCACAGCATTGACAGAAAGAGAAGTTACATCTATGGCAGCAGGCCTTAAAATGGCTGCCCATTTTTTGCCACATCTGGAAGATGCCTGCACAGAACTTTGGGGAAAACTGAAAGGAGTTCTTCCTGAGGATATTCCTGAGAAAGGAGAGCAGCTTGCCCTTTCTACTGTAGTAGCTCTTCCTGTTTCTTTCATGGACTCTGCTGTATTTGAAACACTTTTTAACGCTATACAAGAGAAAAAAACTGTCAGACTCAGGTACTGTTCTCCTTACGGGGACGGTGCTCCTAGAGAACATGAAATTTGCCCCTGGGGAATGTACTTCCGTGCTCATGCCTGGTATTTATGGGCTTGGAGCTGTAGCAAAAATAGCCCTATGACTCTCAGGATTGGGCGAATCTCTTCTATAGTAGCTTACGGAACGCCTCCATATGTTGAGCCGCCAGAGAATTTTGATGTTGGAGATTATGCTTCTTCTGCGTGGTATGGTTGTACAGGAGAAGGAATCCATGACGTTTCGTTGAAGATTGAACCACCCCTCGCAGCTGTAGTAGCGGAAACCACCTGGCATCCTACCCAAAAGATAGAAGAAAATGAAGATGGTTCCATCATATTGTCGGCAACGGTGCCTAATCTTGGCGATGTTGCACGATGGGTAATGGCCAGCGCTCCCTATGCCAAAGCGCTCGAGCCCACAGAACTGAAAACTCAGCTTTATGAACTAGGGACAAGCATAGTAAATAGCCATAGTTGATAACACACATAACCTGTCGCCCTGAGTCCTTAAAATGGTTTGTAAATGGATAGAGCCATTAAGAGGAGGTTTTTTAATGGTTTTTTCGGCGATGGAAACATTAAACAAATTTGAGATTGGCGAAATACAGGATAAGAAAACCAAAAAAAGAATAACTAAAGAACGTGCCAGGCTTTTTTTACAATCCATCGTTGAAGCTGAGGAAACAAAACATCCTTCTGTAAGCTGCGGACACGACTATCGCTACGAAGGAACACAAGTAATAGCCTCTGCTCTCGTTGGGGGAAAGGAACTTATTCATCTGACTGCTTTTTCTATCGATCAAAGCAGCTCTCTCAGCAAAAAAACCAAGAGAAGGCTGACACGTTATCGAAACAGGATGGAACTGAGGAGGTTCAACAACGAGTAGGCAGTGGCACATAAATAGGGTAACAATCAATAGAAGACGTGGTGGTAAGCCTTCCTTTTGTGGGGCACTATCACGTCTTCGTTATGTTTGAAGAAGAGAAGCTTATGCTAAAAATCACTTAGCTGAAAATTTATGGCTATTTGTGCGAAAATAAAAACATATCTTGACAGTTTTCATGTGGGGTAGTATAAATAATGAAGAGCTAAATTTCATTATATTTTTAAAAGGTGGAAAATTATTCATGATAAATTCGGAAAGTGTTTCCGTTCTTGATCAATTAAAGAAAATCTCATCGTCTTTAAGTCCTAAACTAAGAAAATTGGCAGAATACGTTGCTGGAAATTACGTAAAAAGCGCATTTATGAATGCTGCAACTTTGGCATATAACTCTGGAGTAAGTGAATCTACTGTAACGAGGTTCGTAGCGATTCTGGGATATTCAGGATATTCCGATTTTCAGTCAGCATGTCAGGCTATGGTTCAAAACCATATTTCAACCCTTGAAAAATACCCACTAGATGCTTCAGGGAAAAGTAGCCTAGACATATACCGTCAAGTGATGTCAATGGAAGCTCAAATGTTAAGCAGGGCTTCTGAGATAATTTCGAAAGATGTTATGGATACTATCGTTGATTTAATATATGAAGCTTCTGATGTGGTCATTGTTGGAACAGTAGCTAATGTTTGTCTTGCTGAATATGCTAATTATTTTCTTAGCATCCTTGGCCCGAACGTTCACAAAATAACCCGGTTGGATATTGAAAGTTTAATGAAAATTCGGAAAATGCCGCCCAAAACAGTGGCAATGGTTTTCAGTTTCCCACGATATTCCAAGCCTACACAAGATATTCTTGAATACCTAAAAGCAAAAGAAATCCCTATAATTGGTTTTACAGATAGCGTAGCTTCACCAATAATTCCTTTCATAAAGTACCCTCTAATAATTCCACAGCAGTACATTACTTTTATTGACCCATTTGGTGCGGTAATGGCTCTAATTCATGCGTTGTTCACAGGGGTCTATCTCAAGGACAAAGATGCTTCTCAAAATAAGGTTAAACAGTTTGACTCTTATTGTAAGTCTCAAAACTTTTTGATTAGGAAAGAGATTAATGTTGTCGATTTAATTTAATCTCATTTATGTATTTTTATTATAACTATTGAATACTCGCGAGCGCTTGCCTTGTATTGAAACATATAAAACGTAGAGGGGATGATGTTGCATATGAAAATACCTGAGGTGCTATGGCTATCACAGGAAGAAGTAGCAAGTCTCGGACTATCAATGAGAAGCATAATTGATGCCGTAGATGAAGGATTGAAGTTGAAGGGCGAAGGGAAAGTGGAACTCCCAGCAAAAATAGGTGTGCATGCGAGGAAAGATTGCTACATTCACGCTATGCCTTGCTGGGTTGGCGGCGACATCGATGTAATGGGAATTAAGTGGGCAGCTGGCTATCCAAGTAATCAGGCCAAAGGTCTTCCTTACATTAATGGTATATGGTGCATGAATGATTGTGAAACAGGACTTCTTAAAGCCGTCATGGATGCAAACTGGATAACTGCATGGAGGACAGGAGCAGCTTCCGGTGTATGCGCAAGATATATGGCAAATCCTGAATCAGAAGTTATTTCAATTATTGGCTTAGGTGTACAAGGAAGAACTAACTTATTGGCTATGAAAGAAGTTCTTCCCAAACTAAAAGAAGTTAAGATTTACGATATTTTCCCCGAACAGGTTAAACGATATGAAGAAATTCTTTCTCCGCAACTCCCAGGAGTTACATTTGTCCCCTGCAAAGACGTAGAAGCAACTGTTAAAAATGCTGACGTAGTAATTACCTGTGCTCCTATCGTTGAAAATCCGGAGCGCTTTGTCCGTTCTTCTTGGCTTAAAGATGATGTACTAGCTATTGCTGTGGATTATGATTCATCTCTCGATGCTGACATAATGACAGGTGGCGTTTTTGTATGTGATGATAGAAATCAGTATCTGGAAACCCAGAGCTGGTCCTCTTATTTTCATGGCGGATATCCAACTTCTGAACAGATCTATGCTGATATGGGAGAAATTTGCGCAGGTATAAAGGCTCCCGTTACTAGTGGCAGACGGGGAGCAGTCCTTATGGGAATTGCAAGCCATGATATCATGACCGGTCGGCTTCTATATCAAATGGCAGTAGATAAAGGAGTAGGAACCTGGCTAAAAATTTAAGCATTAAAAAAAGATTTTTCTGCTTTTGTGCTTAGCAGTACGTTTATAAAACAACAAAAATAGGGAGGGTGAATAGGTTTGACCAAGAAGCGAAATTGGCCGAAATTGTTAGTGTTGTGTATACTGTGTGTATTTGTCCTCTGTTGCACAAGTGCTCCTTCCGAAGCTGCTAAAAAAATGAGAATTAGAATGGCGGGGCAAAGCTCCGTAGATCACCAGGCTACCATTCACCAAAAGGAATTTGCAGAAACAATTGGGCAAGCTACTGATGGGCGTATCGAAATCAGGGTTTATCCTGCCAACCAATTGGGCGACTACACGCAGGTTTATGAAGAAGTGGTAAAAGGCAGTATAGAAATGGCTTTGATATCTGTCCCGAGCCAGTTCGATCAAAGGCTTGAACTCACATATTTCCCCTATCTGCTGGAAAATTATGAGCAGGTAAAGGAAGCATATGCTCCAGGTGGTTTCCTTTACGATATTCTTGAGGGCCTTCATGATAATTTAGGAGTTAAACTTCTGGGATTTAACATTGAGGGATTTGGCGGGTTCGGAACAACGAAACCAGCAGAAGACCCTGCTAATCCTGATGTAAAGAAAACCGTATTAATACGGGTCCCTCCGATGGATGTCTTTAAGTTATCGACAGAAGCCATGGGGTTCCCAACAGTCTCCATTCCTTACGCTGAAACATATACAGCTCTTCAAACTGGAGTGTGCGAAGGTTGGACTGGTGGACCTCCCGTGCTTACCTGGCTTAACTACAGGGACGTTATAAAATATTACTATCAGTATAATTGTTACCTAGAAACTGAGAGTTGGCTTATAAACAAAGATTTTTGGAACAAGCTTAGTGCTGAAGATCAGAAATTGTTCTTGGATACGGCCCAAGTTCTTCAGTTGAAGAGTGTCGCAGTTTCAGAAAAAGAGGACAAAGAATATCTTACGAAACTCAAAGATTTTGGCATGGAAGTAACAACATTTTCCAGTGAAGAACTCGCCACAGTGGCAGCTAAAGTTCGAGAAGTAGCTTGGCCGAAGCTGGAAAAAAGAGTATCACCTGAGATCATGTCAAAACTGAGAGAGCAATATCAATAAGTATGTTAGAAACTATACAAGTCTAAGAGGTAGGTCTTTGACCTACCTCTTATTTAATACCCAAATAAACGTTTAATGATCGTTGAAGGGGGACTGAAGACTTTGGAGAAAAAAAGAGGTGGCATTATCTGGAATGGTTTATTGGCTTTGCAGCGGAATATCATGTTTTACTTCAGTTTAATCATAGCAGTTTCTATAACTATAGGAGCAATGCTTCGTTACGTTTTTAAAACAAACCTTTATGGCATGGAAGAAATTATTTCCATTTTTGCCTTTTGGCTTTACTTTGTTGGTGGAGCTTATGGCGCTTTCGAAGATAGTCATATTAAAGCAGATGTTGTCTCGTCTTTTGTAACGAATCAGAAACTTCAATCAACTTTAATCGCCTTTAGCACAGGAGTTACTGCCTTTTTTTGTTTTGTTGGTATTTATTTGGCATGGGGCATGCTTAGTTTTTCTTTTCTCAGGGGGACACAAACACCCGTTTGGCGCATTCCTCTATGGGTTCCCCAGGGGTCAGTTTTCTTAGGCTTTGTCCTTATGGCCTTTTATTTCAGCATTCACTTTAAAGACCACTTTAAAAAAGCGAAAGAGATTTACATGGGGCGTATTTAAACCTTAACACGTTCACGAAAGGGCAAAATTGAAACAACAGTACCTTTAACTGAATTTAAGGAGGCTGTTTTTATGTTACTCACGGCGATACTATTGCTTGTTATCACTCTGATAATAGGACTCCCAGTCCCCTTCGCCTTTTTTACATCAGCTCTATGGATTATTGCGGCAGGTTTTTATAATCCAGATTTTCTTTTTACTCATGGCTATAACTCCATTGGATCTATAGTTTTACTTGCCATACCATTATTTATTATGGCCGGAGGTCTTATGGAAAGAGGAAATATTGCGGAGAGTCTTATAAATCTGATTGATTTGTTTGTGGGAAGAATAAAAGGAGGGCTCGGAGCTGTAGCTGTTGTTGCTTGCGCAGTTTTTGGATCAATAACAGGGAGTTCTTCTGCAACATTAACTTGTATTGGTTCAATCATGTTTCCACGCCTAAAGGAAACGGGTTATCCGCTGGGATATACAGCTGCTTTGTTAGCTAGCGCTTCAGTCCTCGGGATTTTAATTCCTCCAAGCACTTTGATGATCCTTTTCTCCTGGGTTGGGGGGCAATCTGTTCTAGCCTGTTTTCTTGCCACCTTGATACCAGGAATAATTCTAACAACTATGATGGCTCTTTATAATATTTGGGTACTTAGGAATAATGACAACCTTGTAGTTTCAGAGAAACTCAACGCTGAACAATTCAAGAAGGCCTTTGCGCAAAGGACGTACCACGCATTTCCTGCTCTTTTAATGCCAATATTTATTCTTGGCGGTATATATGGCGGATTCGTTACTCCGACAGAAGCAGCCGCTGTGTCTGCTGTCTATGCTATTCCTATAGGCTTTTGGGTTTATAAAGGTCTAACTATGAAAAATTTCAAAGAAGTAATAGTGGAATCTGCAACTACTACCGGCGTAATTATGATCATGCTGTTTTCAGTAATGATGCTTAGCAGATTGTACATCATGGAAGATCTCCCGACGAAGATACTCAACCTTTTACAGAGTGTAACCTCTAGTAAGTTTGGCATTTTGTTAATGCTTAATATCTTTATGATAATCATGGGGATGCTCATGGATGACTGTAGTGCCACTATGCTTTGCACACCCATACTTCTCCCTATAGCAATCAAAGTAGGCGTTCATCCTATTCATTTTGCTGCTATTTTGGGTGTAAACATAGGCATGGGTAATATTACCCCACCCACAGCGCCTCTTTTATATCTTGCAGGGAGGCTTAACGGAGCTAGGGTAGATCAATCCTTAAAACCCACATTACAATTACTTCTTTTTTGTTGGCTACCGGCGCTTCTCTTGACAACCTACGTACCCTTTTTATCTTTGGCACTTCCTCGTCTGCTTCTAGGGATAAAATAAAAATGTTTTGCGGCGTATAGATTTAGCTTGGAGGGGAAAATGACATCGAAACTTTTACTGGAAATTTTAAAAGAACACACGTTTTTAACTGTAGGATGTACAGATCCAGTTGCTGTGGGACTGTCTGCTGCATTTGCTTATAAAGCTATAGGAGGCGAAATATTTAGTGTAGATGTCATCATGGATAAAAACATCTATAAAGATGCTATTTCCGTTGGCATTCCCGGGACAATGAAAACTGGGTTGGATCTAGCAGTATCACTTTCTGTTCTTTTTGGTAATCCTGAAAATGGTCTTCGCTTGCTGAAAGATGTAGACAAACAGTGTGTTGTGAAGGCCGAAAAGTTTCTCTCAAACCACAAAATTTCCTTTTCCCTTAACGAAGAAGTAGAGGGAATATACATTAAATCCATTGTGAAAACATCAAAAGGAATAGCCACTGCGTTGATACGCAATTCTCACGACAATATCGTTGAGATAACTGTAAACCAAAAAATTACTTATTCAAAAAGATACTCATCAGCACCAAAAGACTCCTTTAACAAACTGGGCTGCATAGCGAACCTTACAGTTGAGGATATTTTCAAATTTATAAAAGAAATTGATTCGAAGGAGATAGCTTTTTTAAATCAAGGCATTCAAACCAACCTAAAGGCTGCACAGATCGGCGAAAAAAAGCGAGTGGGATTAGGAGTGGGCAAGCTGTACCAGGAAATGATAGAGAAAAGGTATTTACCTGATGATGTTAGCAGTCGCGTCAAACAAAAAGTCGGTGCCGCAGCAGACGCAAGAATGTCGGGGATGAATGTTCCAATATACGGCTGCTTTGGTAGTGGAAACCATGGAATAACTCTTTTCATAACAATGGGAATGATGGCAGAGCACCTCAAAATTAGCAAAGAAGAAACTTCGAGGGCTTTGTCGATAGCTCTCCTCATTATAGGAGTTATTAAGACAAGGACAGGAATTTTGACACCCCATTGCGGATGTTCCGTTGCCGCAGGGGCAGGAGCTGCATCTGGCATTGCCTACATGCTTGGCGGAAAAGAAAAGGAAGTGGAAAATACGGTGCATCTTATGCTTGCAAATTTGACAGGGATGCTCTGTGACGGAGCAAAATATGGCTGCGCTTTAAAAATGGCAACTTCTGCTGGTGCCGCTATAGAATGTGCATATATGGCAATGCTGAATGCGAAAGTCCCTGGTAATAATGGCATAGTCGGTTGGAACATGAAACAAACTATGGATAATCTCAAAATCATAACAGAGTATGGCATGAAGAATATCGATAAATCCGTGCTAGCAATACTTTTAAAGTTGCCTTATTTTGAAAATTAAATATTTTAAACAAGACAAGCTGCGCATTAAGAACTTCCTTTTCAAAATTTGAACACAACTGTATAGGGGGAGTTCATATGAGAAAAGCAGTTATTACAAAAAATGCTCCTGCAGCTTCTGGTCCTTATTCCATTGGGGTAATGGCAGAAAATTTTCTTTTTGTTTCAGGACAAATCCCCATGAATCCTTCAGGAAAACTTGTAGACGGAGATATTTAGGCCCAGACCAGGCAGGTAATGGAAAATATTAAGGCTATTCTTGAGGACTCCGGCTATTCTAAGCAAGACTTCGTCAAAGCCTCAGTATACGCAACTAGCATCGAAGATTTTACCAAAATCAATGAGATCTGTTCAGAATACACTAACGAAGTTTTCCCTGCAAGAGTTTTTGTAGAGGTGTCTGCCCTTGCCCTTGGGTTTTCTGTAGAAATAGATGCCATTTTTTACAAGAAATAAAACTATTGCGAGTTTAGCCTATGATATGACCTATTGTTTGTTCATTGTGCTGAAATACAGAGGAGGTCACAATAATTGAACTTGACTGACAAAGAAAAACGGATGTTGGATGGGTCAGAAGGAATATTAAAGCAAAAGGCCATGGAGAATGTGGTGAAATATGCCCATGTACTTGGGGCAGAGAAACTTTGCATTGTTACAAAGGCCCATCTTTTCTGCGGTTCTCATTCGTATATGCGTGCAGTAAATTCGGATGATATAGATGAAATCATCTCGGAGATGCACTTCTGTTCCTCAAAAAAAGTTCTTTTGGATAGGGTTGAATGCTATGCGCAGGCAGATGTAGGTCCTATGTGTCCTTACAACTGGAAAAAGATGGGCGTTTCAGACGAAGAACATGAGAACAATATGAAATATCTTAAAAGATATCTTGATGCCGGCGTCCAGCTCGTGGGCTCGTGTGTTCCTTATATGTTGGGATTTATACCCCTTATGGGTGAACATTATGTGACTAGTGAATCTCACGCCGTCCTCATGATGAACTCCCTTTGGGGAGCTTGCGGACAAGCTGATGGCCTTGAAGCAGGATTTTGGTCTGCCGTATGTGGAAGAACTCCGCTATGGGGACTCCATATAATGGAAAACAGGAAAGGAACCCATGTCTTCGATATAGAATGTGCCACAGAAACAGTCTATGATTGGGATATACTGGGATACACTATAGGCCGAAAGACACCCACCCATTCCATACCAGTTCTCAGAAAGGGATTCCAGAGACCAGACATGACGAAGCTTAAATCTTCTTTTGCCTCTATGGCAACCACTGGAGGCCCTGAAATATGCCATATTGTGGGAGTAACACCTGAAGCAAGAACCCTTGAAGATGCCCTTGGAGGAAATGCGCCCTTGGATATTATTACGATAACAGAGCGAGACATTGAAGAATCCCTTAGCATGCTCTGTGAGACAGGCCGAGCAAAATTGGACTATATCAGTCTTGGCTGCCCTCATTACACCATAGAGCAAATGATGATTGCGGCAAACTTTCTAAAAGGGAAGAAGGTACATTCGAACACTGTTCTTCACATATGGACCGCTGCGCCTATAAAAGAAACGGCTGACCGGTGCGGATACACAGAGATCATTGAGAGAGCTGGGGGGATAGTCCTCACCAGCAGTTGTCCACTCACCAGTGAAAAGAAACCAGATGGTGCCGTTACTATGGCATTCGATTCAGGTAAACAGGCTCACTACATAAAGCCAGGAAGTGGTGCAAAGGTTTACTTTGGTTCAATGGAAGATTGCCTGAAGTCAGCTATCAGTGGTTACTGGGAGGGCAGATAGACATGGAAAAAATCATTATGCGAGGTAGAAGCGCCATAGGTGGAGTGGCAGAAGGCATAGCTATGGTAAGTAGGGAGACCATTCAGGGCTGGAGTGGGGTAGACGATAAAACAGGCATTGTTATAGAAAAAGGTCATCCTTTTGAGGGCATGAGCATTAAGGGAGCAGTACTTGTCCTTTCCGGGGGGAAGGGGTCGAATGGATGGTCATGTCATTTTCACGCAGCTCGCGTAGGAGGAATAGGGCCAGCAGCTTTGATATTCCCTAAAATGGATTCTCGCACAGGTGTTGCAGCTGTTGTTACAGGGGTACCTACAGTTACGGACCTGGAACAAGATCCTTTTGAAATAATTAGAACAGGGGATCTGGTTAGAGTCAACGGCGATAATGGAACTGTTGAAATTACCAGAAACTAAATTGCCTAATTTAATTAATTTATAGGGAGAAACGAAATGAAGCATAGCATTTTAAACGATGTTTTAGGTCCAGTAATGCGGGGCCCGTCCAGCTCTCATACTGCTGCATCCTACAGAATCGCAGCAATTGCACGATCTTTGTTAAAGAGCAGTTTAAAGGAGGTAATATTCACCTTCGACAGGGAGGGTTCCTATGGAGAAGTTTTTCGCCAGCAGGGAAGTGATCTTGCCTTTGCCGCAGGAGCATTAGGATGGGACATAACAGACTCCCGGTTTGAAGATGTTCTAGGGATTGCGCAAAGAAAAGGCAAATTAATTCTATTTCAGATAGATGATATTTCTGACTCAAATCATCCTAATGAAGTACTCGTTTCTATGGCGGGAACTGGAGGAGATAGTGTGGAACTTCTTGCCCGCTCTGTGGGTGGAGGAGCTATAGTCATAACAAAGATCGATGGTTGGCCAGTCTGGATAACAGGCGACTCGCATGACCTTTTCATCGTAACTAATTCTGAGGGAAAGGACTCCCTCCTTCTAAAGATTGAAGAACATAACCGAAATGAGCGTTCAGTTACCATTCATGAGAGAGATGGCCAATTTCTCATCCATATTGCCTATCTGCGTCGGCCAGTAAAGGAAATATTGAAGAACTTAGAGAGCATGACAGGAGTCCTATCTCTAAAGATATCCTGCCCCGTTGTTTATGCATGCCCAGGGGAACCGCTTTTCACCAGTGCAAAGGAGTTATTAAAAATCGTGGGTGAAAAGGGGAAAAGTCTCGCAGATGCCTCTCTTTCTTATGAATCGCAGATGCTCAAACTTCCGGAGGAAGAAATCTGGGCGGAGATGTCTAGCCGTTTAGAAATAATGGAAGAAGCAGCCAGGGCGGGAATAGAAGACCACCCCTTTGAAATGAAGCTTATTCGTCCTAGTGCAGGCAAAATCTATAAAGCGGAAATTGAAGGGAAACTTCCTATAGGGGGGCTTCATAGCCAAGCTATGGCGCGAGCATTGGGCGTAATGCATGTCAACGCATCAAAAGGAATAATTTGTGCAGCCCCTACAGCGGGGTCCAGCGGAGTAATACCTGGAGTAATCCTTACACTGGCAGAAAGATTTAGACTTTCCAGAGAAGAAAAGATAAGGGCGCTGTTTACAGCATCTGCAATAGGTCTCATCGTAGCCATACGTGCAACATTTTCAGCAGAAGTGGCTGGTTGCCAAGCAGAGATAGGTGTAGCTGGAGCTATGGCTAGCGCTGCGGTGGTAGAGGTTGCTGGTGGAAGTCCGGAACAGGCATTGGATGCGGCAAGTATTTTTTTACAGAATAGTCTTGGATCTATATGTGATCCCGTTCAGGGTTTTGTTGAAATCCCTTGTCATACCCGCAATGGGGTAGCAGCTTCATCTGCCTTCGTTTGCGCTGACATAGTTATGGGAGGATATTTTAATCCCCTTCCCTTTGATGAAGTCGTGGACGCTATGTATTCTGTTGGGAAATTACTGCCGCGAGAGCTGAGATGTACAGCTAAGGGAGGCCTTTCCATTTGCCCTAGTGGATGCGCTCTCCCTCTTCTCAGTAAATAATTTTACATCTCCTATTATCTTCTTGAAATAGCGGATCCCATTTGGGATCCGCTATTTATGCCTTTTCTTTTCTAGCCTTCCCAGTAATCCTTTCAACAGTAATGCCTATAACTTTTGTTTTATCGGAAGCTCGTTTTATATATTCCCTCCCTTCAGAGATATGCTCCGGTGAATATTTCCCAATGAGGGCAATCAGCGCGATTTCTTTTTCATCCCCTTTTACTTCTTTAGCCCTTCCAAAGGCTATGACACTCTCGTAGTTTGTAGTGAACTTTTCTGGCACTACTTCAGCTTTGCCCACCACACAAATTGAAACTTTATCGTTGTAAGCAATGTTTTCAAGTTTATGCCCTTCAATCGCACAGTGAAAATAAATGGAGTCATTTATAAAAACATAGTGGAGAGGTACTCCATAACAATATCCATCCCGTGAAAGAGTAGAAAGCACCATATAATTTCCCTCTTCAAGCAGTGCCAGAGCCTCTATATTAGAAAGTTCCCTGTCTTTACGTCTCATTTCTTTAAACATGGGGGCACATCCTCCTCTTTGTGATGAAGGAACACAAACTTTTTATCTAATGTTAAATTTGTAGAATATTAAGGGTAACTCTATCTTCCTAAAGTGGCATTGTCAAGATTAACGAGGGGATAGGATATAATTTTTAAAAATCCTTCTGGAGGCATTCAGACATGAATATTAATAAGTTTCGTGAAACGGCAAATAATATAATGGAAGGATTGCCAGAAGAGCTTTTTAAGCAACTTAACGGAGGAATCATTGTTCTTGACGAGAAAAAAGAAGATGGCGAGTGTCTAGTGATGGGA
Organism: Aminobacterium colombiense DSM 12261; assembly: GCF_000025885.1. Lineage (NCBI taxonomy): Bacteria > Thermotogati > Synergistota > Synergistia > Synergistales > Aminobacteriaceae > Aminobacterium > Aminobacterium colombiense. Next base: position 951,209 of record NC_014011.1, on the reverse strand, counting down.
GAGTATGTGGAGGACCCATTCTTGGGGAAAACCATTCTACTTTATTACGGATCTTTTGTTGAGGATCTGGAAGACGCTTCGTTCAAGGAATGGGCAGAGGAGATAGAAGACACCATAATACATGAACTTCGTCACCATATAGAATCTCTGGCCGGTGTAGATTACCTTTCTGACGAGGAGAAGTTGGAACCCTAGGCATAAAAGAACAACTGGTATGCCTCACGATAGGACCACTTTGTTTTTTATTTAATGCAAATCTGGATATGGAGGGCTGTGTCAATAACAAGTATATTTATTTTAATAAATTTGCTAATGGGGAAGTGAGAGAAACATGAAAAAGTACACTTTTTGGGGTAGGATTGCTGCTTTTGCCATAGGAGGAATAATGATTTTCTCCGGCTTTGCCATGGCAGCTGAACAAGCTCTCAATGCCTATACCATATGGTCAGAGCGATATGCTAACGCAGTATTTAGCGCTTTTACAGAAGACACCGGAATTAAGGTGAACTGGATGCGATTTTCTTCTGGCGAAGTACAGGCCAGGCTAGAGGCTGAAAAGGGCAATCCTCAGGTGGACGTTGTTTTTGGCAACATGGCTGAAGCCTTCGTGAGCGGAACTCCCAAAGGTCTTTTCGAACCTTATATACCTCAGGGGGCCGAACCTATTCCCGCTAAATTTAAAGATCCTGACGGCTATTGGACAGGCGTTGCAATTGACCCTATATGTTTTATGTTCAATACAAAATTCCTGAAAGATCATGGCCTGGAAGCACCTGCTTCGTGGGAAGATCTTACCAATCCCGCCTATAAGAACCAACTGCAAATGGCCGATGCCAGAACATCTGGAACCGCCATGTACCGCATACTGAGCCTCATACAGGCCATGGGCGAGGATAAAGCATACGAATACCAGAAAAAGTTAAACGAAAATGTTCAGGTCTATACGAAAAGCGGCGCTGGCGGAGCTTTGCCAATAGGTAGGGGACAGGCAGCTGGAGGAATATTCTTTCTCGTAGACGCTTTGGAGATGCAGCAGAAAGGCTACGATGTAACTATCAGCTATCCAAAAGATGGGGTAGTTGCTGGCATCGAAGCTATGGCCCTGGTAAAGGGAGCTAAACAGCCGGAACTTGCGAAAAAGTTTCTTGATTGGGCCTCTACAGAAAGAATGCAGAGGATTTACGAAAAGAGTCAAATCAATCTGATTCCCAGCAATCCTGAAGTACAAATTTCTAATCCTGGTTTAGATATGTCAAAGGTGAATGTGCTGCCGCTAGATATTAAATGGGCCGGGGAAAACCGCGATCGGCTGGTGGAGCGCTGGGTCGATGAAGTTCTCAAATAACAATAAGCTTACGAAAAGGCTCGATCTCCCATTAACGCCTTTTATGATGGTGTTATGGGCCCTATTGGGCCTTTTTGTACTATATCCTCTGGCACGCCTCATGTACATGGTCTTTACCATCGATGGGGCTGCCAGCTTTACCAACTTTACACAGGTGTTTACAAACTGGTACAACCGCAAGGCTTTTTTTAACAGTCTTATTTTGGCAACTTCCGTAGCGGCAGGCGGAACCCTGGTAGGCTTCATTTTCGCCTTCGCGGAGACCAGGCTTTCTTTACCTGTTTTTATCAAGTGGTTTATTGGAGCTGTAGTTGTTCTGCCTTTTGTTTCCCCTCCTTTTACGAGCAGTATCGCTCTCACCCTGGTGCTGGGGCCGAATGGACTGCTGTTAAACTTTTTGGGCATACCGGATTTCAACATATATGGATTCTTGGGAACGTGGATAGCTGAAACGCTGACGTACTTTCCCGTAGCTTTCTTAACTCTGGCTGCCGTACTTAGGGCTATTGATCCTAATTTGGAGGATGCGGCTATGAGCATGGGCAGCTCACGGTGGCGAACATTTCGCACGGTTACTTTGCCTCTCAGTGCCCCAGGCCTGGCTAATGCCTTTTTACTTCTTTTTGGCAGCTCATTGGCAGATTTTGCCACCCCCCTCGTTATGGCTGGTCATACATTTCCTGTGCTGACCACGCAGGCATACCTTCAGATAACTGGAATGTATGACTTGCGTGGGGGAGCGGCTATTTCATTTGTATTGTTGATACCAGCAGTTTTGGTCTATCTTTTACAGCACTACTGGGTAGAACGCCGCAGTTACGTTACGGTAACTGGGAAGGTAGGAATTCGTACTACTCCCAAGGGAGCCAGTGGTTTTATTGAAATTCTTATTTTGGCTTTTATTTTTTTAGTAACGATCTTTATCATTTTTCTGTATTCCATTATATTTCTGGGTTCCTTAGTTAATGTCTGGGGTGTAGACAATAGTTTTACTCTTGAAAATTATGTTTATGTTTTTACTGTGGGGCTAAAGGCAGTTAAAGATACGGTTATCATTGCAATTGCTTCTACACTTGTTGGCAGCGTAATAGGCGTTGCTATAGGATATCTTGTGAGCCTGAAAGACCTTCCCTGGCGCAAGACTCTGGAGTTTACTTCGCTTCTAAACTACGTTTTACCAGGAACAGTGATCGGAATAGCTTATGTCATCGCCTTTAACTCTGGTCCAATTGTTTTAACAGGAACAATGTCTATTATTGTAGCCCTTTGCGTCTTTCGCTATGATGCCACTGGAATTCGAGCTACAATAGCATCGCTGCAACAAATTGATAAGTCTATGGAAGAAGCATCTCTTAGTCTTGGCGCATCCAGGCTGACGACCTTTTTTAGAGTCACTCTCCCGCTGATCATTCCTGCTGTCACAACAGGAATGCGCTATCTGTTTGTTGTTTCCATGACAGCGGTAAGTGCTACTATTTTTTTAGTATCTGTCCGCTGGAGCCTGTTGACCATTCGTATTCTGGAGTGTATTACTGAACTGCTCTTTGCACAAGCTGCAGCATTCTCTGTGGTTCTTGTGCTTATAGTTTTTATAGCTATCGGGATTATATCTGTTATGTTTCGTATAGCCTATCCTGATTATGTCTGCCAGACAAGGAGGCCATAGCGAATGTCTCTTTCTATTTCTCTCACCCATTTAACAAAGATATTCACCAAAGGAAAGGAATCTTTTAAAGCAGTAGATGATGTCCACCTCGACATAGATGCGGGCGAACTGATAACATTTCTGGGTCCTTCCGGTTGCGGCAAGACCACGATCCTCAGAATGATCGCCGGCTTTGAAAAACCTACTGAGGGGCAAGTGCTAATAGGAGGACGAGACATTACACATCTGGCAGTGAACAAAAGAGACATCGGCTTTGTTTTTCAAAACTACGCCCTTTTTCCCCACATGAGTATTTTTGACAATGTTGCCTACGGTCTGAAAGTGAGGGGACTTTCTCGCAAAGAAGCGGAGCTAAAGGTCAAAGAGGTCTTAAATCTGGTGGGATTAATTGGAGTAGATGAGCGCTTTCCTCACCAGCTTTCGGGGGGGGAACAGCAGCGTGTAGCTTTAGCGCGAGTTCTCGTTATTGACCCCAGGGTTCTTCTTATGGATGAGCCCCTTTCCAATCTGGATGCAAAACTAAGAATATATATGAGGGCAGAGATCCGGAAGATCCAGAAAAAACTTGGAATAACGTGTATCCATGTTACCCATGATCAGAAAGAGGCCCTTACCATAGCTGACCGGATTGTAGTTTTGAACAAAGGGAAAATAGAACAGGTCGCTGCTCCTTTTGAGCTATATGCCAATCCAGCCACCCTTTTTGTCGCCGATTTTATCGGCCAGGCCAATATTTTCAAAGGACAGGTTGAAGCCCTTTCAGAAGAAAAAATAGATGTTTTTATCTATAATCGCATCGTAACAGTTAACTACAAATCTAACTGTAGTTTTAAAATAGGAGATGAAGTGGCGCTCATCGTAAGACCCGAAGCTGTAAGCCTGGGACAGTCTGAAAAATCAATGCTGAGCGGGCAAGTTCTTAGCTCAGTTTTCGTAGGGGATAGGATAGAGTACAATATTGAGATTAAATCAGGTCAGCTTGTCCATGCCTTTGTACCCTATAGTCACGACAGCACTATTTTCCCAGAGGGAAGCAGAGTGGGGCTGCTTATCGACCCTGAAGATGTATTAGCCCTTCCACTTTAGCGAGGTTGAATGACTGGATGGGATGTGCTATGTTAAAAACATTAAAGGGAGGAGATGAAATGGGCTTCCGTTTTTTTAGACGTTTCAGGATTGCTCCTGGCATTGCCATTAATTTGAGCAAAACAGGAATTTCGGCCTCTTTAGGCCCCAAGGGGGCAAAAGTAACCCTTGGACGACGCGGCACTAGAACTACAATTGGGTTGCCCGGGACAGGGCTTTACTACACAACCTTACACTCAGGTAAAAAAAGAGCTTCACCAAAATCCAAAAAACCAGCAACACCTCAGTATGAATCTCTTACACGAGAAGAAATTATCAAAAAGAAGCTAACCCTCAATTTTTTAAGCAGGCTTTTTTTACCTAAATCAGAAGAAAACTTTGTTGACGGGCTAAAGGCCTTTTTGGAAAAAGATGAAAAGAGAGCTTTAGCTTGTTTTCAAAAGTCATTAAACCTTCCTGACTCAGCTTTTATGGCCGGCCTCATTCTCCTGAACAACGACAATCCCCAACAAGCCATTATTGCTTTTCACCACGTGCAGAACAAAATTGACCTTCTCGGATCTCTTTTTAAAAAAATTGGCATCTATATGTCCCTATACTTACCTTTAACAGAAGAGATGCAAGTGGAGATATGGCCCGATAATAGAGGTCTGTATCTTGCTTTAATAGAAGCCAAGCAACGACTGGCGAAGCATGACGAAGCCATCATGTTGTTGAGAAAAATCGTAGATGAATCCCCAAATGATATAGCCTTTCGTCTTTCATTAGCCGAATTGCTCGCAGATGCTTCTGAAAGAGAAGAAAAATCTCATGGTATTTATAAAGAAATTGTAGCCCTAAGCAATAATGTTGAGAACGAGACAGCCCTGCACAGTGCTTTGTTGTTTTACAGGGGGAAGGCCCTCTATTATCTTGGATACCATACTTTAGCACGTAACACTCTGACTACAGCCCTTGGACGAAAAAAAGGCAGGCCCAGAGAGTAGCTCACTGCGATAAGATATGAGCGTGCACGAGTATACGAGGCATTGGGACAAAAGAAAAGAGCCCAAAACGAATTCGAAATCGTAAATGAGGAACGCAAAGTTCTTGACCTTATCAATCGATAGAAAAAAGCATTACCAGCCCCCACCGCCCCCGCCACCCCCGCCGCCTCCGGAAAGGCCTCTGCCGCCACTCCCGCTTTTTGAGCCGGGAGCAACGGAAGCCGACGCTATGGATGAAGCAATGGAGGAAGCCATATTAGCCATTGCTCTGCCAGTGTAAAGGTCGGAGATATCTGTTCCCGTATACCACTCAGGGTGATAGTCGCTTTCTTGGAGAATACTATCGAATCGGTTCGCCCAGGTATCAGCTGTGTCAAGGGCAAAGGCGTAAGGGAGCAAGCGTTCGAATATTTCAGGTGTTTCCTGTGGAGGGTGGAACATTTCAAGACGATAACGCTCAGCAGTGCCCATATACATGGCAAGCCCGTCAACTTCCCCTAGAACGTCATTTCCTTTCTCTGAGCGAATTGTCATAAGCTTGCGAAAGAGGAGAATCATAACAACAGTCGCTAATATGGGAATAAGTATGTACCAACTCTTTTTGTTCAGCCCAAGAAAGAAAAATTGAGCGATGCCTGCAAAGAATAAGATTGGGAAGAGTGTGGCAAAGATTTTCTTCATGATTTGCCCTCTTTCCCTCCAAATATTCCAGACTGACAGAATAACAGACCCTACTATGGAAAATATAAACGTTCCTGCTACAGAAAAAACAGCCATTTCTGCCTGGCCGCCCCACCCAAGCAACAGATAAATAATGGCAGGAATAATAAATCCTGCCGCCCATGGTAAGGTATTCTTTGAAAAAAGAGGTTTGGCGGCCTGTCGATAGTATTTCAACAGTTTAGTTCTGGCTCTGCTGAGAATCTTATGGTTGTTCTGTCTGAGAAGGAGCTCGATTCTGCCTTCATCAAAAAGAGCGGAAATAAGAATGTCCTCTTCAATGGAGCGTTTTTTTCGGGAAAGCTGTTCCTGATTTAGCTTCAGCGAGTATCGTTTCCCAGCTAAAGAAGAAGAAAAAGATACGACTTTCTTCATCAAATCGCTGTTTCCTAAAAGGCCAAGTCGTTTTACCGATTCTTCGAAGGTCAATTCTTCTATCACTATAAAGCCCCTCACAGCAAGATTAAGTATTTCTGCCGTAAAACAGGCGTTATCCATGCCCAGACGTTTCACATATCTCATAAACCCTGGGCCAATCCCTTTGGTAGGTGTAAAAAGGGGGATGACTGGTTTTCGAGGAGGGTCATTTCCCCAACGATGCCACGCTGCAGCATAATATGCCAATAAAAGCAGGGGGGCGCCGATGAAAAACCAGATTCCATATCTATCAAAAAAAGTGTATCTCAAGAGGGGGTTAGGCGGGGTTACAATACCTTTCGGCCATGTATAGGCCACAGTCAGCCCTTCTCTGGGAGCAAGGCTTCTTGTTGTCTGCACCGATCCATCAGAAAGGAGCTGAGCATCTTTTCCCGTGGCCCCTTGATATCCCGTATAAATGTCCACTGATGAAAAAGACACCTTTTGGGGAAGGGAAATGGAAAATCGCACCTTTCGTATGGGGAAACCCCAATCATTACCGGTAACGTTCCAGTAAAGCTCATCATGTTTTTCATAGAAACCAACCTGACCAGTAGTTACATAGATAAGAGAGTAAGTTTGTTCTCCAAAGGGAACTCTTCTATTGGGATCGCCAAGATAAATACGAACGCCGTTAGAGCGGGATTCTGTTCTGTATGGAACTTTCTTGCCGTTAAGCAAAGCTCCTTTAACAAAAAAACCTACCCTAACGATTTTGCCAGAAGTATCTCTGTAGATCGTTGGGAAATCTCGGTAAATTCCCCGTTGAATTTGTTTTCCCTCTGCCCATACAGTGATATCCTCACGAACCTCGAGGGAGGCATCTACCTTGACAGTCGCATAAGAAGAAAACGATAGAATGACTTCCTCTGCTCCAGCAGAGTTTGTAAGAAAAATTAAAAACAAAAAGATGAGCAAAAAAAGCCGGTGAAAACTCTTCATGGCGAAGCCTCCCAGACCGCAAAGAATTAGAAGGACACCTTCGGTGTTGTTCGCTCTTCCTCAGCAGTTTCAAAATAATCCGCTTTCTCATAGCCAAATCTTTTTGCAACGAGCACAGCAGGAAAGGTTTCAATGGCAATGTTATAATCCCTTGCAGCCCCGTTATAATACCGGCGAGCCATTTGTATATCGTTTTCCAGGGAGGTTAACTGCTCCTGAAGCTGATGAAAGTTCGAGCTTGCCTGAAGGGCAGGGTAGTTCTCCGCTACTGCAAAGAGGGTTTTGAGGGCGCCGGTAAGCATGTTTTCCGACTCCGCCCGTTCGCTCACTGTATGTGCTCTAGTGATAGCCGCCCGCGCTTCTGTAACCCGTTCAAAAACCTCTTTCTCATGAGTTGCGTATCCTTTTACTGTTTCCACGAGGTTAGGGATGAGATCAAACCGCCTCTTAAGCTGCACATCAATGCCGCTCCACGCCTCATTCTTCAAGTTAGACATTCGTACAAGTCTGTTGTATATGGAAACTACCCAAAAAACGATAAGAGCGACGAGAAGAAGAATCGAAAGTATTACCACCATGTGTATTCCCCCCCTTGATACTTAACTTAAGAAATATAGACCTTTTGACCATTCTACATCAAAAGAGCTCATTAACGTCTGATGAGATTACATGTAAAATTTTAATCATTTTTTCGTAATATGCTGGGAATAATTAAAAGTTTCTATTGTCTTCACTATATGGACTCCGTATAATGATAAATAAATCATAACCTTCCAGGAGGGATGCATGTCTAACACAACCCCTGAATTTGCAGCTGTTATATTGGCAGCAGGCGCATCTACCCGCATGAAGCAATGTAAACCTCTGCTCACTATAGAAAAGCAAAACATGCTAAGCCGCCTTGTAACAACATATAGAGTTGCCCGTGTTTTTCGTGTTTTCGTTGTAACGGGCGCCTATCGAGAACATGTTGAAAGAGAATGCTCACGACTTGCCTGCTCTGTAGTCTATAATGAAGACTATGAAAAAGGCATGTACAGCTCGGTGCTGAAGGGCATCCGATCCCTGCCTTCTGACATTACAGCCTTTTTTCTACACCCTTCAGATATTCCCCTGGTACGCCCAAGCACCATTCGTTTTCTTTGTGAACACTGGAAAGATTCTTTAAGCGTTCTTTCCCCAGTTTTAAAGGGGGAAAAGGGACACCCGCCTCTTATATCAGCAAAATTAGTGCCTTCTATTCTGGCGTGGTCTGGATATAGGGGCTTAGCGGGGCTCTTGCAACAGTATGCTGATTCTTTTATGCAAATCAACATTCCAGACCACTTTATCCATCTTGACATAGATACTCCTGACGATTATCGAAAAGCACAACGGGCATGGAGCGCACGTAATATCCCTACACTAGAGGAATGCGAAGAACTTTTTCGTCTGGCGCAGACACCTCAGAAGATCATAGAACATTGCCGCGTTGTGGAACAGATGGCTCGCCATATTGCCCTCTCTATTTCTTCTTTTCAGCCCTGCCGCTTTTTATTAGCAGAAAGAGCCGCCCTTTTACACGATATCTGCCGTGAATCCCCCAAGCATGATATTGTTGGCAGCGCTTTTCTTGCGAATTTTGGATTCGATGAAGTAGCAGAGATCGTTAAGCACCATATGGACCTTCCTGAAGAAGCATCTCTAGAAGCCAAGATTGTCTACCTTGCAGACAAAATAGTTAAAGATTTTAATGTGGTTTCCCTTCAGGATAGAATTGAGGAGACGACTCAAAAATTTAAGGGTGGGAAAGCTGAAAGACAGGGATTGGCACGTCTTCGCAAAGCCTTGGACATTCAAAGAGAATTCGAAAACTTGACAGAAGGTGGCCTCGAGTTAGGGGAGGGGAGTAGCAATGAACGGGACCTTCGTCATAAATGGGAAAAAGAGAGAACTTAATTTTACAGATGAAACGATCCTTCTTGATCTTTTAAGGTCAGCAAAACACACTGAAGTTCACTGTGGCTGCAGTGAGAGCAGCTGTGTCTGCTGCACTGTTCTTCTTAACGGACGCCCTGTAAGTTCATGTGATGTAGATGGTCCGTATAGGGCAAAATCTGCAGCCGAAATAGGGATCAATGGCACGGCACCTGCCATTGCTAACGCCATATACGATGCAGTCGGAGTCAGGCTTTATGATCTTCCTTTTACCCCTGAAAAAGTTTTAGTCGCACTAAAAAGGCATAAGAGGGTGATTTTATGATGAAGAAACAGATCATAGCCAACGGCCCTCTTACAGACGGTGATATTTTTTATCCCTCCGGGGCTCTTCTCATAGTGAATGGCAAAATAGCAGAGGTTGCAACATGTGAATCCATGAGGCGCAAATGGCCCGATACCCCCGTAATAGACGTTGAAGGACGACTTATCGTCCCAGGAATGACCAACTTTCATCATCACCTTTACTCGTCACTTGCCGTTGGATTACGCCCTCGTGGAGAAACTACGTCTTTTCTGGGAATCCTGGAAAATCTGTGGTGGCCCCTTGATTATCTACTTGACGAGGAGTCTATTTATTTTTCAGCGTTATACGGTATTTTGCGTTCAATACAATGCGGTATTACAACAATCTTTGACCACCATGCGTCTTTGGGACACATTAGAGGAAGTCTCAGTTTAATTGGCCGCGCTTTTAGAGAGGCTGGAATTAGGGGGGTACTCTCTTTCGAGATTTCGGACAGGGCCGGGAAAAACACCATAGACCAGCAACTTGAAGAGAATATATCTTTTTGGGAAAGCCATCAGAGGGATCCATTTCTCCATGGAATGTTAGGCCTTCATGCGAATTTTACCCTTTCTGAAGATACTCTTAGAAAGGTAAAGGAGGCAAAACCCCGCAATCTTCACATTCATATTCATTGCGGAGAAGGGGAAGAGGACCTTGCCTATTGTCAGCAGTTAGGATATAGGGGACCAATCCATCGTCTTGCATCCTTTAATCTTTTGAGCCGGGATTCTCTTCTCATCCACTGCATCCATTTAACAGAGGATGATTATGCTATTCTGAAAAACATTTCTCCGTGGGTGGTTACGAATCCTGATTCTAATGAAAACAACAGAGTGGGAGAAATGAACCGCCAACGGATTACAAAATTTGTCATAGGAACAGACGGCATGTCACCAGATATTTTGGCTTCTTTGCGAAACTATGCCATTACAGCAAAGGACGCACCAGAGCCTTTTGAGCGCCTTGAAAGGACCTTCTGGGGCTGGTCCCGCCTCGTTAAAAGAAATACGTGGGGCTTCCAGGGAGTGTTTGCTCATGACGAGCCGGCCGACATCACCGTTCTCAACTACAAGCCTGTAACACCCATCCATGAATCCAACATTATGGGGCATCTTATTCATGGTGCTCAACGAAGTCATGCTTATTTAACCATGTGCAATGGAAATATATTATGGAAGGACGGGTCATTCTCTTCTCTTAACGAGGGGCTCATTTTTAACAATGTACGCCTGGTTGCTGAAAAACTCCATAAGCGTTTTTCCTCCGCAAAAAGGGAGGGATTCCCGTGGTGGAAGTAAAAAGAACTATATGCGACGTTCTTTTACAAACTTCGTTCCTATGGCAGCAGAAAGCATGTCTGCTTTTTTTGAACGGTTGCACGCTGTTGAAAAGTTCATTGAAGGCCAGATCTTGTCTTTAAAGCAGGAGAAGAAGCCATGAAGAACATCAATCCACGCAAATCTTCAGCCTTCAAAAAAGAAATTGCACAAAAACTGCTGGAGCGTTTTCTTAACAACGTTAATATTCCATAAAAACTGTATTTACGAATACTTGACAGTCATTTGTAAATACTTTATTGTAACGGTGCTGATAGGCGCCATCAGTAATACAAGCTTAAAATTTTAGGAGGCAGTATTTTGACAACTCAGGGAACAGTCAAATGGTTTAATGCGTCAAAAGGGTATGGCTTCATCACTACCGACGAAGGCAAAGACATTTTTGTTCATTTCAGCGCAATTCAGACCGAAGGCTTCAAAACCCTCGAGGAAGGCCAAAGGGTCTCTTTTGAGATCGTAGAGGGGCCTAAAGGCGAGCAAGCGGCTAACGTAGAAAAAATCTAGTTTATTTATCCAGCATTCTTCTATTTCGATGGGAATAAAGGCAGCACTTTAACCCGTGCTGCCTTTTTATTTTTGTTATAAAATTTTTAGCTATATCTTTACAATTCGTAAAGGAAACATGTACAATGCATAGCGGTTTAAAAAGGCAGACCTGAAAATTTCTTTGGGTCTGCCCTTCTAAGTTTGTACTTTTTAATGTGCTATACTACGGCATGTCGTCTGCCAGTTGAAAGGGGTTGCTAAAGTATGAGATCCGAGCTTGTATCTCAGGAAAAGAATTTCGTCACTATAAAGGTAGAGTTAGAGGTCACAGAATTTCAAAAAAGCATAAATATGACTGTTCGTGAACTGACCCAGAAAATAAATGTTCCAGGCTTCCGAAAGGGGAAAGTCCCTCGTAATATTTTGGAGATGAGAGTTGGAAAAGAGGGTATCCTTATAGAAGCCCTTGAATCTATTATGCCTGATACCATTGACCAGATCGTTAAAGATTATGAATTAGACCTTATCGACCAGCCAGAAATGGAAATAGAAAAGCTCGAAGAGGGAAAGGATGTTCTTCTCACTTTGACTTTTGAGGTTGCGCCTGAAGTTAAACTGCCTGAGCTTGAAACCATTGAGATAGAAAAATTAAAGGTTAACGTCACTGACGAAATGGTGGATGAAGCAATCAAGAACATGCAGAAACAAAATGCGGAACACGAAAAAGTTGACCGGGCCGTAGAAGATGACGATGTTGTGGAAATAGAATACGTTACAAACGTTCTTGACGAAGAAGGGGAAATTATAAAATCCCATGAACCGGCAACAGTCAATGTAGATCTTGGCCTTCAGGATTTGAGACCTGGAATTAAAGAGGCACTAAAAGGGCATGTCGCCAACGAAAAAGTTGAAGCAACTGTTCAGGTAGAAGAGGACTATGCTGATCCAGAGGTTGCGGGAAGAGAGATTCGGTACGATATGTCTATCAAAGAAATAAAGGTAAAGAAATTACCGCCATTGGAAGCGGCTTTCTTTGAAAAGACCTTAGGGCATTCTGTAGACAGTGAAGAAGCTTTTCGTGAAGAGGTAAAGAATCGCCTGGTGGACCGCATGACCCAAGAAAGCGATACCATGGCTGAAAATGCAGCTGTTGCAAAAGTGGCAGATAAAACGGAAGTTGAGCTTCCAGAAACTTTGATTAATCGACAGATTGAGCATATTAAAAAGGAAGACACTGAAAATGCGCAAAAAAGATTTAACAAGACCATGGAAGAAATTTTAGCAGAATCTGGAATGGAACTGGAAGATTATGAAAGCAGAGTTAAAGACCAGGCAGAGCGGGCAGTTCGTCAGTATCTTGTTCTCGATGCTCTTTCAGAATCCTTTGATATTTCCATTGAAAAAGAGGACTTTGAATCTGAAGTAGAACCCCTTGCAACAGCGTATAATATAAGCACCGATACTTTGTTGAGATCAGTATTTAAAGATCAGAACAGAGTTATGGAAATGGGGAGCCGGATCCGTTACAAAAAGACAACGAAAGAGCTTTTGAGCAAAGTTTCCATTAAAGAAGTGGAAAAATTTTCGTCCTTGGAAAAAAACACTGAAGAGGACATCGCAGAACAGGCCGAATAGAACGATCTGTCTTTGAAGTATTAGTAAGATAGGTGGTGAAAATACATGCTTATACCTATGGTTATAGAACAGTCTGGAAGAGGGGAGCGGGCGTATGATATTTACAGCCGTCTTCTAAAAGATAGGATTATCTTTTTGGGACAAGAAATTGATGATCCCATAGCAAACACTGTTGTTGCCCAGCTTCTTTTTCTTGAAAGCGAAGACCCAGATAAAGATATACATCTTTATATCAACAGCCCTGGAGGAGTGATTTCTTCTGGACTTGCTATCTACGACACGATGCAATATATCAAAAGTCCTGTATCCACGATCTGCATTGGACAGGCAGCAAGCATGGCTGCTGTACTTCTCGCAGGAGGTGCGCCTGGTAAACGGATCGCTCTGCCTAACGCAAGAGTTATGATCCATCAGCCCCTTGGAGGCGCTCATGGACAAGCGACAGATATTGAAATTCATGCAAAAGAAATTCTCAAGATTAGAGAAAAGATCAATGATATACTTGTCAAACACACGGGGCAAACTCGAAAAAGAATTAAGGCTGATACGGACAGAGACTTTTACATGTCAGCTGCAGAAGCGCTTGAATACAGCATCATCGATAAGGTCATCGAATCTAGAGTTTAGATTTTCCCAGAGTTTCTGCCTGCGGATTTCGACAAGGGAGCCCGTGTATTGGTGCTCCCTTCTTTCTGTTTCACGCCCCCGGCTTTAAGGAGGTTTGTGTATGTTTAAATTTGAAGACAAAGGTAAAGGGGAAAATAAAGGCACCCTGCGTTGTTCTTTTTGCGGGAAGGAACAAAATGAGGTAAGAAAACTTATCGCTGGGCCAGGTGTCTACATTTGCGATGAGTGCATCCACTTGTGCAATCTAATTCTAAATGATGAAGTTGGCGGCGACTCTGTCAAGGGAAGCGACGTTTTCAACGTGTCCTTAAAAGACACTCCTAAACCCGCTGAGGTTAAGAAGTTTCTCGACCAGTACGTTATTGGACAGGAAGACGCAAAAAAAATCCTTTCCGTAGCCGTATACAATCATTTTAAGCGAATTAGCACCATGAGCGAAGAGAATGATGACATTGAGCTGCAAAAGAGCAATGTCTTACTTATAGGGCCAACAGGTTCTGGCAAAACCCTTTTAGCACAAAGCCTAGCCAAAAAATTGAATGTTCCCTTTGCCATGGCCGACGCTACAACCCTTACTGAAGCCGGATACGTGGGTGAAGACGTAGAAAATATTCTTGTTCGCCTTTTGCAGGCCGCAGACTATGATATTCAAGCGGCGGAGCGAGGAATTATCTACATAGATGAGCTTGATAAGATAACACGAAAGTCTGAGTCTGCTTCGATAACACGAGACGTTTCTGGAGAAGGGGTACAACAGGCATTGTTAAAGATTCTGGAAGGGACACTTTCCAATGTTCCTCCTAAGGGCGGACGAAAACATCCATACCAGGACTTCATACAGATGGATACGTCTAATATCCTTTTTATCTGCGGCGGGGCCTTTGCAGGAATTGAAGAGGTTATAGGGCGAAGAGTCAATAAGAAGATGATTGGTTTTGGCGGGGATATTCTCAGCGTGAAAGAGCACCGAAACTATGAGCTAATGCGTCAGGTGCAGCCTGAAGACCTTATGGCTTTTGGATTTATCCCCGAACTCATAGGACGTCTTCCCGTTGTTGTTCCGCTCGAAGAATTAGATGATGATGCCCTGGCTCGTATTCTTGTGGAGCCCAAGAATGCTCTGATCCGGCAATATCAAAAAACCTTTGAAATAGAGGGTGTGAAACTTTTCTTCGAACAGGACGCTATCAAGGCCATAGCGAAAGAGGCGCGCAAGAAAAACACCGGCGCACGTGGCCTAAGATCCATCATGGAATATCTCATGCTTGATCTTATGTATGAAATACCTTCACGCTCCAATGAAGTGGAGAAGATTATTATTACAAAAGAAGTGGTCGAAAAAGGAGCTTCTCCCATAATAAAAATTAAGGGGCAAGAGGAGGTAGCATAAGTGACAATAACGGAATCGGTACAGGCAGAACGATGTTATATTCTGCCTGTACGTGATCTTGTTCTTTTCCCAGGGGTCATAGTCCCTCTATATATAGGAAGACCCCGCTCATTAAAAACGATTGAAAAAGCAAGTATTGAAGATAAACCCCTTTTTGTTGTAGCTCAAAAAGATTTAACAACAGAAGAACCTATGTCTGAAGATATCTACACCATAGGAACACTATGCAAAGTGCTTCAAATGATTCGCATCCCCGATGGCACAGTAAAAATTCTTGTAGAAGGAAAACAGCGGGGGCGTATCAGGGAATTTTTTGAAGACGAAGAAACCTTTCAGGGTAATATTGCAATCGTGCAGTGGGTTTCAGCACTTCCAGAAAACATGGAAGCGCTGAAACGGAGTGTTCTTGAGCTTTTCGAAAAGTACGTGTCAATAAATGCAAAAATTCCAAAAGAGGTTATCGTTTCACTTGCAAACATTGAGCACCCCTGCGATATTGCAGATGTGGTTGCGTCTCATTTGAAAATAAAAACAGAAAAGAAACAAAAACTATTGAGTATCACTAATCCAGAAAAATATATTAAGCTTCTCATCAAAATTTTGATGGAAGAAATAGAGCTGATGGAGCTAGAGCAATCGATACAGGAACAAGTACGTCAAAAAATGGAAAAGGGGCACCGTGAATATTACCTTAGAGAGCAACTGAAAATCATTCAAACGGAACTGGGAGAAGAGGATTTTTCATCAGAAACAGAAAATCTTCTTAAAAAAATAGCAGAATCTGAGATGCCGGAAGAAGTCTGCAAGAAAGCCCGTATTGAAGTTGACAGGCTCTCAAAAATGCCTCCTATTTCTTCTGAAGCCAGTGTATTACGTACCTACCTGGATTGGCTTCTGGCATTACCTTGGAATACCTATACAGAAGAAAACCTGGATATTACAAAGGCACAAAGAATACTCGATGAAGATCATTATGGCCTTGTAAAGGTTAAAGAACGCATTCTTGAGTTTTTGGCGGTTCGTCAATTGGCAGGAAAAGAGGCGAAAGGACAGGTTCTCTGTTTTGTAGGACCTCCTGGAGTAGGAAAAACTTCTCTCGCGCAATCCATAGCGCGGGCCCTTGGACGCCGCTTTGTTAACTTTTCTCTTGGCGGAGTACGGGATGAAGCGGAAATACGCGGTCATCGCCGAACCTACGTGGGAGCTCAACCAGGGCGAATCATACAGAAAATGAGACAAGCTGGCACTAAAAATCCTATTATGCTAATGGATGAGATCGATAAGATCGGACAGGATTTTAGAGGCGATCCCGCATCAGCTCTTTTAGAGGTTCTTGATCCGGCGCAAAATAGCAATTTTACTGATCATTATATCGAATCGGCATTTGACCTGAGCAATGTAATTTTTATCACTACTGCCAATGTAACCCATACTATCCCTGCACCATTGCTGGACAGAATGGAAGTTATCCGATTGCCGGGGTATGTTGCCGAAGAAAAAATTCACATAGCGAAGAAGCATCTGCTGCCTAAGCTGTTCAAAGAACATGGATTGACAGACAAAATGATAAGCATTACTTCGAAAACAGTGGAGAAAACTATTAGGGATTACACGCGGGAAGCAGGAGTTCGCAATCTTCAAAGGAGCCTGGCCACTCTCTGTAGAAAGGTAACGCTTAAAATAGTAAGAGAGGGAAAAGACTCTACCCTTAAAAAGATTACAATAGGGGTAAAAGACCTGAAGGATTATTTGGGAGCGCCACGGCTCTACGATGTGCAGCTTCCTCAAAACAAACAAAAAGGCACGGTTGTGGGTCTTGCATGGACTGAAAGCGGCGGAGATGTCCTCGTTATCGAAGCCGTTGCCATGTCTGGAAAGGGCGATATTATACTCACTGGCAATTTGGGGAATATTATGCAGGAATCAGCTCAGACGGCTCTTGGCTTTCTGCGAGCCCGTAGCGCCGAACTAGGTCTGGACCACATAAACTGGAAAAACCAGGATATACATATTCATGTTCCAGAGGGAGCAATTCCAAAAGATGGGCCATCTGCAGGCATAACCATGGCTGTAGTCATGCTTTCAGCTTTGAGCAGCAGACAGGTGCTTCCAGGGATAGCAATGACGGGTGAAATCTCTCTTCAGGGAAAAGTTCTGCCGGTAGGGGGCATTCGAGAAAAGATTCTGGCTGCAAAACGTCAAAAAATTAGCAACATTATTATTCCTGGCGCCAACCGCATAGATGTAGAGGAAATGGAGCAGTGGGTCACTAAGGGGCTCTCCTTCTATTTTGTTGACAATGTGTCAGAAGTTTTTGACATAGCTCTGGAGCGGAGGTAGAAATGGCTCAGCGCTGGAAAGCACAGCTCGCAATGACTGCATTTAAAGAAGACCAGTTTCCACCCCAGACTCTTCCTGAGGTGGCTTTTGTGGGGCGTTCGAATGTAGGCAAATCAATGTTGCTTAATGCCCTTATGGAACGGAAATTAGCTCATGTCGGTTCTACGCCAGGAAAAACCAGAAGTGTCAACTTCTACAAAATAGAAGCGGAAGTTGACTTTTTTCTAGTGGATCTTCCAGGCTATGGATACGCAGCCCGAGGCTTCAAAGAAAAAGAAAAATGGGCAAAGCTAATTGAACAATACATTACACAAAGAGAAACATTGCAGCTTCTTGTTCATTTGGTAGATTTTCGCCACGGTTTGCTGAAAAACGATCAAGAGCTGCAAGAATGGATTTCTCAAATAGGCATTCCATCCCTTGTTGTATTTACAAAAGCCGACAAGATTTCGAAGGGGCGACATAAGGGGATGCTGCATTCTTATATCAGGAAGGGACTCAAATCCATAGAAGTTCCCTTTATAGTTTCAGCTCAGGACAAGTCAGGAGTAGGAGAATTCCGTCAATTTCTGACACAATATCTTAATAGAGGGTAAATACTTGATTTTAATTTTCAGATAAGTTTACCGATATAGAAATAATGGAGGGGAGACTTTCAATGGCAATCCGTACAAAAGAAATAGCAAAGACTTACGATCCAACGCCCATTGAGGATAAATGGTATTCATGGTGGTTAGAGTCAGGGCTCTTCCATGCTGAAGTTGACACAACGAAAGAAGCCTTTTCAATAGTCATACCGCCTCCGAACGTTACCGGCTCCCTTCATATGGGGCATGCTTTCAACAATACTTTTCAGGACATCGTTTGTCGATATAAACGGATGAACGGTTTTAATGTTCTGTGGCTGCCTGGTACAGACCACGCTGGTATTGCCACACAGAATGTGGTAGAGCGGGAACTTGCAAAAGATGGCATATCGAGACACGATCTGGGCAGGGAAGAATTTGTCAACAAGGTTTGGGAATGGAAAGAAGAATACGGAAGCAGAATCATAGAACAGATGAAGAAGCTAGGGAACTCATGTGATTGGGAAAGAGAACGGTTTACTCTCGACGAAGGTCTCTCCCAGGCCGTACGAACTGTTTTTGTCAGACTTTATAAAAAAGGCCTTATTTACAAGGGGCGCTACATCATTAACTGGTGCCCACGCTGCCATACGGCTCTTTCCGACATTGAGGTTGAGCATGAAGATCTGAAAGGCTGCCTTTATTATGTGAAATATCCCTTTGTAGAAGGAGAAGGGTATCTTCTTGTAGCAACAACCCGCCCTGAAACTATTTTAGGGGACGTTGCTATTGCAGTTCATCCTCGGGCCGAAAAGTACCGCCACATGATAGGAAGGAAGGTTTGTGTACCTCTTACAGATCGAGAAGTGCCCATTATTGAAGATATCATGGTCGATCCGGAATTTGGAACTGGCTGCGTGAAAATAACGCCTGCCCATGACCCTAACGACTTCTTAGTAGGTCAACGGCACAACCTCGAGCAAATTCAGGTTATCGATGCCGACGGATTCATGAATGAAAATGCCCCCGCCTATAAAGGGCTTTCTATTTTAGAAGCACGGGAACGAGCTGTGGAAGATCTTAAAGCTCAGGGCCTCATAGAAAAGATAGAAGAGATCGACCATTCTGTCGGCCACTGTTACCGTTGTCACACCGTAGTAGAGCCCTATCTTTCTGAACAGTGGTTCGTTAAAGCCAAGCCATTAGCAGACGCGGGGATTGAAGCCGTGGAAAAGGGAGATATCACATGGATTCCTGAACAATGGCAAAAAATCTACTACCAATGGATGGAAAACATTCGTGACTGGTGCATATCGCGCCAGCTATGGTGGGGCCATCGTATCCCGGCATGGACATGCGCGGAATGCGGTCACATAACTGTTTCTGAAGAAGATCCTACCCATTGTGAAAAATGTGGAAGCGCTCGCATCCAACAGGACGAGGACGTTCTTGATACGTGGTTCAGCAGCGCTCTGTGGCCTTTTTCCACTCTGGGGTGGCCAGAGAAAACCGAAGAACTCAATTATTTCTATCCTACATCCTTACTGGTAACAGCCTTTGATATCATCTTCTTCTGGGTAGCCCGCATGATTATGATGGGTCTTGAGTTTATGGAAAACGAGCCTTTCAAAGAGGTCTACATACATGCCCTTATCCGTGATGAGGAAGGCCAGAAGATGAGTAAATCAAAGGGGAACGTCATAGACCCCCTCACAATGATCGATAAATACGGAGCAGATGCTCTTCGTCTCACCCTTGCGGCGTTGACTGTTCAGGGGCGGGATATTCTATTAAGCACAAACAAAATTGAAACCTACCGCCTCTTTATGAACAAGCTTTGGAATGCCAGCAGGTTTGCCTTAATAAATCTAGAGGAAAACTGCTCTGAAAAACCGCTTCCGGATAAAGGCGAGCTTAGACTTCATGACCAGTGGATCCTTACACGCACACAGCAAGTGACAGAGCAGATTACAAGGCTTCTCGACGGTTATTTTATTGGGGAAGCAGCCCGAATGCTATACGACTTCATTTGGGGCGATCTGTGCGACTGGTACCTCGAAATGTCTAAACCTGCGTTGAAGGGAGATGAAGGGGAGTCACGGGTTAAAAATACCCAGGCAATAGTAGAATATGTCTTTAAAACAGTACTGAAGCTCATCCATCCCTTTATACCTTTTGCTACAGAGGAACTGTGGCACACATTTGGATTCAGCGATGACTCAATTGAACGTTCAGAGTGGCCAAAAGCATCTTCAGCTCTAATTTTTAACAATGCTTTGTCTGAAATGGGAACCCTTCAAGAAATAATTCGTATAATCAGAAACTTACGGGCAGAGGCAAGGGTAGCACCTCAGCAAAAAGTCGAGCGGGTTATTCTTCAGACAGATGATGATGCTTTAAAGGCACTCGTATCTGCAAATATGGATATGATCTCACTCCTTGCGAAGGTAGAGAGAGTTGATATTATTTCAGATAGCGACAAAAAACCTCATGGATGCCTCGCCTCAGTTATGACCAATGGGGAAATCAGTCTGGAAGTGGGAAGCCTGCTTGACATCAAAGCTGAGATTGAGCGCCTGGAACAGGAACTCAAGAGTGTTGAAAAGGATATAGATAAAATGGAGAAGAAACTGGCCAATGAAAACTTCACATCCAAAGCTCCTCAAGAGGTTGTGGATAAAGAACGAGGCCGTCTTGAGGAAAACAAAAACCACCACCAGCGAATCGCGGACAATATAAGCAGCTTGAAAAGGTCGTAGAATATGAGCATTAGAACTCTTTACGAAAAAGTAGAAAATGAATTAATAAGCGCTTCAAGCCCTGGAATACATCCAGGCTTGGAGCGTATTTCCAAGTTGCTAGAACTGTTAGGCCATCCGGAAAGTGCCTTCCCGGCAATACATGTTGTCGGAACAAATGGAAAAGGATCTACCTCAGCCTATGTAGAATCAATTTTGCGATCATCTGGAATGCATGTCGCGCTTTATACAAGCCCCCACCTTGTACATATGGGGGAGCGGCTCCTTCTTGACGGAAAAATGCTTTCCCCTGAAACATGGAAAAAGGCCGCGCGAAAGGTTATAAAAACCATAGGTCAAGACAAGAGGCTCTCAGAGGATCCCCCTACATTTTTTGAAGTTTTTACTGCCGCTGCCTTTGTCATCATAGCGGATTCCCAAGTGGATGCCGCTGTTATAGAAGCGGGGATGGGGGGAAGGCTTGACGCCTCAAACACTCTAACAAAGGTTCTAATCACCATTATCACTTCCATATCAAAAGACCATATGGACTTTTTAGGTGACACTCTAGAAGCCATTGCTATGGAAAAGTTTGCCGTCATTCGTCCAGGCGTACCGGCAGTTTTCGCGGGGGGCGCTCCTTCATTATGTACCTTGTTCGCGAAAGAGTGTCAGAAAAAGGGAGCACCAGGGGTAGTATTGCCTCATGCATATTCATTTACAACTAAAGGACTTTCCATTAAAGGAGCTACATTCACCCTTCATGGCAAAGACGGCATTGTGGAATATACTGACCTGCACACCCCATTGCTCGGTGTCCACCAGGTATCTAACAGCAGTCTCGCTGTAGCCTCTATGGATATTTTAAAAAGGGAGCTAAGCCAGATAACAGAGCAAACCATACGTCAGGGTTTAACACAGACCCACTGGCGGGGACGAATGGAGCTTCTTCCAACCCATCCTCCTATCATGCTGGATGGAGCTCATAATGACGATGGTATTGCCCGCCTTGTAGAGAGCCTGAACGCTCTGGAAATAAACGGGAGTAAAGTAAGATTGACTATAGTCTATGGATCCATGAAAGATAAAGAGCATAATGTGGCGTTGCACCGATTAAGTCAGTTGCAGCCACAGCTTATTTGCACTGAAGTCCCTGGCATGGAGCGCTCGGCTAAAGCTTCCGCATTACAAGAGGAAGCGGCTTTATATAAATGGGCTAATGAACCAGAGGGCATTGCAGATCCAGTGGAAGCACTTCAAAAGGCGCAGAAAAACAGTGACATTATAGTCTGCTGCGGAAGCCTTTATCTTATTGGATATGTACAGACCCATATGGCAGAAGGAGCTCGTTTTTTATAATGACCGCACGAAACTTCTCTCTTGATGAGAAAGAGGGGCATTATATTCTTGAATATCTCTGCCCAGAGGAAAAGGCCTTTTTTAAAGCCAGGTTATTTATGAAAGGCAGCCTTATAGGAAAGGCCATGGGGGATCCGGCTCTTAGCAGGAAAGCAGTGGCTTCTCTTTCAAAAGAAGAAACTTCACAAAAGAAGCTTTTAGCCCCTAAACAAAATCACGGGACCCGTATTCTCACAGAAAGAGAAGAATATTGCCTGCCTGAACGACCGTTTGCAGATGGGGTTTTTTTAAAAAGCACCCTCTATGAAGGGAGTCTTCGTTTTGCAGATTGTGTGCCGGTCATATTGGCATCTCCAGTTCCCCATCCATGGCTGATGCTGCTTCATTCAGGGTTTAAGGGAACTGTACAAAATATTGTAAAAAACAGCCTGGTAAACCTTGACCAAAAAATGAATTTGGACTTCAATCGTATCTATGCATGGATCGGTCCTGGCATCAGTAAAACATTTTATTTTAGAAAAGATGATGAATGGTCACTGCTCGGGCAGAAAGAACTTTCCTCCGCCCATTGGCAAAAGGAAGGGGAGCGTGTATATTTTGATCTGCCTGGCGCCCTTGAAAGCCAATTGCTGGAAAATGAACTATTAGAAGGACATATTACCACTATCCCTCTTTGTTCATATAAAGATCGGCAATATTGTTATTCCTATCGGAGAAAGGACATCAAAGAGAGGATGTTCCTATTAGCTTCTCTGATAATCGATAAATAACAGATACCACTTTCTCTATTTTTTACGTGACAATAAAGAAAGAGGCTTATAACGCAACATTGAAAAAGTTACAAGGAGTGATCCTAAATGGACCTACAACGAGTAGGGGTAATAGGAGTGGGACACCTAGGACAGCACCACGCTAGATTATATACCGAACTTCTCGGCACACAGCTTGTGGGAGTAGTTGATGAGAACGAAGCACGCGCAGCTGCTATCGGAGATAATCTTGGGGTTCCTTATTACACAAATTTCGAAGAATTTATCAAGAAAGCACGGCCAGATGCAGTAAGTGTTGTAGTTCCAACAAGTCTTCATTATGAGATAGCAAAGAAAGCTCTGGAAAACGGAATTCATGTTCTTATAGAAAAACCAGTGACAACAACAGTGAGAGAAGCGGAAGACCTGCTTAACGTGGCTGCAAAAAGAGATCTCGTTCTCCAAGTAGGTCATGTGGAACGTTTTAACAGCGCTGTACAATATACATCTAAGATAGTTCATGAACCCCTCTTTCTTCAGTCGCGCCGACTCGGACCCTTTTCTTCCCGAATCAGCGACGTGGGGGTTGTCCTTGATTTAATGATCCATGATATTGATATTATTCTTTCACTAGTGCATTCGGAGATCGACTCCATCTCCGCAACAGGAAGATGTATACGAACAAACCATGAAGATGTTGCTTCTGCGCAGATATCTTTCAAAAATGGAGCAATGGCCCATATTTTAGTAAGCCGCGTTTCAGAGCGCCGTCTTAGACAGCTTGAAATAATGGAACCAGAGCGATATCTAACCATAAACTATGAAACGCAGGATGTTTCAATCAACAGATGCGTACGTCATGAGAATGGCACACTTGTGGAAGTTATAGAACATCCAGTATTCCCCAAGAGCGAGCCTCTTAAGCTGGAACTTCAGCATTTTGTTACATGTGTACGAGAAGGGAAGCAGCCCCTAGTAGGGATAATGGACGGCAAACGTGCCCTCGAAGTCGCCATTTCAGTTCTCAAACAAATTCATCTAAGCGAAGGGAAAGAAGAATCGATCATCTCGCAATAAAGATGCCCCTCCTAAGGCCGGTGAAATGTTTTTCTCCGGCCTTATTTTTTATGTATTTAAATAGAAATATATTTTTATCATTTTTATTTCAATGTTATTATGTTCACAATGCATTATTGTTGTGTTTTTGTGGTTTTATATAATATATGCTTCGCTCAATTTTGATAAAATATTAATTAGTGAGGGATTCTTATGCCAACTGAAAATATAAATGCGCTTATAGCTCTTGCTATGTTTGTTGGGGCTCTTTTTGTTGCTAGACTCGTTGTTAAAATAGGTAAAGGAGAACTTCCTGGCGGTGCTATATGGGTTGTTTATCTTCGAATGCTTCTTGGATTTTTATTGGCAGGAGCAATTATATTAGGTTTTTATTCTTTTGCAGGGATAAAATAAAAATTGGAAAGAATGAGACTTTTTATTTGGGAGGCGAAGTACCATGACTGAAGAAAAGAAAAAAATCCCTGAACTTTTTGAACTTAGAAAAAAGTATGAGGGGAAAGTTGAAAAAGTGTTAGAAAAGCGGCCTGAACGACGAAAAGAATTCCGCACAGGTGGAAATCTTCCTTTAAACCGCGTTTATGACCCAACTGACCTAGAAGAATTTGATTATGCAAGAGACTTAAACTATCCAGGGCAGTACCCCTTTACTCGAGGCGTGCAACCTACGCTTTATAGGGGCCGTCTGTGGACAATGCGTCAGTACGCAGGATTTGCAACTGCAGAAGAGTCCAATGAACGGTATAGATATCTTCTCTCCCAGGGAACTACAGGTCTATCTGTAGCTTTCGACCTTCCTACCCAAATTGGATATGACTCTGACCACCCTATGGCACAGGGGGAATGCGGGAAAGTGGGAGTAGCCATTGATAGCCTTGCCGATATGGAAATCCTTTTCGACAAAATTCCTCTTGATAGGGTTTCTACTTCCATGACAATCAATGCTCCCGCAAGTGTGTTACTCGCCATGTACATTTGTGTTGGAGAAAAACAGGGCGTTTCCATGAGTGATCTTTCTGGTACTATACAAAACGATATTTTAAAAGAATACATAGCCCGAGGCACCTATATTTTCCCCCCAAAACCCTCTATGCGTTTGATAACTGATATATTTGAATTCTGCAGCCATAATGTCCCTAAATGGAATACTATTTCTATTTCCGGTTATCACATTCGGGAGGCCGGCAGCACGGCGGCACAAGAAGTCGCCTTCACATTAGCCGACGGTATCGCTTATGTAGAAGCAGCAAGCAAAAAGGGGCTGGATCCAAACGTGTTCGGCAAGCGCCTTTCCTTCTTCTTCAATGCTCATAACGATTTTTTGGAAGAAGTAGCGAAATTCAGGGCAGCCCGAAGAATGTGGGCCCAGATAATGAAAGGACGCTTTGGAGTAACCGATCCTAAAGCTCAGATGCTTCGTTTCCACACTCAGACCGCAGGTTGCACCCTCACTGCTCAGCAACCGGAGAATAATATAGTCAGGGTCACCATTCAGGCCCTCGCAGCAGTTCTGGGCGGAACCCAGTCCCTCCACACCAACAGCATGGATGAGGCTTTGGCCCTTCCTTCCGAAAAGAGCGTTGGCATCGCTCTTAAGACCCAGCAGATCATTGGCTATGAATCAGGCGTTGCGAACACAGTGGATCCTCTTGCGGGAAGCTACGTTGTTGAAAATTTGACGAACGAAATTCAGAAAAGAGCAGAAGAGTATATCGGGCAAATAGATGAAATGGGCGGCATGCTCGCTGCTATAGAAAAGGGTTATGTCCAGAAACATATTCAGGATTCAGCCTACACGTACCAGAGAGCTATTGAAAGCCAAGACTCCATTGTCGTCGGAGTGAACAAATTCCAGTTAGAAGATGAGAAGATAGATATGAAGCTTCTCAAGGTCGATGAATCAGTGGGAGAACGCCAAATCGAGAAACTTCGAAAGATGAAAGAAAGCAGAGACAACATAAAGGTGCAAAGCACCCTTGATGAAATACGAAAAGCAGCTCGGGATGAATCCATTAACACGATGCCTCTTATTATCGATGCTGTACGCAATTATGCGACTGAAGGCGAAATTTGTGGCGTATTGAGAGAAGAATTCGGAGAATACACAGAAAATATTATTTTGTAAGTGGAGGAATGAGCTATGGCTGTAAAAAAGATACGAGTTGTAATAGCAAAACCAGGCCTCGATGGTCATGACAGGGGAGCGAAAGTTGTAGCCAGGGCCCTCCGTGACGCAGGCATGGAAGTTATTTATACCGGGCTTCGTCAAACTCCTGAACAGATTGTAGATACAGCGATACAGGAAGACGCTGACGCTATAGGAATAAGCATTCTATCGGGCGCTCACAGCTTCTATTTTTCTAAAATCATTAACCTTCTTAAAGAGAATAATGCGAGCGATATTATTGTCTTTGGCGGAGGAGTCATTCCTGAAAGTGATATTCCTGCTCTTATTGAAATGGGAGCCGGAGCCATCTTCGGCCCTGGAACGCCAACTTCAGTATGTGCAGAGTGGCTTGAAAAGGCCGTTGCTGAAAAAAAACAGAAAGAGACTGTTTAGCTGTGACACTTCTTGCTGAAAAGGCTTTACATGGTGATATCAGAGCTTTAGCGCGCATTATTTCTCTTGTAGAAAATGAGGCGCCCGAATCAGAAGAAATTATGAAATATCTCTATCCTCATACCGGTAAGGCCCTGGTCATAGGGATAACAGGAAGCCCGGGCGCTGGGAAAAGCACATTGGTCGATAAACTAATCCTTGAGTTCAGGAAGAAGAAAAAAACAGTTGGAATCATCGCCGTAGATCCCTCTAGTCCTTTTAGCGGAGGAGCAATTCTAGCAGACAGAATTCGTATGCAACGTCACGCTAACGATCCGGACGTATATATTAGAAGCATGGGGACGCGAGGTTCACTAGGCGGCGTCAGCAGGAGCACCAGAGAAGCCGTTAAAATATTAGACGCTTGCGGCAAAGACGTTGTCATTATTGAAACAGTAGGGGTAGGCCAGTCTGAAATAGATATAGTGAAACTGGCAGACACTGTCTGTCTTGTGCTTGTGCCCGGCATGGGTGATGACATTCAGATAATGAAAGCGGGCATTATGGAAATAGCAGACATCTTTGTAGTGAACAAGGCAGACAGACCAGGAGCAGAAAAAATAGAAACTGAAGTAAAGCTTATGCTTGACTTGATCGGAAAAACAGACTGGTTTCCACCTATTCATATGACCGTAGCGGAAAAAGGAGATGGGGTAGCTGAGTTAGTAGAAGGCATCGAGAAACATGGGGCTTTTCTAAAGCAAAGCATTCACGGCATAAAGAAACAAAAACGCAAACTTGCAGAGGAAATAAAAGACATACTCAGCCGTGACATCGCAAAAAATGTGGAAAAAGCCTGGGAACGTCAGGGAACTGACGACAAAATCGAAGCCATCTTAGGTAAGGAACTAGACCCCTATACCGTTGCGCAAAATATATTGAACAACATAGTCACAAATGAAGGATAAACTGAGAGGGGGCAGTTGAGACATGACGAACCGAAGCATTGACGAGCTATGCGCGGATCTTGAGCGCAAGCGTGCGCAGGCCCGCGAAGGCGGTGGTCCCAAGTCGATAGAGAAGCAGCGAGGCAAAGGCAAGGGTACCGCACGTGATCGTATAGCCGGGCTTCTTGACGAGGGGACCTTTGTAGAGCTTGACGAGCAGGTGGTTCACCGGTGCGGGCGATTTGGTCTTGGAGAGACCTCTTTTCCCGGCGACGGTGTGGTCACAGGTTTTGGTGAGATAGACGGGAGGCGTGTATACGTTTTCAGCCAGGATTTCACAGTTCTTGGCGGGAGTCTTGGCGAGATGCACGCGGGCAAGATCTGCAAGGTCATGGACCTTGCCATGAAGAACGGCTCTCCAGTGGTTGGTATCAATGACAGCGGCGGCGCCCGCATTCAGGAGGCGGTAGACGCTCTCAACGGGTACGGCGACATTTTTTTCCGGAACACCATTGCCAGCGGAGTGGTGCCTCAGCTCTCCGTCATCATGGGCCCCACCGCCGGGGGAGCGGTGTACAGCCCGGCTCTCACGGACTATATTTTCATGGTTGAGAAGACGGGCATCATGCACATCACGGGTCCGGCGGTCATCAAGGCAGTCACGGGAGAGGAAGTGACCAGCGAAGCCCTTGGTGGTTCTCAGGCTCATAACACCAAGAGCGGCAACGCCCACTTCACGGCCCGGAGCGAGGAAGAATGCTTTGTCCAGGTTCGCAAGCTTCTGAGCTACCTTCCGAGCAACAACGTAGACGACGCTCCGTGGAAGGAACCGTCAGACGACCCGCTCCGGCTGGTGCCAGAACTTAGGAACGTTGTTCCCACCAACCCCAACAAGGGTTACCGTGTTCACGACGTTATCGGCAAGGTTGTAGACGACGGCGACTTTTTTGAAGTCCAGGCCCTCTGGGCCATGAACATGGTCACCGGCTACGGTCGGGTTGGAGGACAGGTAGTGGGCATCATCGCCAACCAGGCCTCGACCCTTGCGGGGTGTCTTGACATCAACGCCTCTGACAAGGCGAGCCGTTTCATACGGCACTGCGACGCCTTCAACATCCCTCTGCTCACCTTTGTAGACGTTCCCGGATATCTTCCTGGCACCGAGCAGGAATGGGGCGGCATCATCCGCCACGGCGCCAAGCTTCTTTACGCCTACAGCGAGGCCACCGTTCCCATGGTCACGGTGGTTCTTCGTAAAGCCTACGGCGGCGCCTACCTTGGCATGTGCTCCAAGGCCCTTGGGGCGGACATGGTTTTGGCGTGGCCCCAGGCGGAGATTGCCGTCATGGGGGCTGAGGGAGCGGCCAACATCGTCTTCCGGAAAGAGATAGAAAAGGCCGAAGACCAGATGAGCGAACGGAACAAAAAGATCGAGGAATACCGAGAAGCCTTCGCCAACCCTTACGTGGCGGCAGAGCGCGGCTTTGTGGACCGGGTCATATTGCCAGAGGAAACCCGCCGTGAGATCTACCTTGCCCTTCAGGGTACGGCGAACAAGCGGGAGCTTCGTCCCCGCCGCAAACACGGCGTCATGCCTCATTAGATGGGAGGGGCGATAGACGTGACCAATCTGCACACCTATTTTGAAACGGGTTTCAGCGGGCCGTTGACCCTGTGCTTCATTGCCTTTTCAGCGGTTTTTATGGTTCTTGGGGGCTTGACGGCCATCATCTACGCCATCAAGTATTTTGGGGGTGTCAAGAAGGCGTCACCGCCGTCCCAGCCTCCGGCACCCCGTGAGAAAGCCCCCGCGGCGCCGGCAGTGACAGGCGCGGAGACAGGGGATAAGGGAAAGATCGTGGCGGCCATCGCCGCGGCTCTTCTGGAGGCCACGGGGCAGCCCTGCCGGATCACCGAGATTCGTCCCGCGTCGGGCCCGCATCGCCGGCCCGTTTTGAGCCTCTGGAGATCGAGCGCTATCATGGAAGGCCTCGAAAGCCTGAACAACACGAACTGGTCCAGCCGTTAGGGACCAGGGGGAGCCTATAGAATAGATAGAGACGAGAAATGAATCATGACATCACAGCAAGGTGGAGGGGAAGATAAATGAGCAAAAGATATAGAGTGACAGTGGATGGAACAAGCTACGACGTAACAGTGGAAGACCTTGGCGGGGCTTCAGCCCCTGTATCGGTGGCGGCACCAGCTCCGTCGGCGGCACCAGCAGCCCCTCGCCCCAGTGGCCCCGGCTCCGGCACCAGCCCCCGTGGCAGCGGCGCCGGCTCCGTCGGCAGAGGGCGGCACCGTCATCGCGGCCCCCATGCCGGGCAAGATCCTTCGGGTCAGCGTAAGCGTTGGAACGGCGGTGAACGCCGGAGACGTTCTCCTCATCCTCGAAGCCATGAAGATGGAGAATGAGATATCCGCTCCGTCCGCCGGCACAGTGAAAGAGGTCCGGGCGCGGGAAGGAGACAGCGTCAACTCCGGAGACGCCCTGGTAGTCCTCGGCTAAGCCGAAGGAGGTACGGGCGAACATGGAAATTTATGCAAACTCATTAGGAATGATCCTTCGCTCCTCAGGTTTCGCGGGCCTTACGTGGGGGAACATGGTCATGCTGCTGGTGGCCTTCATCATGCTCTACCTGGCCATCGTGAAGGGATTTGAACCCCTGCTGCTGGTTCCCATCGGATTTGGATGCCTGCTGGTCAACCTGCCCCTTTCGGGTATCATGGACGAGGGAGGCTTTTTGCGTTATGTCTTTTTCGGAACAGAACATGAGATCTACCCCGTGATCATCTTCATGGGTATAGGCGCGCTGACAGACTTCGCGCCCCTTCTGGCCAACCCCATCACCTTCCTTCTGGGAGCGGCGGCCCAGCTGGGTGTCTTCATCGCCCTGTTCGGCGCGCTGCTTCTCGGCTTCAACGTGAAGGAGGCGGCGTCCATCGCCATCATAGGCGGTGCCGACGGCCCCACAAGCATCTACCTCACCGTGAAGCTGGCCCCCCAGATCCTGGGGGCTGTGGCGGTGGCCGCCTACAGCTACATGTCCCTGGTCCCCCTGATCCAGCCGCCGGTGATCCGTCTGCTCACCACCAAGGCGGACCGGGGTATCCGGATGGATCAGCTCCGCCCCGTCTCCAAGCTTGAACGGGTGCTCTTCCCCATCGTGTGCACCGTGTCGGCAGGGCTGCTTCTTCCCTCGTCGGTGCCCCTGATCGGAACCCTCATGTTCGGGAACCTCCTTCGGGAGTGCGGGGTGACAGAACGGTTGAACCAGGCGGCTCAGAACGAAATCCTGAACGCCACCACCATCTTCCTCGGCCTGTCGGTGGGAGCCACCATGAGCGCGGAATATTTCCTCACCATGGGAACCATCAAGATCATCGTCCTCGGCCTCGTGGCCTTCGTCTTCAGCACCGCCGGAGGCGTCGTGCTGGGTCAGGCCATGAAAGTGATAAGCGGGGGAAAGATCAACCCCATGATCGGGGCGGCGGGAGTGTCGGCGGTCCCCATGGCCGCCAGGGTGGTGCAGCGCATGTGCCAAAAAGAACACCCCGGCAACTTCCTCCTCATGCATGCCATGGGACCTAATGTGGCCGGCGTCATCGGAACTGCTGTGGCTGCAGCCGTCATGCTTACACTGTTGAGCTAAAATGGCTTGTTTTAGAAATAATTTTTCTAAAGCATGAGAAAAAGAAGTCTTTCCCGTTTTTATGCGGGAAAGACTTCTTTTTACGTGTTATTATATTGCGGGTTTTAAAAAAAGGTACGTGGGGGGTTAATAGAAATGAAAATTGCTATAGGCTCAGACCACGCTGGATTTCCCGTAAAATCCGCCCTAAAGGCCCATCTTTGCGAAAAAGGGCATGAGGTTATTGATTTTGGGACAGACAGCGATAGTGTTTCGTGTGATTATCCTGATGTGGCTTTTGCTGTTGCTCAAAGTGTTGCAGCAAGGGAAGCGGAGCGCGGTATTCTCGTTTGCGGCAGCGGTATAGGGATGTCAATTGCTGCAAATAAGGTTCCGGGAGCTTACGCAGCTCTATGCAACACACCAGAACTCGCAGTTTTAAGCAGACAACATAACAACGCTAATATTCTCTCTCTGGGTGGACGGATTATCTCTGAACTCCAGGCTTATGAAATAGCCGACCTCTGGCTTGATACTAATTTTAAAGGGAATCGTCATGAGCGTAGGGTAAGTAAAATAAAACAATTCGAAGAAAAACTTGCCCCTACATACTCAAGTAGCGGCGAAGGACGAATAGTCATTCTCGATCACCCACTTGTCCGACACAAAGTAAGTATTATTCGTGATAAAAACACGTCGGTAAAAGAATTTAGAGAACTCGTGCAAGAAATCGCAGGACTTATGGTCTATGAAATTACACGTAACCTGCCCCTTGTAAAAATAGAAATAGAAACCCCTATAGAGAAAACCATCGGTTATACCCTCGAAGGGAAAAAATTGGCAATCGTTCCTGTGCTTCGGGCCGGACTTGGGATGGTAGACGGAATTCTGCAAGTCATCCCCAATGCCAAAGTTGGACACATTGGCCTGTACCGCGACCCCGAAACCCTAGAGCCCGTTGAATATTATTGCAAACTACCAAGTGATATTAACGAACGTGATATATTTATACTTGATCCGATGCTGGCAACAGGGGGATCTGCAGCAGCAGCCATCAGCCTTGTTAAGTCAAGAGGCGCACGCAAGGTAACCCTTGTCTGCCTAATTGCTGCACCAGAGGGTGTGGAACGAGTTCACCAAGCCCATCCAGACGTGGATATTTATGCCGCAGCCCTTGATAATTACCTCAATGATCATGGATATATTGTACCTGGTCTGGGTGATGCCGGTGATAGACTCTTTGGAACCAAGTAAATCGGTGTGCAGCTGTGCTTCGCCTTATATTTATATGTATTCTTATGATGGGGTGGGGAGCCGGAATGACCCCCCTCTCCATGAAATTATCCAATAGGTATAGAATTCTCGACGTCCCTGGAGGAAGAAAGATTCACTTGGGCAATATTCCCAGGGGCGCAGGTATTGTTTTATGGATGGGCTATTTATTATGGATTCTTCTTTGTGCCCCCGAAAACTTCTTTCTCAAGCTTTTATCAATAGGCGCAACTATTGTTTTTCTTTGCGGCTACTGGGATGATATAAAACCATTAAACCCGAAGATTAGATTGATCCTGCATCTTTTTGCCGCCGCCTTTGTGCTTTTGCCTTTTAATATACCCTTTTCTCATCGGGTATTGCTCATAGTCTGGATTGCCGGTGTAACAAGCGCCTACAATATTATAGACGGGTTAAACGGGCTTTGTCTCTTTATGTTTGTAATCGCGGCTCTTACGGCATCCCGGTTTGGAACTCCTGAAATCTGGTGGCCAATAGCAGCCGTGGCAGTAGGAGTTCTACACTGGAATTTTCCTCAAGCCAGAACGTTTCTCGGAGATGGGGGCAGCACTCTATTAGGTTATCTTTTTGCTTCGCAGCTTATTTTCAGTTTTTATCAAAGCGGAAATTATTCTCGCATCTCCTCTAGTGAGCTAGCTTTATTGCTGTTACTATGGGGTGGTGTCCCAGTTGTCGATACTCTTGCCTCCATCCTTCGCAGGATTATAGAACGCAGATCACCCTTTATGCCTGACCGTGGACACCTGCACCATAGATTGCTTGATCGCGGGTTGTCGTCAATAGCCACTCTGAGCATCATGGCACTTCTTCAATGGGTTTTGCTTGAGCTGGGAATGTTCTTTTATGGACGGTTCACTTTGTAAGGTCAAGGAGGAAAAAATGACTCGCACTATTATTTGCGTTATAGGAACAAGACCCGAAGCCATAAAAATGGCGCCGGTCATTCTTACTTTGAAAAAAAACACTGCCTACCGAACCCTTGTCCTCGCAACGGGACAACATTCTGATATGCTTGATCAGGCACTTTCTTTTTTTGACATACATGCCGATGAAAATTTACATATTATGAAAGCTCGCCAAACTCTTGACCATATTACCTCCCGTGTTCTCGTTGGCACTGGTGAGATTTACGATAAAGAAAAACCTGACCTTGTCTTAGTCCATGGCGACACAACGACAACCCTGGGCGCATCAATGTCAGCATTTTACAGAAAAATCCCAGTAGGACATGTAGAAGCGGGGCTGCGCAGCGGGAATCTTGAGCAGCCTTTCCCAGAAGAAGCTAATCGAGTTATTACAGATCGCCTGGCAACGCTTTTCTTTGCCCCCACAGATAGGGCGAAGCACAATCTACTTTCTGAAAACGTAGCGGAAGAACGTATTTTTGTAACGGGAAATACTGTAATAGACGCTCTTGCCTGGACCCTTAGGCAAAATCGAGGCCATGCCCCGCAAAAAGAGTATTCTTTGCCCGAGGATGCGCCTCTTATCCTTATGACAGCTCACCGAAGAGAATCATGGGGCGAACCGCTAAAAGAAATATGCAAGGCAATTAAACATCTTTTAACCGAGCTCCCTCATGTTTATTTTTTAATTCCACTCCATAAAAACCCTGCGGTGAGAGATGTCATAAGATCTTGTCTTGGCAAAAGTGAGCGGGTTATTTTTACAGATCCCCTTAATTACCCAGATTTTGTACAGGCAATGAACCGTAGTTATCTTATACTGAGCGATAGTGGAGGCGTTCAGGAGGAAGCCTCGTTCCTGAAGAAACCAGTACTTATCATGAGAAATCTTTCTGAACGGCCAGAAGCTATTGATGAGGGAACCGGAATTCTGGTGGGAACAGATAAGGAAAAAATTATTTTTGAAACACTTCGGCTTTTCTCTAATAAGAGGGAATATGATAATCTTGTTGCTGGAAGTAAAAGTCCTTTTGGAGATGGAACTGCCGCAGAAAAAATAGAAAAACATATTTTCAATTTCTTTAATCCATGGAATATCGTTTAAAATAGATGCAATTTATTTGTGCCTTTATATTGTGACCAGGAGTGATCGCAGTGGACTATAAAATGAAAATTACAGGTGGAGTTCCTCTTCGTGGGAAAATAGAAGCTCAGGGAGCTAAGAATGCCGCTCTCCCCATAATGGCAGCTTCTCTTCTTCTTAAAAGCGGAACCCTCAATATACACAAAGTTCCTCGTCTCCATGATGTTTTAACTATGGCAGATCTTTTGCGGGGACTCGGTGCTGAGATCCAATATGAAAAAGGAGAAATGTCTATCTCTATTCCCGAAGATCTCTCTTGGGAAACCCCATCCAATCTAGTACGTAAAATGCGTGCTTCATCATTGGTTCTTGGTCCTCTTCTGGCCCGTTGCGGACGTGCAGTCTTACCTTTGCCAGGCGGCTGTTCCATAGGAAGCCGTCCTATTGACCTTCATCTGAAAGGCCTTTCCCGTATGGGAGCATCAATTGATTTGGTTCATGGTGCTGTTCATGCTACTGCAAACGGATTGAAAGGTTGTCGTATCTATCTTGATTTTCCCTCTGTCGGTGCAACAGAAAATCTTCTTATGGCAGCTGTCTTTGCAGAAGGGGAAACCGTTTTGGAAAACACTGCGCGAGAACCGGAAATTACTAATCTTGTTCAAACGTTGAAGTCAATGGGAGCTAGTATTGAAGAGGAAGGAACCGGGGTTATTCGAATTAAAGGCGTAGACGAACTTCACGATGCAGAAACGATAGTTATCCCTGACCGTATAGAAACTTGCACCTACATTTTGGCTAGTATTATGTCAGGTGGAGAAATTGAGATCGAGAATGTCATACCCCAACATATCGATTCTCTTATTGCAAAATTAGAAGAGGGCGGAGCATCTTTCACAGTAAAGAATGATTCTGTTATTGTTCACCCTATAAACCGGCTAAAGGCCGTTTCGCTGAAAACCATGCCCTACCCGGGCTTCCCAACAGACTTACAGCCTCAGATTATGGCTACTCTTGCCCTCGCCGATGGAGCGAGCGTGATCCAGGAAGGAGTCTTTCAGGCACGTTTTCTTCATGTAAGCGAGCTTAACCGCATGGGAGCTAGAATAGAGTTGCAGGGCAACACCGCTGTGGTTACAGGGGTTGAGCACCTTGTGGGAGCCGATGTAAGCGCTACGGATTTAAGAGCTGGAGCGGCCCTCATCCTTGCAGGTCTGGCCGCAAAGGACGAAACCTGCGTATACCATATAGGCCATGTGTGGCGTGGGTATGAAGATATGGACAAGAAACTCCAGCAGCTGGGAGGACAGGTTGAAATTATGCCTACAGAATCTGTGGGGACAAAGGTCAACGGAGCTGTCATGAAGGAAGACTCCTAATCAGTGCTCGTTTTCAAACTGCTGAAAGTTTATTTTGACTTAGGATATAACACCTCGTTACGGGATGAGAAGGAATCTTCATCCCGTTTTACGTATGTTATTAAAGAAAAACTTGAATGGTACCTGTTCTTTAAAACAGTGTCCTGGCAGAGAGATAAGAAAATTGGGTTTATACAGCTCTTAAACACTTCAAGCAAAGAAGCCATGGCATGGAACTAAATTAAACCAAATTTCACCAAATTGCTCTAATACTGGTAAAATTAGTATCAAGAGATCAAGCCGACAATTTCTCTTGCAGGGACTTCATCAGGAAAACCGCAGGGGTAATTTGACCTGTTAAAACGAACATTTCCTGACTATATTGAACAGGGTGATGAATAAATTGGATTCAACAACAGCTAGAAACTCTCTTCAAATGATACATGTTATAGCTTTCGTAGGACCGGCTGGTACAGGTAAAAGTCAAAGGGCCCAGTACGTAGCGACAGATAATAACGTTGATTATATTATAGATGACGGGCTGGTTATTGCGCGTGGCAGAATTATGACAGGGAAAAGTGCCAAGTCAGAAAAGAATCTTGTAAGAGCCATTCGTCGTGCCCTCTTCGAATTTCCCGAACATAGAGAAGAAGTTGTTTCTTTTCTAGAAAAACAGGCGCCCTGTACCGTGATGATCATAGCTACTTCAACGGCTATGGCTTTAAAGATCGTGCGTATCCTCAATCTTCCTCAGCCAGAAAGATTTATCCATATAGGTGATGTGGCATCAGCAGAGGACATTAAAAGCGCACGTAAAGAGCGTTTGACCAAAGGTCAGCACGTCATTCCTGTGTCAAGGGCTCAAATAAGACGAAACTTTGCCGGCAAGCTTGTGGGGCATCTTCGAGACCTTTTCAAAACAGTTGACAAGGAAGAAGGGGAACGTACCATCGTGCGCCCTCCTTTTAATTTTTACGGAGAACTAAGCATTGAACCTCAGGCCATTATAGATATTGTGAGATATCTTACAGAACGGACCGGACAGGTAAGGGCCATTCAGGATATTAAAGTCCGCCCTATCGATGATGCCATAGAAATAACAGTAACGGTAACCTTATCCCTTGGAGCTGTCACCTTTCGCACTATAGGGGAGAGAATACGCTGGAAAAGCGCCAAGGCCGTACGGTATTTTACAGGCATGGACATTAGAGAAGTTAACGTTTTGATAAATGGAGTGTTCATAGAATGACAGAAAAAAGATGCTACATTCCAACTGGAGAAGATATAAAAGAAGCACAGAAACTTGCGTGGAAAGAATTAATACAGCAAATATCCTCATGCGGCAAATGCGGATTGCACAAAACAAGAGTATCTACAGTTCCTGGTGAAGGAAACACAAAAACACATTTGATGCTTGTAGGGGAAGGTCCTGGAGAAGAGGAGGACGAACAAGGCAAACCTTTTGTCGGCAAAGCTGGACAGCTTTTAACGAAAATATTAAAAGCCGCGGGCATTTCCAGAAAAGATGTATATATAACCAATGTGGTCAAATGCCGCCCCCCCCACAATAGGGTTCCTGCAATTGAGGAAATGATGACTTGCAATATGTATCTGGAGGCCCAAATAGCCCTTATCCGCCCATCTATTATCTTGTGTCTTGGGAATACCCCAACTAAGTGGTTTCTCAAAACATCTGAGGGTATAAGCAATCTTCGGGGAAGATGGTTCAAATGGAGGGGAATTGATCTCATGCCAATTTTTCATCCTAGTTATCTTCTGAGAAATGAATCTAGAAAAAAAGGCAGTCCTAAAGACCTGACATGGCAGGATATTCGCGCTGTAAAAGAGAAATTAGACCAATTATCCCCCAGGGAGGGCCAATGACAACATGTCACTTAAACATATAGCTATCATTATGGATGGAAATGGGAGATGGGCAAAAAAGCGCCATCTTCCTCGACTGTTGGGCCATCGTGCGGGGGTTAAAGCAGTGGAACGCACAGTTAGAGCGGCAGCGGATTTTGGCATTCCTTATCTTTCGCTATACGCCTTCTCTACAGAGAACTGGAAGCGGCCAAAAACCGAAGTAAAAGGACTTATGTCCCTTTTTCGATATTACATTAATAAAAAAGTGCAGGAACTTGTAAAGGAAGATGTTCGCCTTCGCTTCGCAGGAAGGACAAAGGAGTTACCGAAAGACATTCAAGAAATTATCCATGAGGCAGAAAATGAAACAGAAAAAGGACAACGCCTTCAGCTTATCGTTTGTTTGAACTATGGCGGCCGACAAGAAATAGTGGATGCAGTTCAAAAGTTACTAAAAGATGGATATAAAGGAAAGGTCACAGAAGAAACCATACGATCTTATCTATATTTGCCTGATCTTCCAGACCCTGATCTAATTATTCGGACGAGCGGAGAATATCGTCTCAGTAATTTTTGGCTTTGGGAAGGAAGTTATAGCGAATTCTACTTTTCATCCCTGTTATGGCCCGATTTCAACAAAGAGGCATTGCAAGAAGCTATACTTTCCTACGAAAAGAGGGATCGACGTTATGGCGGCATTCAACGATAAAACTAAGGAGCTCGCAATACGCGCTTCTAGCGGGCTCATTCTCGCATCTATCATACTCGCGTCTATTTTTCTTGGAGGCAATTACTGGTTTGCTGTTGCGTCACTGATAGGTCTTCTCTCTTTATGGGAATTCTATCAGCTTCTATCAAAAAAATTTCGTGTCTCCAAAGGAATTGGACTTTTAGCAGGGGGCCTTATATTACTTGCCTCTGCAGAACATTTTCGTCCTATTTCTATTTTAATGGTTTTGACATTAACCACTTTTATATTGCTGCTGATCGAAATTTTGCGCCGGCAGTTTTCCCATTCCAGCTACGCTATATGGAATTTAGGCGGAACCCTTTCCGGCCTTATTTATATTATCTTCCCCTGGAGCTTTATGGTCCTTTTACGAGCCCTTCCCCTCGGGAAACTTTTGCTTTTCACTCTCTTTTTTTGTACATGGAGTTGCGATGTAGCGGCCTACCTTGTAGGATCACAGTGGGGGAAAAACAAGTTTTGTGAAGCAGTCAGCCCTAAAAAGACATGGGAGGGCTTCGGCGGAGGAGTAGGGGGCAGCATTCTTGCTTCGGTATTTATAGCCTATTACAGCGCTATGCCTCCATTTCCATTTCTATATATTGGGATAATATGTGGGTTCGCCGGGCAATTGGGGGATCTTGGGGAGTCTCTTATAAAAAGAGAAGCGGAAGTGAAAGACAGCGGCCAGCTTATACCAGGCCATGGAGGGGTACTTGATCGTTTTGACAGCATTCTTATTAATGGAACCCTTACATTCTTTCTGTTTGGAGTGATTCTTGGTTGAGCAAAAATCCTTGCCATATAGCTCTTATAGGCGCAACTGGCAGTGTGGGGTCGTCTGTTCTCGATATTTGCAGGGCCTTCCCCGAAAAATTTAAGATAATTTTTCTTGTAGCTCATCGCAATGCCCTAAAAATGAACGATCTCATTCATGAGTTTCATCCAATAGGAGCTGCCCTGACAGATCGGGAAGCAGCTTCAATTTTGCGTACACTTCAAAGTGAAGTATCTGTTTATGAAACAGATGATGACCTGGAATATATTGTAACTCACCCCGAAATAGATCATGTCGTCTTTGCGTCCTCAGGCACAGCAGCTATTAAAGCCCTTCAAAAAGCCCTTCTGGCTGATAAGAACGTTTCTCTGGCCAATAAAGAAAGTATTGTAGTAGCCGCACCATGGGTTATGCCCCTGGTGCGGCGCACAGATCAGCTTCGTCCACTTGATAGCGAACATAATGCCATATGGCAATGCCTTCAAGGAGAGGACAAAGAAACTGTAGAAGAAATTTACCTCACTGCGTCCGGCGGTCCATTCAGAACTTACGATCAGAAAGCTCTAAGGCATGTCACTCCTGAAATGGCACTGGCTCATCCTGTATGGGATATGGGATACAAGGTGAGTATAGACAGTGCCACCCTTATGAATAAAGGCATAGAGATAATAGAGGCTATGTATTTATTTGATCTAGAACATACTCAGGTAAAAGCCGTTATTTGTCCCGGCTCGATTGTCCATGGTATTGTACGTTTTACAGACGGCACTCTTAAAATGGCCGCCTCTACTCCAGACATGCGCCTTGCCGCGGCAACTGCGTTAAGTTACCCAGGACGTTTGCGTTTATCCGCATTGCCTCAGATTATGCCTCTTTCAGTCCATTCCCTTACGGTACAATTCTATCCACCAGACGAAAAGTTATTTCCTTGTCTGGCTCTCGCTAAGGAAGCAGCGCGGAAAAAAGGTCCCTATCCGTCCCTTCTCGTGGGAGCTGATGAAGTAGCAGTTGACGCTTTTTTAAGAAGAGAAATAAGTTTTACGCAAATTTCCCTAGTGATAGAGCAGGTTCTATCGAGTTATAATGATAATGCACCACAAACCCTTGAAGAAAGCCTTATAATTTTAGAAAGAGGGAGAGAGAGGGCCCGAGCATTGATAAGAAGTGCCGGCAGGTGCGGCAAGGAGAGAAAATCTTATGATCGTTAGTGTATTATCCTTTCTTTTAGTCATCGGTATTTGCGTTGTCACTCACGAATATGGACACTATAGAACCGCAAAGGCCTGCGGAGTTCAGGTTCACGAGTTTGCCTTCGGGATGGGTCCGGTACTTTGGCAAAAGAAGGGACGGGAGACCTTGTGGTCAATAAGGGCCTTCCCTGTAGGAGGGTTTGTCCGTCTTGCCGGAATGGACGAGGAGCAACCGGGTGAAGAGGTTAAAGAAGGGAAAGGCTTCAACGATAAAAAAGCATGGCAGCGCTTTTTTATTCTTTTAAATGGACCTTTGGTCAATATCCTTCTGGCCATGGCTCTAACAGCTATATTCCTTTCTGCCCATGGGGTCATCGATATGAGCTCTCCAGTAGTAGGGGACATTATGGAAAATCTGCCTGCTCAACACATTGAGCTACAACCAGGTGATATTATACGAACTGTTAATGGCGTACACGTTTCAGATTGGCCCAGCATGGCTAAAGCTATTCGTGATGAGGCAAAAGAGGGCCCCGTTACCCTTGAAATTGAAAGGGGCGGACAGTTGCTCTTAAAGGAAGTCGCAATACCGTATTCAGCAAAATATGGGGCGCAATTACTGGGCATTCGGCCACCAATGATGCGTTATGGCCTTTTATCGGCCTGGACCAACGCCTTTTCTTACACAGTGAACATGAGTGTAGAAATGATACAAGGGATCGTCAGATGGGTTCTGCAGGCCCAGGACGTGGACGTTTCCGGCCCTATTGGCATTGCCACTATGGCAGGAGAGGCCGCAAAACAGGGCATATGGCCCTTTATTTCTTTCCTATCCCTCATTAACCTTAATCTGGGGCTAATAAACCTTTTCCCTTTTCCAGCCCTCGACGGTGGGCGCCTTGTTTTTATAGTGGGGGAAATAGTTACTAAAAAGCGCCTTCCCGAACGTATTGAAAACTTCATTCATCTTGCTGGATTTATATTGCTGATCACATTGATTCTTTTTATAACATGGAAAGACATCAGCAAAATTTTTAATCTGTAGTATATTGAGGAATTGTTATGAGTATGGAATATCGCCATGTAAAAATAAAGGATCTAAAAATAGGACAAAACGCCCCTGTGCGGGTTGAAAGCATGCTTAAAGAGCCTCTATCAGCCTACAACGAGGCTCTGGGGCAATGCAAGGCATTACAGGATGCGGGATGCGAGCTTCTTCGCGTAGCTTTTCCCCATGCAGATCTGAAGGGAGAGCTTTCACAATTAAATATAGATTTAGATATACCTGTAATGGCGGATATCCACTTTGACCCCGACCTGGCAATAGCAGCTATAGATGCCGGATGCCCCGCTATTCGAATTAATCCTGGGAACATGCCGCCTTTCAAGCTGCAGAAACTAATAGAAGTAGCCCTTGAAAGAGACATCGTTATAAGGGTAGGGGCTAATAGCGGTTCAATTAATTATCGCCAATTGCTGGAAGCTCAGGGAGACCGTGCATTGGCCCTGGTAATAGCAGTAGAGGAACAGTTAAATTTATTGCTAAAAGAAAACTTTGGGCGTATTATCCTTTCTGCAAAATCAACAGATGTGAAAGAAACTGTCAGGGCCAATCTTATGTTGAGTGAAAAATACCCCCATTTCCCTCTCCATATAGGAATAACAGAAGCAGGCCCCGGCATGACAGGTCTCGTTCGCAGTGCAGCTGGAATAGGCCTTATGCTCGCTCAGGGGGTGGGAAACACAATAAGGGTCAGTCTGACAGACGATCCAGTGGCCGAGGTGGAGGCCGGATACGAGATTTTGCGTTCTCTTGGTTTGAGAGAGCATGGAGTACACCTCATTTCCTGCCCGACCTGCGGCCGGCGCCGTATTAATGTTGCCTCAATAGTCGAACGCATAAAACCTTTTTTAAAAGATTTCCCTGATGGTCTGACCGTTGCTGTTATGGGATGTGAGGTCAACGGCCCTCAGGAAGCAAAAAGTGCGGACATCGGTATTGCGGGATCGCCTTCCGGAATGATTTTGTTTACAAAGGGACATGTTGTGGGGGAGTGCTCTCTTGATGAAATGCCCCACAAATTAGTATTATTAGTGGAATCGTTGAAGAAAAACAGAGAAATAGATAAATAAGGATAAAGAGGGGAGAGACAGCTATGCCATTGAGTCTCAAGGGAAGACATTTTTTGACACTGAAAGATTTTACAGAACAGGAAATTTATTATCTCCTTGATCTTGCTATTCAATTAAAAGCTAAAAAAAGAGCCGGCATCCGAGGAAATTTACTTCAAGGGAAAAACATTGCCCTCCTCTTCGAAAAATCTTCGACTCGCACCCGCTGTGCTTTTACAGTAGCATGTATAGATGAAGGGGGACACGCTGAGTACCTTGGCAAAAACGATATCCATCTAGGCGGCAAGGAAGATGTCAAGGACACTGCCCGCGTCTTGGGAAGAATGTTTGACGGCATTGAATATAGGGGTTTTAAACAGTCTTTCGTTGAAGAGCTGGCTGCCTATGCTGGCGTTCCCGTCTGGAACGGCCTCACTGATACATATCACCCCACCCAGATCCTTGCTGATTTTTTGACTTTACAAGAAAATTTTGGAACGAATCTTCAGGGACTTCGCCTTGTATATGCTGGAGACGGCAGGAATAACATGGCCAATTCTCTTATGATAGGCTCCGCAAAACTTGGACTCCATTTTGTTATTTGTTCTCCCTCCACTCTTTTCCCTGAAAGAGAACTTTATGCTGAATGCCAGGCAATGGCAGCAAAAACTGGAGGAAGCATTTCCCTTATAGAAGACCCAAATGAAGCCGTTGTTGGCGCTCACGCAATCTATACTGACGTTTGGGCTTCCATGGGAGAAGAAGCCCAGCAAGCAGAGAGAGAAGCGTTACTACGGCCTTATCAGGTCAATGCCCAGCTCATGAAAGCTACAAAAAGGAATGATACAATTTTCCTCCATTGCTTACCGGCTTACAAAGAGAAGGAAGTAACAGAAGAGGTTTTTGAGTCAAGGGCATCAAAAGTTTTTGATGAGGCTGAAAACCGCCTCCACTCTATTAAAGCTGTGATAGTGGCCACAATAGGAAACTTGTAATTCTCTTGATAAATAAACCCCTGTGGGGTATGATGTCAGTAAGAATGAATGGTTAGGAGGAATACATTTGGAACAAACAAAGAGGGTTTTTCGTTGTGCTTCCTGCGGAAAGATTTTTGAGCAAGAGGGCAGAGATTCTTCCATTAAGTGCCCTGAGTGCAGGGGGAAAATCCTCATTCTATTAGAAGGGGAAACTCTTGGCAAAAAAGGGTGCGGAGGATCCTGCGGATCCTGCTCATCTGGCTGAGGTGTTTAATAAGTGAGGGGCGGCAGGATGCCGCCCTTTTTTCATTTACACTGTCGTTGTAATAACAGGATCTGCCGTATTAATGCCTTTGATGGAAGAAATAGCCTTTACGAATTCCCGAATCTCTTTGGCAGAACCACGTAAAACAATGGCCTCGAGGCAATGGGCATGATCAAGATGAACATGGGATGTACAGACAATGACATCCCCAAAATCGTGTTGAACATTGGTCAGCTCTGCAGAAACATCATGGGAATGATGGTCATAAAGAATAGTGAGCGTTCCAAAAACTGTCCCAGCACCTTCTTCCCATCGGTTTCTTGAAATAGACTGTCTGATGAGTTGCCGTAATGCATTTGATCGATTAGGCATTCCTGACCTTTTTATCCAATGGTCAAACTCTTCCAGCAATGACTCTGGTACAGCGACCCCAAACCTTACTAGTTTCTCCAATGCTAAGCAGCCCCCTCATATTGTCTTGGTTGACACCATTATAAATGATAAAAAAGGATTCTAACTCTTGAATAAATCTGTGATCACGCGGTGGTTTCATGTTAAAATTGGTAGTCTTGCCCCTTTATGCAGATGTCCCTGTCCTCTGATGAAGGGCTATATATGCTAGAATGAGATAAAACGGAGAAGGAAGGAAAGTGAATTTATAATGAAAACATATGTTCGCTCTCCGGAAACAATTGTTGCCGCTATAGAAAAATGGCTGGAGGAAAAAGCATCTGCGGCAAAGGCTAAGGGTTGTGTTGTTGGT
This sequence comes from Aminobacterium colombiense DSM 12261, assembly GCF_000025885.1. Taxonomy (NCBI): domain Bacteria; kingdom Thermotogati; phylum Synergistota; class Synergistia; order Synergistales; family Aminobacteriaceae; genus Aminobacterium; species Aminobacterium colombiense. The sequence continues at coordinate 907,041 of NC_014011.1, read as the reverse complement.
CTAAGCGGGGGAATAGATTCTGCCCTTGTAGCTGTACTTTTAAGAAGGGCTTTTGGCACCAATATGCTTGGAGTCATAATGCCATGCCATAGCCTTTCAGAAGACCAGCAGGATGCGGAAAAATTAATAGAACTGTTTTCCATCCCATCCACTGTAGTAGACATTACCGCCACCTATGACACCCTTGTTCAACGTCTTAAAGAGACTAATGTCTACATTAACCCTTTAGCCCTAGCGAACATTAAACCGAGGCTAAGGATGACAACCCTTTATGCCCTTGCTCAATCAATGGGTTACCTTGTCTGCGGAACCAGTAACAAAGCAGAGATTGTTGCCGGCTACTTCACCAAGCATGGCGACTCAGGTGCAGACATCTGGCCTTTGGGGGATCTTTTGAAAGAAGAAGTTCGAGAAACCTCCACATTTCTAGGGATACCTGAGGAAATTGTTTACAAGCCCCCTTCAGCAGGCCTCTGGAAAGGACAAACTGACGAAGCAGAAATGGGTCTTACCTATGATGAGATAGATTCATATATTGCAACAGGAAACGTAAAAGAGGAAGTTAGGAAACGCATAGAAGAACGCTACCGCGGCTCAGCCCACAAACGGGAGCTGCCGCCGGTTTGTATTATACCGAAAAAATAATGAATTAGAATTTTATAGAAGAGGTGATTGTTCGTGTCCGGACATTCAAAATGGGCAAATATAAAACATAGGAAAGCTGCCCAAGACGCAAAGAGGGGAAATCTTTTTCAAAAATTGGTACGAGCTATTATTGTTGCCGCTAAAGAAGGTGGCGGAGATCCTTCGATGAATGTTCGTCTTAAAACGGCTATAGATAGAGCCAAAGCCGCAAGTGTACCAAACGACAACATCACACGAGCCATAAAAAGAGGTACAGGAGAAATCGACGGAGCTTCCTACGAAGAGATTACATATGAAGGCTATGGTTCCAACGGTGTCGCGCTGATGATTGAAGCTCTGACCGATAACCGCAATCGTACTGCCGCTGATGTACGAGCCCTTCTCGCAAGGGGTGGCGGATCTCTTGGCGAATCAGGCTGTGTGGCATGGATGTTTGAAAGGAAGGGCGTTATCGAGGTCAAAGGAGAAAACATTGACGAAGAAACTATTATGCTTGCCTGCCTGGAAGCGGGAGCTGAAGATTTTGAAGAGATAGAAGGCGGATATACTGTCTATACCTCGCCCGCCGCACTCAGTGATGTACAGGCAGCCCTTGAAGCCGCTGGGTATGAAGTGGCCAGCGCGGAGTCTGAAATGGTTCCTAACAACACCGTTGCTGTTGATACTGTTGAGCATGCGCAAAAAATCTTGAGGCTGCTCGAAAATCTTGAAGATCATGATGACGTTCAGAATGTTTATGCAAACTTCGACATTCCAGACGAAATTATGGAACAAATTGAGTAATAAAGCTTCTATCTCCTGTATCGGGATTGATCCTGGTTTAGGCCGTTTAGGATTTGCGTTGGTTAGAAAGGAAGGCCATTCCTTCTTCGCAGAGGAGTTTGGCTGCATTGAAACTCCCGCTAAAACCGATATTTCTCTGCGGCTCGAAATGATTTACAACAAACTTGGGGAGCGGATTCAATGCTGCTCCCCAGATTTTATGTCAGTGGAAAAACTTTTTTTCGGCAGAAATACAACCACTGCAGAATATGTGTGGCAGGCCCGTGGCATAGTTCTGCTTTTGGCATCTCAATATAAATTGCCTGTTTATGAACCCAAACCATCTCAAATAAAGGTTGCTGTTTGCGGTTTTGGCTCTGCTGATAAAAAACAAGTGCAAAGAATGGTACAGCGCATGCTGAATCTCAAGGAAATTCCAAAACCTGACGATGCGGCTGATGCTATAGCCATAGCCCTTACAGGCATAGCCCTTCATTCTTACAGCAAAAAAGCGAAAGCGGGTGGATTTTTATGTTGAGAAGTCTCGAAGGGAAAGTTCTCCATATCGGCGAAGAAAACGTTATACTTGATGTAAACGGCCTTGGTTTTGACATACTCTGTTCAGGAAGCGCACTTCGGCTATGTGAAGACAATGAAACCATACGCCTCACAACCTACCTGCAGGTCTCTGAAAATGGCGCGACTCTCTTTGGCTTTTCCAGTGAGCAGGAACGGGAAGTTTTTATAAAGCTATTAACGGTAAAGGGGGTAGGAGGCCGAGTGGGGCTGGCCGTACTGAGAACACTTTCTCCAACTCAGGTAATACGCTCAGTTGCAACTTCCGACACAGACACTTTTCTTCAGGTTCCTGGAGTTGGGAAGAAAACCGCTGAACGACTATGTTTTGAACTGAAACGCCATTTATCGGAAGAGATGCTTGCCGAATTTGCAGAAGAAGAGGTTCCGTCCATATTGGTTAAAAACACAGTAGCGGCAGCCCTTCGATCTCTCGGATTTACACAAAACGAGGTCTATAGCGTTATGAATCGTCTAAAAAGAGAAATGGGATCTGAGTTTGACACAACAAAAGAGGACATTCTGCTTAAAAGAGCCCTTCGTGAGCTGAAAAGAAACTGAGGTGAAAAGCGTGACAGAAGAAAGAACGAACTTTTTCGACCTTCAGAAAAAAGATTTTGAAGAAGAGCTCACTCTTCGCCCATCAAGTCTACAGGATTTTGTTGGACAGCAAAAACTTAAAGATAAGCTATCAATATATGTTCAAGCGGCTCGACAACGAAAAGAAGCCCTTGACCATATTCTTTTTTATGGCCCTCCAGGTTTGGGGAAAACGACCCTGGCTGGAATCATCGCCCATGAAATGGGGGGACAGCTCCGAGTTACCACGGGGCCAGCTTTGGAAAAAGCTGGCGATATTGCCGCGATTTTATCGAATCTAGAACCTTTTGATGTGCTTTTTATTGACGAGATACATAGACTCCCTGCAAATGTTGAAGAGATTCTTTATCCAAGCATGGAGGATTTTAGCCTCCATATCATTGTTGGGAAGGGGCCATTGGCCAATAACATCTGTTTGACCCTTCCGCCCTTCACCCTTGTAGGGGCAACAACACGACTTGGACTGCTCACTTCGCCCCTTCGGGCGCGGTTTGGCATAGTAGAGCAACTGGCTCTCTACAATGTAGACGAAACTTCCGAAATAGTTCAAAGAGGCGCAAAGGTTCTGGGAATTGAAATTGAAGAGGAAGCCGCCTATGAAATAGCGCGAAGGTCTCGAGGAACACCGCGGGTGGCTATCAGATTGCTTAAAAGGGTAAGGGACGTCGCAGAGGTTCGTCAATCCCCTTCTATCAATACAGCAGTAGCATCTGTTGCCTTGAATATGCTCGGCCTGGATACCCTTGGCCTTGATGACGGCGACCGACGGATACTGCAGGTTATTGTTGAACTTTTCGATGGGGGACCAGTTGGCCTTTCAACAATAGCAGCCGCATTGAACGAAGAAGGTCAGACTATCGAGGATATTTATGAACCCTACCTTATTCAGAAAGGGCTGATAGAACGAACGCCACGAGGGAGAAAGGCCACACGAAATGGTTATCTTTACCTAGGCAAGAACCCTCCTGAAACATTAAACGATCAACTAGAGCTTTATCAAGAGGAGGAATCTGGCATATGCAAGGAGTAGGCAAACTTCTTATTTCTATGGGGATTATACTTTGTATCGCCGGAGTTGTTGTCCTCTTTTTAGGCAGGTTCAATATTCCACTGGGGAAGCTGCCTGGAGACATTACCTATACTCGAAAAAACGTGACAGTCTTTGCCCCTATTACAACTATGCTGGTTGTCAGCGTTGTTTTAACGATTGTATTGAATATTATTGGACGGTGGATGAAATAACAACAAAAGAGAGAAGGAGGAGCCACTCTCCCATGAAACGAATGATCTGGATCATCTTTTTATTAATACTCGCTGGGGGCAGCTTTTCAGATGCCCCCCTAATAAGCAGCTCCCGTGCAGAAGCAGAACCCAACCCCATAAGAGTTGGCGTGGGAATAGGTCTTTCACAGACAACCATTTCGGCGAAGTCTCCAATCATCTTGAAAGACGGCAACGGTAAAAAATTTCGGGCAAACAATAATATTACTATTGGATACGCAAGCAAAAATACAGTTAAGATTGGCAAACATTCTCTTAAACTTCCTCTGGAGTTAAGCTCTAAAGGCTTCTTAAAATTCAACAAAGTAGAGTACAGAGGCATTATTCGCATTCTCAGCAATGGCAACTCCTTTAATGTGGTCAATGTGTTAGACGTAGAAGACTACTTGAGAGGTGTTCTAAAAATGGAAACAAATCCTGCCTGGCATCTTGAGGCTTTAAAGGCTCAGGCTGTCATCTCTCGAACCTATGCTTTAAAGAACAGGGGGAAATATGGGAGTAAGGGATTTGATCTCACGGCAACCCCAAACTGCCAGGTCTATCGGGGAGTCAATGCTGAAACTTCCAGAACGGACCAGGCCATTAAAGAAACAAAAGGCGTTGTCGTAGTTTATGGTTCTGATTTAGCCCTTACCCCCTTTCATTCAGACAGTGGGGGCGCCACTGCCAATGTTGCTGAAGTATGGAGCAGTTCCATTCCATACTTGAGAGGTGTCAAGGAAGCCGCTTCCTATGATTCTCCCTATTCATCGTGGAATCTCACTCTCTCTTCACAGCAAATCCAGGAAGCACTCAATAAAACTGGAGCAAACGTCGGAGATGTCATAGATCTCCAAGTGAATCAGCGGGATGCTTTTGGCCGCCCTGTAACCCTTATAGCAAAGGGGAGCCATGGTACGAAGGAGATAAAGACACATCAATTCCGAATGGCTGTCGGCCCGACACAATTAAGAAGCACCTTCTTCACTATTAATGGGGAGACTGGCAGTTCCACAATCCAAGGGCCTCAACGCAATACTTCAACTGGGAGCCAGCCCACGTCATTAAAAAAAGAAGACCTTGGAGACATTAATGGCCCTATGACTTGGGAAGAAGAGCAGAGCCTCATCACATTGACACAGCAAGGTGCTTTTTCCGCTAATGAAATGATAGACATGCTTATGCACCCAGAAAAGAAAAAGACATATCTTTTGCAAGTATTAAAGAAGGGCACCCAACAAAAAGCAGCCGGGGCGCCATCTAAAGTTTCTGCCCAGAGCTCTTCAAGAAGACCATCTAAGGGAACCTTTGTTTTTTCTGGCAAGGGCTGGGGGCACGGTGTGGGCCTTTCACAATGGGGAGCCAAGAGTCTCGCTGAGCAGGGGTGGAAATATGCTAAAATACTTCAGCATTACTACCCAGGTACAAATCTTAAACAACGATAAGAAGGCGATGACGGTTTATGGTACCAAACCTTTACGACATAGAATCTTATGCTTATGATCTTCCTGAAGGTCGTATTGCGCAAACTCCTGCCTCTCCTCGCAATCATTCGAGACTTCTTGTGCTCGATAAGAACAGCGGAACTATGATTCATTCTCGCTTTTACGAACTTCATCGTTTTTTGAAGGAAGGAGATGTCATAGTCTTAAACGACACGCGAGTTATTCCCGCCCGCCTCTTTGGCGTTAAAGAAAAGGGCAGTGCCCGAGCTGAAATACTGCTTCTCAAGCCGCTGGACGGACTGTGGAAAAGATGGGAAGCACTGGTTCGGCCGGGAAGGCGGCTTAGACCAGGAAGTATCGTTATCGTCAGGGAAGACATACCGGTACAGGTACAGGAAGCATTAGCTGATGGAGTTCGTGTTGTCCGATTCCCAGAAGAATGTAATGTGCTGTCTTTGCTGGAAGAAGTGGGAGAGATTCCTTTTCCGCCCTACATAAAAAGCACCACGGCTACAGCACTAGACTATCAAACCGTTTTTGCAAAACGCAACGGATCGTCCGCAGCACCCACAGCAAGTTTGCACTTTACAGAAAATCAGCTGAGGGATCTTGAGGATAAACATGGCATAACTTTTGCCTGGGTTACTCTTCATGTTGGCTTAGGTACTTTCAGACCTGTTCAGGAAGAAGACATTCGTCAACACGTAATTCATGAAGAATATTGCGAGGTACCAGAGGAAACAGCGGCTCTCATACGAAAAGCCAAAGAAGAGGGTCGCAGGATTATCGCTTCAGGCACTACTGTTGCAAGGACATTGGAGAGCATGGCAACCCATGATGAAAACGTTGTCCAGTACGGTAGAAAAAACACTTCTCTTTTTATCTATCCTGCTTACCAATTCTCAGTAATTGACGGTCTTATTACAAACTTTCATCTTCCCAGAAGTACCCTTCTTATGCTTGTAGCCGCTTTAGCGGGGTACGACAATATTATGGAGGTCTATGAAACAGCAGTGAAAATGGGGTATCGTTTCTTCTCTTTTGGAGATGCCATGCTGATACAGTAAGATAAGGAGGGTGGTGCTGCTATGTGGAAATGGGCTTGTCTCGTTCCTCATCCGCCTATCATTATTCCGGAAGTTGGGCGTGGCAATGAAAAAGAAGCTGTTCGTACTATTCAAGGCATGTCTGATCTGACACAAAGGCTTGAAAAAGAGAAGCCGGATATTCTCTTTTTACTTTCTCCCCATGCTCCTTACACTCGGGGACTTTTGTTTCTTGAAGCTCAGCTCTATAAAGGGGATCTTTCATTATTTGGTGTTCCTGAAATTTCAATGCAAATTAACGGCAACGAAGAAAAAACAGAGTTAATAAGCAACTATCTCAAACAAAGTGTACCAGTGGAAGTCATAAAAGAAAAGAAAGGGCATCTTGATCATGCTTCCCTTGTCCCCCTATACTTTTTTTATAAAAAATGGGGTTCTTTGCCCAACCTCATTTTGGCTAATCCTATAGGGCTGACCCTTGAGGAATCGGCTAAAGTCGGGGAAATGCTTCATCAATTCCGTGACGCCCTTCAATGGGGACTTGTTGCTAGCGGCGATCTTTCTCATCGAGTTAAACCTGGCGCCCCAGCCGGATATTCACCTCTTGGCGCATTCTTTGATGAACAGGTAGTTCGCGCAATTCAACACTCTGATCCAGATCTTCTTCTCAGTTTGCCTATGAGAACCATTGAAGAAGCCGGGGAATGCGGCCTGCGGTCAGTACTCATCTTTCTTGGTCTTTCTGGCCATACGACAAAACTTCTCTCTTATGAAGCGCCCTTTGGAGTCGGCTATGCTGTAGCTCTAGCCATCCCCCAAAAGACCTACCCAGGGCTAGCTCGTAAAACCATAGAAATGTATGTAAAAGAAAAACGGAAACCGACAAAAGATGAGCAAAAGTCTTGGTCTCCAGAAGAAGCACTAGACCAGAAGGGAGCCTGCTTCGTTTCTTTAAAAACAAAAGAAGGTCATCTGCGAGGGTGTATTGGCACTATTCTTTCGTCATATTCATCCCTTTCGGAAGAAGTAATAGAAAACGCTATTGCAGCTGCGTCAGAAGACCCCCGTTTTGCGCCGGTGGAACAAGAAGAATTAAAAAATATCGTCGTTTCTGTGGATATACTTTCAGAGCCAGAAAAAATTGATTCAGAAAATGACCTGGATCCTAAACGATATGGAGTCATCGTTTCCAAGGGAATGAGAAAAGGGGTTCTTCTGCCGGATCTTGAGGGAGTGGATAGTGTAGAAAAGCAATTGACCATCGCTTCCCAGAAAGCTGGAATCTTTTCTCTTGACAATGTAACCATATATCGATTCACGGTACAGCGCTTCCCAGAAAGAAGGGACTGACCATGGCTTACGAAGCATCCTGGTGGCATAAAGAAGGAGGCACTGTTGTCTGCGATCTTTGTTTTCACCACTGTTCTTTAAGGTATGGCCAAAAAGGCTTTTGCGGCGTACGGATGAACCAGAAAGACAAGGGGCTTGTCAGCCTAAACTATGGTTTTGTATCCTCTGTAGGCATTGATCCAGTAGAAAAAAAACCTCTTTTTCACTGGAATCCAGGTACTTCCATTCTTTCTTTAGGAAGCATCGGGTGTAATATGCGCTGTCAATTTTGTCAGAACTGGCAGATATCCACATGTTCTGACACTGTTTCTCTTTCTTTTCTTCTGCCTTCTGAGCTGGTTGACATTGCAAAAAAAGAAAATATAAAATCTGTCGCCTTTACATATAATGAACCTTTTATCTGGTACGAATATGTGCTCGAATCAGCTATCAAACTTAAAAAAGAGGGCTTTTCTGTAGTGGTTGTTTCAAATGGCATGATCAACCCAGAGCCCTTGCAAGAACTGCTTCCATACATAGATGGAGCAAATATTGATATAAAGGCCTTTGATCCTCAAACGTATTCCTTTCTTGGCGGCGACCTTAGAAGTGCAAAAAGAACAGTGGAAGCTATGGTTGAAGCTCATGTTCATGTGGAACTTACAAGCCTCATCGTTCCAGGAATTCACAACGATGTCCTATGGCTGGAGCCTCTTGCTCAATGGGCGGCTTCCGTGTCCCCCAATATAGTTTTGCATATTTCCAGATATTTCCCCAGTTACAAATGGCATCGCCCAGCGACACCTCTGAACATGTTGAATGAAGCAAAAGAACGGGCAGCTCAATATTTGCCCTTTGTTTATCTAGGTAATATTGATACTCCAGCAGTCACTCTCTGCCCCAACTGCGGGGCAGCAGTCATAGAACGCCATGGATATAAGACACACATTATAAACCTGGATGAAAAAGGCAACTGTTCGCTGTGTGGAAATCATATAGTTACCCTTACTTAAAAAGGAGAGCGAGAGCATGGATAAATTCATTGATGGTCTGTTATTCCTTATTGTCTCTATCTATATTGTTTTTATTAGCATGCAATCACCTCAATGGTGGGATGAACAGTTTCCCTTAGGGAGAGGGGAGCCTGTTTCTGTGCTCGTGCTGCCAAGCCAAACCGCAAGAGAAATCGCTTCCAAGTTTCAGGACGCTGGTGTTGTAGAGAATTCGAAGGAGCTTGCATTTTGGATGAGTCGGTTAGGCATTGACCGAAAAATTAAAACTGGTATGTATTCCATACGCAAAGGTTCACCATGGGAAGTAGCAAGACAGTTGGGAAAAGCCACTCCTTTTCAGGATAAAATGACTTTAATTCCCGGATCTGATATTTTTTCCATCGCTGAGCAATTTCAATTGACAGAAGCAAAAGAACTGGCTTCCCTTCTTCTGAAGGACGAGTTTTTTGATAATTCTCTTCTGTCATTACTCCCTGCCGATGCAGAAACACGGGCTGCTTTTTTACTTCCAGACACATATAATGTAGCACAAACATCCCCTGAAGCCTTGATACAGGCTGGAACGGCTCTATGGTGGAAAAAGTTCGGTGACCGTGTAAAGGGCAACTCTCCTCAGGAAGTTACAGATTTAGCAATACTGGCCTCCCTCATTGAACGGGAAGCTAAAAGAGACGAAGAGCGTGCACTTATAGCAGGAGTCATTCAAAACAGGCTCAAGATAAAGATGCCTCTGCAAATCGATGCAACAGTTGTCTATGCCTGGAAAAGGGAGGGGGAGGTTCTTCAGCGAGTGCTTTACAAGCATCTGGAAGTGGAATCCCCTTATAATACCTATAAAAAACTAGGACTTCCTCCCACTGCAATCTGTGTACCTTCCAAGGCCTCATGGGAAGCGGCATTAGTCCCAGAAAAAACTGAGTATCTCTATTATGTAGCAAGGAAAAACGGCGAACATATCTTTGCTAAAACATACAAGGATCATTTGGCCAACATTCGAAAGATACGGGGCGAAAAACAATGAAAGAAAAGGCAAATACCCCTTCTGATATGATACAGCTTATCCTTTCGACAAATCCTGCATTCATAGTTCTTATAAGCTGGATAGTATCTGAATACGATGGGATTGGATTTATACGTACAGACGACCCTCAAAAAGGAATTCTATCGTTCTTTTGCCCCTATGAAAGAGCAGAAGAAGGGAGAATACTTATGAAAAAGCTCTCGGAAGAGGGAATTCCTGTTAAGATAGAAGAGATAAAAGAATTCGAGAAAAGAGAGGAAGAAGACGAAGTATGAGCCATTTGGCGCTAAAAGAAGCACTAGAATCACTCCATCGTCATGACATAGATTTTGCAGATTTATTTTTTGAATCCTCTTCATTCCATAGCTCTTCTTTTGAAGATAAAACTATGGAAGAAATTAGCACTTCCCTCAGGGAAGGGGTAGGGGCAAGGATATTATTCAATGATTTGACATCTTTTGCCCATATGCCAGGTGTAACGCTCAAAGACGGCCTGACCGCACTGCAGGAAGCAGCTTTAAATATGGGGATTATCATCCCATCAACAACTTTGGATAACAACCTTCTCGAAAGAGTTGTAAGAGAAGTAATCCCTCCCCAACCAGCGGACCAGAAGTTTTTCCATTATATCGACCAGGCTCTTCGGCAAAAAAGCTCTCTTGTGACTCAAGTTTCCATAAACTATACCCTTTCATCCCGTCAGATCGCTATCATTAACGATAAAGGCGAACTGAGAAAAGACGAAAGGGCCTATACAAGCTTTAGTGTAGAGGTTGTAGTAGAAAAAGAGGAACAGATACAGACAGGATATGAAAGTGCGGCAAGGGCAGAATCTCCTGATCTCTTTTGGCAACACCACGATCCAGACGCCCTCGCTCAAAGGGCCCTCGATGAGGCTCTATTGATGCTGGACGCTCCTGATTGCCCTGCAGGGACAATGCCTGTTTTGCTTTCCGGAGAAGCAGGCGGAACTCTTATTCATGAAGCTTGCGGCCATGGACTGGAAGCAGACATTATTCAAAAGGACTACTCCGTGTATCGCAATAAACTGGGAGAAAAAGTGGCGAGCCCTCTTGTGACCATGATTGACGACGGCACTATTTCAGGACTCTATGGCAGCTATTCTATCGATGATGAAGGGATGCCGGCAAAGCGAACAGTTCTCATAGAAAACGGGATTTTAAAGGCGTACTTGACAGATATGGTCTCATCAAAGAAAGATAATTTACCTCTTTCAGGCAATGGACGGCGGAGTTCATACAGAAATCCGCCTATCCCCCGCATGAGCAATACCTTTATTCTTCCAGGAAACAATGAACCTGAAGAAATGATCAAAGGCATAGATTATGGCCTGTATGTAAAGAGGATGGGTGGAGGAGAAGTAAACCCTACAACAGGAGATTTTGTTTTTCAGGTGACGGAGGGTTATCTTATTCAAAGGGGGAGCATAATCCATCCTGTAAAGGGTGCTCTTCTCACAGGAAATGGGCCGGAAGCCCTTATGGATATAGTAGGGGTAGGAAAAGATCTGCATTTTCTTCCAGGCACATGCGGCAAAGCTGGTCAATCAGTTCCAGTGACAGATGGACAACCATCACTGCTTATAAAAAAGATGACAGTTGGAGGAAGCTCGACAGACCATGAAACTCTTTAACTTTAAAAAGGGGAAAAAACGCGGACGCCCTAAACAAAAAAATGAAGAACGACAAAGAATTCGCGAGGATAGAATTCGCCGCCTGGCGAAGGGGATGCGTCTGTTTTTTTTCTTTTTACTTATTGGCGATATCTACGTCATAGCGTCTCTTTTCTCTTTTTGGACAGGAGAATTCGGTCTGTTCATTCGACAAATTCTTACACAAAGAGGGGGAGGGGCCGTTCTTATTATTCTCATATTCGGCGCTTATGTCTGTCTTTCCATTTTGTTGCATCGAAAGATCCAGCAGCTGGCAGTACAGACGTTGGCCACACTCTTTCTCTTTACGGCAGGCGCGCTCGTATTAGGCCTTCTGGAACGATTAAACGGCCCATCAGTATGGGGCGTACTGAAGCCTGGTTTTTTTGGACAAAACCTGACACAGTTCTTTTTAGTCAATGGAGGTTTTTTTGGAACTCTCCTTTTCTGCTTTGCAGCTCTTTTTACATCTACCGTTCTTTATGGTTTTATAAAAACAAGAACTATTTTAGCTTTCGGGCGAACCGTGCTAAGCGGCATTACGAATCTCCGGCCTTCAGAATCTAAAAAAACTGTGCAAATTGAAAATGAAAGTAACACAAATGCCTCAGCAGATGAAAGAACAGCCGCTATGGAAGCTGAGGAGACTACAGAAACTGATAAAGAAAACATTGCCGAATACGAAGATCTGCCAGTCATTACAACTTTTGAAAGAACTTCTTCCTTCGAGAGAACTTATGGCAAAGAAGATGGACATCTTGATAGCGAAACTAAAAAAGACGTGGACTTATCACCAAATGTTCGAATGATATTGAAAGAGGAAGACTCTACTGACGTAGAAGGAGAAGCGTTGCCTGAAATCGATATAAAGAAAGAAGACATGAAAGAAGAAATAACCGCAGGGAAATTCCCGCCCCCCCTGGAACTTTTTGGAGCTCCTGAGCCGCCAGAGCAGGATCTAGGAGAACAAAAAGCCAAGGAGCAGGCGGAGGCTATTATATCCACATTAGCCGACTTTGACGTACAGGCAGAACTGGCAGAAATAGTTATCGGCCCCACAGTCATTCAGTTTCAAGTACAGCTCGCGCCAGGAATAAAAGTTAGTAAAATTGCAGGATTGGCAAATGATCTTGCTGTAGCACTTGCTGTCCCTGCCTTACGGGTAGAAGCACCTATTCCGGGAAAACCCTATGTAGGAATAGAGATTCCCAACCCTAAACGGAGAGGTGTACTGTTAAGACGAATTCTTGAATCGCAAGCCTTTGAACAAGCCGACTACAACCTTCCACTGCCAATGGGAGTACGAGTCGACTCAAGGCCCCTTATTATCGGTCTGGAAGATTTGCCCCACCTTCTTGTTGCGGGAACGACAGGTTCGGGAAAAAGCGTATTTGTAAATAGCTGTATCGCAGGACTTTGCTATTGTCGTAAACCGGAAGAACTCAGATTGCTTATGATCGACCCCAAACGGGTTGAGCTCAGCATTTATGAGCATTTGCCCCACATGTTGGCCAAACCTGTGACATCTCCTAAAAAAGCTATTCAAGCCTTGGCATGGGCAGTACGGGAGATGGAGCAGAGATACGACATTTTTGCAAAAGCTCGGGTTCGAAATCTGGCGGGATACAACGAAAAAGCAATACCCAAAGACAGGCTCCCACACATAGTCATAATAGTGGATGAGCTTGCAGATCTGATGTTTACCGCTCAAAAAGACGTGGAAGACTATATTTGCCGGCTTGCGCAAATGGCAAGGGCTACAGGTATCCATCTTTTGCTCGCTACTCAGCGACCATCTGTAAATGTGGTTACAGGGCTTATTAAAGCGAATATCCCAGCCCGTGTCGCATTTACATTGCCATCTCAGGCGGATTCCAGAACTATCATTGATGTTTCCGGAGCAGAAAAACTTCTAGGGAAAGGGGATATGCTTTTTGTCAGCCCCAGGTTCCCCAAGCCGGTGCGCCTCCAATCTCCCTATATAGAAGATGGCAAATCCCTTGAATTCATCAATTATATGAAGGCTCTTTTTGGTAAACCGGAGTATATTGATATAGAAGAACAGGGGGGGAGCAGTGGAGATGGCTCTGGTGCCGACTCTCCTTTTACTGATGATCCTCTGCTCGAAGAAGCTATGCAAATTATCCTTGACTCTGGCATCGCCTCAGCAAGCCGCCTGCAGAGGCAGCTCCGTATAGGTTTTACTCGGGCCGCCCGCCTTATAGACACAATGGAACAGCTTGGGATCGTAGGGCCTCCTGAAGGTTCTAAGCCGCGTGAAATTCTTGTAGATGATCAAAGGGCACTGGAGATTTTAGATGAACACATCTAAAACTGGGATTTTTCACTTAAATGGCTGGAAGCTGCGTTCAAGCCGTTTTAACAAAGTTCCGACCATCCTTCTCATAGCAGGTGGGCGAGCACCTTCAGTGGAGTGGCTTGTGCAGACTGCCTCGCTTTTTGACGAAATCTGGTGCGCTGACGCGGGAATCGACATATGCAAGAAGACCGGCATTGTGCCCCATTACCTTGTAGGAGACAGTGACAGCAGCTCTCTAGAAGGGAGGACATGGGCTGAAAAAATGGGGGTTCATATAGAAACATATCCTGTAGATAAGGAATATACTGACCTTCAGCTTACACTTAGAAGAATAGGCGAAACCTATTCTTCGCCGGAAGTTGTACTTACAGGATGTTGGGGAGGCCGTCTTGACCATACCTGGAGCAATATTTTTTCTGCCCTATGGGCTGAAGACTGGGGTGTTCATATTCGAAGCCTCTGTGACGACAAGGAAGCGCTCTTTATTCTTCAGGGAGCAGAGCAGGTTTCTTTCTGTTTTAATAGACCCGAACCAGAGATAATATCCCTATTCGCTTTGGAAGAAAAGGTGGAAGGTGTATCTATTCGGGGAACTCGCTGGGAACTGGAAAATGTTTCCCTTGAAATGGCGCGGCCTTATGCTATAAGCAACAGGCTCGAAAAAAGCAGAGAGGATTACGTTGAAATCTCAGTAGACAAAGGAAGACTTGCAGTGTATCTTTACTGGACAGAATAAAAAAGCGGGCTGACTATACAGCCCGCTTGACTTTGCCAGATTTAAGGCATTTTGTACAAATTTTCATGCGTCGTGTTTCGCCAGCGCCAAGATCAACCTTCACATTCTGCAGATTGACAAGCCAACGTCTTCTTGTATGACGATTGGAATGGCTGACAGCGTTTCCTGTAACAGGTCCGCGGCCGCAACATTCACAAACTCTAGCCATTGATTTTCCGCCTCCTCCGAAGGAAATAATGTTCGAACAGGTGGATTTTATCACAGGTTAGGCAGGTAGAGCAATTGTTCTATGTAAAAAAGGGGGATCAATTATGAATTTCAGTCAGAAATTAGATGAAATACAAAAGATCGTACATACATTAGAAAAAGATGAACTGCCTCTTGAAGCAGCCCTGGAGCTGTTTGAGCAGGGCGTGAGCCTCGTAAAAGAATGCCAGGTCTATTTAACACAAGCCGAGCAAAAAATTTTTCTTCTAACCAACTCTGGAAAAGAAGAGCCGTTGAACATGGAGCTCAAAGAAAACAATGATGAATGACATGGTAAAAAGAGAGCTTGAAAAAAACCGAGTATGGTTTGAGGACCACCTTAACTCTCTGTGTTCATCAAGACCTGAAAACATTCCCCCCCGGCTTTGGGAATCCATGACATACTCTCTTCAGGCAGGGGGAAAAAGACTTCGTCCCATATTATGTGTCAAAGCAGCAGAATCAGTAGGAGGGGAAAAAGAAAAGGTTCTTCCCATGGCATTAGCGCTGGAAATGGTTCATACCGCTTCTTTAATACACGATGATCTTCCGGCCATGGATAATGATTCTCTTAGACGGGGAAAACCCACAAACCATATGATCTATGGCGACGCATTGGCTATTCTTGCTGGTGACGCCCTCCTGGCATGGGCCTTTGAATATTCTCTTAAAGGGCTCATGGATAGAGGAGTGCCCCCTTCTTCAATAGTTCAGGCGCTTTCTATTTTTGCCCAGGCAGTAGGACCTTCCGGAATATGTGGTGGGCAAGTTCTCGATACCGACCCCGCAAGCTTTACTTCGTCACTTTCCTTTGTAGCCAACATTGCTCTACAAAAGACAGCTGTGCTTCTTCAGGCATCATTGGTTACGGGAGCTATTCTGGGAGGAGCTTCTCAAGAAATAGCGGGAGCCTTTGGAAAATACGGACGCCATTTGGGTTTGGCGTTCCAGATTGTTGACGATATACTAGATGTAACGTCTTCACCAGAAGAACTGGGGAAAACTCCCGGTAAAGATGCGGCGCAACAAAAAATTACGTTTGTCACACAGTTCGGATTGGAAGAGGCTCGTAAAATGGCTTTAAAAGAAAGTAAAGAGGCTGCAGAATCTCTCTTTATGCTAGGTTCCTCAGCAGTTTTTTTCCAAAAACTGGCTCTCTCCCTTTCCAAACGAAGTCGTTGACGTCGTAAAGGAGGCAACACTGCAAAGATCATGCGAATTTTGAACAAACTGACAGACTATCGTGATCTAAAAGATATGTCCCGCGGAGCCCTGGATTTTTTATGCCAGGATATACGGGAAGAGATTATACGAGTTGTAACCAAAAACGGGGGACATCTAGCATCGTCTCTTGGCGCCGTTGAACTTATCGTGGCACTATTGCGGCAATTCAACCCCCTTGAAGATAGAATTATTTTCGACGTAGGACATCAGGCCTACGCTTATAAGATTCTCACTGATAGAAAAGATCAGTTTGCCACCCTTCGTCAATGGGGTGGAATAAGCGGCTTTCCCAAGCGTGAAGAAAGCCCCTGTGACCATTTCAACGTTGGACATAGCAGTACTTCCTTATCCGCTGCCCTAGGGTACTGTAAAGCCCGTGATATTCAGAACCAAAAGCACCATGTGGTGGCTGTCATTGGCGATGGAGCTCTTTTGAATGGATTGTCCTTTGAAGCCTTAAACTACACAAAAGACGCCCATACCAAAGTGATATACATACTGAATGATAACAAAATGTCCATCGGCCATCGTGTTGGAGGCTTTGCATCTCATTTGGCCAAATTAAGCTCTAGCCAGGCATATAACAGCTTGAAGAAATATATTAAAGAATCCTGCGCCTCTATACCTCAGGGTCAGTCAATAGAAAATGTTTTGGCTAAATTTAAGGACCATATAAAATCCCTGGTGAAACCTGACAATATCTTTGACGAACTTGATATCAATTATTGGGGCCCCTTTGACGGACATAACATAGAGGAAATGGAAACGGTTCTTAAAATGGCAAAAAGCTATCATAAGTCCGTACTGATCCATGTAGTGACGAAAAAGGGGAAAGGGCTTCCCTGTGCTGAAAAACATCCTGATACCTATCATGGAGTACCTGTAAATGGATTTGTAAAAAAAACTACAGGTACAAGCTGGAGTGCTTCCGCTACTGAAGTATTATGCTCAATGGCAGAAAAGGATTCCCGTATAGTCTGTCTCACAGCAGCCATGAAGAATGGAACCCGCCTCGATGAATTTGCCCTCCGTTTTCCCGACCGTTTCTTTGATGTGGGAATAGCCGAAGAGCACATGCTTACCATGGCGGCCGGGATGGCGGCCGGTGGGCTCAGACCGGTTGTGTTCATCTATTCCACCTTTCTTCAAAGGGCTATGGATCAGCTGGCCCACGATATCGCCCTTCAAGATCTCCCTGTGGTCATAGCCGTGGATAGAGGAGGCCTTGTCGGTGAAGACGGGGAAACGCATCAGGGACTTTTTGATATTGCCTGGTGCAAAACTATACCTAACGTAAATATGCTTATTCCTAGAGACAGGATAGATCTCGAAAAAGCCTTTCAGTTCGGCCTGGCTCACCATAAGCCAACAATCATCCGATATTCAAGGGGAATTGCCCCGGAAGCAATAATTCGTCATGAGACAACGCCGGCACTATCCCCTTTTCAGAGTGAAATCCTGATGGATGGTAAGGAGTGGACCCTTATAGGGATGGGGGCGACCATTGATCTCTGCCTGAAAAGCCGGGAAAGGGCCATAGAGGAAGGAGTACCAGCCCCATCTGTTATGGACCTTCGATGTGCCAAACCCCTGGACTGGACCACCCTTGACAAAACCCTCCAAAAGGATAACCTCGTAATCATTTTGGAAGAGGGGTATAAATTCGGCGGGGTAGGCGAAGCCATTGCGTCCAGAAGCGCAGAATTCGCTTTTAAAGCCCGTGTTCTCCCTTTAGGGATCCCCGATCTCTTCGTTCCTCACGGAACACCCGCAATTCAAAGAGAATACTGCGGCTTAACGTATCAGAGAGTGGTGAATTGTTATAAAGAAGAAGCTCAAAGAAAGAGTCGATAAACTTATTGTAGAAAGAAAACTGGCTGCAACAAGGGCGAAGGCTCAGGCTCTTATTCTGGAAGGCAAGGTCTTCTCGTCCCAGCAAAAAATTGATAAAGCTGGAACCTTGCTTCCGGAAGACGCACCTCTTGAAATAAGAACAAACGAGAGTGAATGGGTGAGCAGAGGCGCCTATAAACTTCTACGGGCTCTTGAGGTTTTTTCTGTGGATCCGAAAGGCAAGGTTTGCATGGATTTGGGAGCGTCTACCGGTGGTTTTACAGATGTTCTTCTTGCTAGAGGGGCCCGTCGAGTTTACGCAGTGGATGTGGGCTATGGCCAGTTAGCCTGGAAATTGCGAAACGATTCAAGAGTGGTCGTTATGGAACGAACTAACGCCCGCTATTTGCAGCGGGAGCATTTTGATGAGCCTCTGGACATGGTGACCATTGATGCTTCCTTTATTTCATTGAAGCTCCTCCTCCCTGTAGTTGACAGTCTTATTTCAAAGGGAGGAAGTATAATATGTCTTGTAAAACCACAGTTCGAGGCAGGGAAAGACCGCCTTGGTAAGGGTGGAATCGTTCGAAAGCCCGAAATTCATAAAGATATTCTCACGGAGGTTGCATTTTTTATAGAAGAACAAACAACATTGCGGCTTAAGGGAGCTACATGGTCTCCCATAAAAGGGCCAAAAGGAAACATAGAGTTTTTATTCTACCTGCAAAAAAATGGGCATGGGAATTCTCATGCCATTGATTTTGATACACTAGTAGAAGAAAGCCATAGAACTCTTATAAATTGAGAAGAAAGGGAAGAGAATTGATGGAAAAGAAGATTGGCATGCTCGTCAACACACAAAAGAAAGGTGCACTCGATATGGCCAACCGTCTTGTTCAATGGGGGAAAAAGAAAGGAATAGTTTTTCTCTTTCCACCCCACGAAGCTTCCATATTGGGGGTGCAAGCGACTCCTGACGACGTATGGAAATCCACAATAGACTTCGCTGTGGTTATTGGCGGTGATGGTACCTTTCTACGGGCAAGCCGATATATACTCAATCACTCTATTTCCCTATATGGTATTAATCTCGGACACCTAGGATTTCTAGCTTGCGGGAAACCAGAAGAAGCCGAAGCTGACCTGGAACAGATTTTACGTGAAGAATACGCACTGCAGCAGCATCGTATCCTTGAGGGAATTATCTGGAGGGAAGGACGGCGCAAGCATACGCTCTATGCCCTCAACGATCTCGTTCTTACCAAAGGGGCCTTTGCCAGAGTCATTACTATAGAAATCCGCATAGACAATCGTTATTTCAATATGTTACCGGCAGATGGCGTTATTGTTTCCACTCCTACAGGTTCAACCGCGTACGCTCTTTCAGCGGGAGGGCCCATTGTGCCTCCCCATGTTCCTTGTATGGTGCTTGCTCCCATCTGTGCCCACACCTTATATGCCCGTCCCGTTATCGTAGGAGAAAATGACGTTATCAGCCTCATCCCTCGTGGAACCCATCGTGACCTTATGCTAACCCAGGATGGGCAGCTTGGATATGAGATTTTGCCAGGAGACCGTATCGAGCTTTCTCTTTCCCGAGATAAAGTTGTCAATGTCGTGACACTGCCTCAAAGAACATACTTTGATCTCCTACAGGAAAAGCTAAAGTGGGGACAAGGTATCGAGCGAAACGAAAACAAGGAGTGAGGCCGGTGCTCGAAGAGCTTTCGTTACGAAATATAGGAGGGCTGGATTCTGCCCACCTACACTTTAAGGGGCGTTTTATAGCCATTACTGGTGAAAGCGGCGCGGGGAAAAGCAGCATTGTGAGGGCTCTGGAGTTTGCCAGTGGCAAAAGGGCCCAATCTGAGCTGATTCGGGCCGGTGAGGAAGAAGCAGAAGTAATTGCCCTTTTTTTCTGCCCTAGAACCCTTCAGTTACCAGAAGAGATAAGCTCTGAAGAGGGAAACCTCTTTTTAAAACGAGTCTTTACAAGAAATGGACGAGGAAAGACCTTCATACAGGGAAAACTTTTTCCTCTCTCACTTTTTAATGAAGTGGCAGCACCCCTATTGCGCATACAAAGCCAGTTCGCACAACTTGAGCTTCTTGATTCAGACAGACAACGGGACATACTCGACAGTTATGGCGGCGAAGAAATAATTTGTCTGAAAAACGAATTACGTTCCGTCTTTTCTAATGCTCTGTTGAAAGAGAAAGAGCTGCGGTCCGTAGAAAAGAAACAAAAGGAAGTTATAGATCGATATGAGAATGCCAATTCGATCCTTCAGTCCTTTAAGAGCATTTCTCCTGAATCCAACAGCGAGGCGATATGGGAGGGACGTCTTGAAAGGATATCTAAAAGCATAGATGAACATACCAAACTAGAGCAGATACTCGCGCGGTTAACAGGAGGAAAAACTGGGGAGGGCATCGCTGACTCTATAGAGAACCTGTGCCTCGAGTTGACTCAGATTATTTCCCCTGATACGGAAAAGGGCTCTAAATATCAAGAGCTGGGGAACAATGCCCTTGTCTTCTTACAGAAACTTTCCCAAAGTTTAACCGTTCTTTTATCAGAACAATCACTTTCGGATCTTTATGCCGAGCAGGAAGAAATTGAAAATAAATTAGGAACGCTGCGAAAGCTTAAGCGTTTGGCAGGCGTCAGGACCCTTGAAGAACTTACCAACTATTGCAAAGAGGCTGAAATGAACCTGACATGGCTCAATGAGAGCTATCGGCGCTCAGAGCAAAGTGGAGCAGAAGCAAAGAAACTGAGAAGAGAAGCGAGCAGACTGGCACTTGAGCTCAGAAAGAAGAGGGAAAGAACAGCCCGTTCCCTTGAAGAAGCTGTCAACCATTCTCTCCGGGACATGGCCATGGAGGATATAACATTTTCAATAACCCTCTCAGACCTTGGCAAGATTAAAAGTACCGGTGCTGATGAAATCTCGTTTTTAATGGCAAGCGGAATGATGCCTCCTGGACCGGTAATGAAAATAGCCTCAGGAGGGGAGTTGAGCAGGCTGTTGTTAGCTTTGCAACTGGCCCTTCCTGATAGCCAACTTCCTGGAACCCTCGTATTTGATGAGGTTGAAGCTGGGCTGGGGGGGAAAGCCGCGGTTTTAGCCGGATACAAGCTCAAACAACTTGCAGAAAAGTGCCGGGTAATATTAATCACCCATGAAGCTACTATAGCGGCATTAGCTGAACAACACTTTGTAGTGGCCCGACAGGAAAATAAAAGCTTTATTAAAGAAATAGAAAAGGACGAGCGGGTACTTGAGATTGCCAGGATGCTTTCAGGAAACACAACTCTTCTTGAAGCCCAGGAGCATGCCGGTAAACTTCTATCTCAATAGTTGACTTCTTATTCGAAGAAACGTACAATGCTAAAGCTTATGTATAAATAACGCTTGGGATAGGTTTAAAAGCGAAAGCTACCTACACATACCCAGCGGGAGGAGGACATTTCTTAATGTATGCTATTGTAGAAACAGGTGGGAAACAGTATAGGGTAGAGTCTGGAGACGTAGTGCGTATCGAAAGCCTTCACGTAGATGAAGGGGCATCTCTGGTCTTTGATAAGATTCTTATGGTATCTAATGACAGTGAAGTTCAGGTGGGGACACCTTATCTTTCTGACGCAACAGTAAATGCTACTGTCGTTCGGCACGGAAGAGCCCCAAAGATTCTTGTCTTCAAGTATAAAAGCAAGAAGAATTACCGACGGATGAGGGGACATCGTCAGAATTTTACAGAAGTTAAAATCGACTCCATCAACGCCTAGATAAGGCGTAACGATCTCTCACAGTTATGACAATTATTACTATTACAAGACAAAGCGGGGAGATCGTTTCAGTGGAAGCAATGGGGCACTCTGGATACGCTAAAGCAGGAAGTGACATTGTTTGTGCAGGAATATCAGCACTTGTTCAAGCTTTAGCAGTGGGAATCAAAGAGGTGGCCTGCGTCGAGAAAGCTTCTTTTTTAGTGGATGAAGAAAACGCCACCATAAAAATATGGTGGCCCAGAACCGAAAAAAAAGAGATACAGGTGCTGGCTGAAACAATAGTTTTATCTCTAAAGACAATTTCTGAAAGTTATGCCGGTTATGTTAAATTTATGGAGGTGCGAAAATAATGCGTATCAATTTTTTTGATCTGCAGTTCTTTGCTCATAAAAAGGGTCAGGGAAGCACAACAAACGGCCGAGACAGCATTGGCAAACGGCTTGGAATAAAGAAATACGCAGGGGAAGTAGTGAAAGGCGGAAATATCCTTGTTCGTCAGCGCGGGACAAAAGTCCATCCTGGCTTGAATGTGGGGCGCGGTAAGGATGACACTCTTTTTGCTCTTTCAGCAGGAGTTGTGAAATATCATACAAAAGGTGACAGAAAATTTGTTTCTATAGAAACTATGTAACCCTTATGACGGTAAATTTTATGTCATTTAAGTTTATATTTTGTATATAAAAACAAGGGCCTTGCAGATTGGCCCTTGTTTTTCATTAGAACACCGGATGGTGGTAAAGTATGAAATTTGTTGATCTAGTACGTATTATGGTCAGAGCCGGACGAGGCGGAAACGGCTGCATTAGCTTTCGCCGTGAGAAGTTTGTCCCAAAAGGCGGCCCAGATGGAGCTAACGGCGGCAACGGTGGGAATATCATTCTCAAAGCAGTAGAGGGCATTCATACCTTAGCTGACTTCGAATTTGAAAAGAAATTTAGAGCAGAACATGGTGAACCTGGACAAGGACAAAAGAAAGTCGGTAAGACTGGCAAAGACCTTATTATTCTCGTCCCCTGTGGTACTATAGTATACGATGAGAATACTGGCGAACCACTCGCCGACCTTGTAGAACCTGGCGACCAGGTAGTAGCAGCAAAGGGAGGCAGGGGAGGCAGAGGGAATATGCATTTTGCAACCTCTATGAGAAGGGTTCCAAGATTCGCAGAAAAAGGCGATGAAGGAGAAGAAAGAAACCTGCGGCTTGAACTCAAACTCATTGCGGATGTGGGATTAGTAGGCCTTCCTAATGCAGGAAAATCAAGTCTTTTGGCCGCAATTTCCAATGCGCGGCCTAAGATAGCTGGATACCCCTTTACAACACTTTCTCCTAATTTGGGGATCCTTGCGGTAGATGACGATCGAATTGTAGTTGCAGATGTGCCTGGACTAATAGAAGGCGCGCATGAGAATAAAGGGCTGGGTATATATTTTCTCCGCCATATAGAGCGGACCCGCGTGCTTATTCATGTTCTCGACCTAAGTGTGGGCACCCCAGAGGATGTGCTTTACCAATGGGAAGTCATTTGCAGTGAATTTAAAGCCTATAAGGAAAGTCTTCTAGAAAGGCCTTATATGGTGGTGGGCAACAAGATAGATATAGAGCGAGGCCATGAAAATGCCCCAGCTATAGAGTCTTTTATGAAAGCCAGGAATATCCCCTATTACAACACAAGTGCCATTACTGGCGAAGGAATAGCCGAGTTTATGGGAAATATCGTAGCACTGTGCAGAGAACATACCAGGCCTCACAGCGAGATACGTCTATTTGAAACTCTGGAACACCCAGAAGAAAGAGCTGCAACTTCAAGAAGGAGATTTGAAAAGGCCCGTGTTGTCAAACTTGATGATGACGCTGGATTCAGAGTCATCCATGAAGGACTGGAAAAAATACTGAAGCGTTACGATTTTGAACAGGACGACGCGTTGTATCATTTCGCAAGGCTTCTCAAAAAATATCGTATTGAAGAGCTTTTGGAAAAAGAAGGTGCCAAAGAAGGAGATACAGTGGTTATAGGGGAAATAGAATTCGAATACCAACCCGAACAGGTTCAAGAGTAAAAGCGGGAGGACAATGCTTGTGAATTTGGACGGACATGTGATTCGAACTAGAAAAATAGGAATAATGGGTGGGACATTCGATCCCATCCATTATGGACATCTTCTGGCAGCGGAAGAAACCTTTTTTGCGTTGGGTCTTGATGAGGTAATATTTGTCCCTACCGGAGATCCACCACATAAACGCATGAAGGGCGTTTCCTTAGCGGAAGATCGCTATACTATGACACTATTGGCAACGCTTGCCAATCCTCATTTCAAACTGTCGAGGATTGAAATTGACCGCAAAGAGTCTAGCCATACAGTAGACACGTTGCGGGAGATGCGCCATTGGTACGCACCGGATAGCGTTCAGTTTTTCTTTATTACTGGCCTTGATGCCGTGCTAAACATCACTACATGGAAAGAATACAAGACTCTTCCTACGTTATGCAAGATTGTTGCAGTTAATAGACCAGGCTACCAAACAGAAAAATTGGGGTTACTTCCTGATCTATTGCCAGAAGAGTTTAAAGGACATGTTATACCTCTTGAAACGCCTCTTCTTTCCATTTCCAGCACAGAAATTAGGAAACGCATTGAAAGCGGAAAAAACATACGCTATTTAGTGCCGGAGCTTGTAGAACGGTATATCTATAAAAAAGGTCTATACAAAAGGATTGGGCGGTGAGTGGAATGAAAATCACCAAAATCGCGTTAATTGCCACTTTAGCTGTACTTTCAATAGGAGCAGGTGTTTTCTTTCGACTGCAGAACATTGTTGCCCCTCAACCAGAACATATAAAAGAAAGTATTTCCTATGACAAGGAAACTGGGAATATAAATGTTCTCGTAGTAGGCATTGATGATGTGGAAGGAGGACATCGCTCTGATACCATTGGACTTGCGACCATTGACATAGACGATAAAATTGTTCGTTTCATGTCTCTCCCAAGAGATACACGAGTACAAATCCCGGGGCATGGCTGGCAAAAACTCAATCACGCCTATGCTTACGGTGGAACTGACCTGTTACGGCAAACCATTATCAATTATCTTGGTCTTCCAATTAATTATCATGTACTGGTCAACTATGAAAGCTTCCCTAAAATAGTTGACATGATTGGTGGAGTAGAGATCAACGTGGAAAAAAGACTATACTATCAGGATAAGGCAGGAAAACTTTTCATCAATATACCTAAAGGACTGCGACAAATGAACGGAAAGACAGCCCTTGAATATGTACGTTTTAGAAATGATGCCTTGGGAGATATTGGAAGAGTGCAGCGACAACAGCAATTTATCAAAGCAGTCATGAAGAAGGTACAATCACCAGAGATGCTGCCAAAGCTGCCAGACTTCGCAAAGGAGATCCTTAATCTCGTCAATACGAACATGACAATGACCCAGGCAGTACAGTTGACTTCCTATCTCAGAGATATAAATACTCAAAATATGGCATTTTTTACATTGCCAGGAAAAGCCGCTTATATATCTAATGTAAGCTACTGGCTTGGAGACCTCGCTGCGGCATCAACGTTACTCAGCGGCCCGTTGCCTGGAGAAGAAAGTGCCGCAGAAGAAGCCGCAACTCAAACAGCAGCTATACAGACAGTAGAAGAACAGAACTTAATGGAACTTGTAAAAAAGCTGAACATGCCTATAGCTATTCTTAACGGAGACGGGCAAGCGGGACTAGGCAAGACAGCATCTTCCTATTTCCAAAAAGCCGGAATTGACGTCGCCTATGTAGGAAATGCCAAACATTATGACTACCATTATTCAAGCATACAATACCCGACCAAAAAGGGCGATGAAGCACAGCAAAACGCAAATATACTCAAAGAGATCTGTGGTATTTCGAATCAGCTTGTACAAGTAAACGAAACAATAGCCCACGTAACGCTTGTACTTGGACACGATAAGGATACAATATTAAATAGAGTAAAGAACATTACAACAAAACAGTAAAGGGAGGGATCATCCGCGAATGAGTGATAAAAAGGAGTTAGTGAACCAATATATGTTTTTACTTGACGCTCTGGCCGATAAAAGGGGCCTAGATATTACCCTGATGGATCTTGGGGAAAAATCAACCATATCAGATACCTTTATACTCGTGACGGCCAATTCAGATATTCATATGGGAACCCTGCTAAACGCGACAGAAGAAGCACTCGACAAAAAAGGGGTGTCATCGATTATAGAAGGACGCAACAGCACCCAGTGGTGCCTGATAGATGCGGGAAACATTGTTATTCATATATTTAGCCGCAAGGGACGAGAATTTTATCATTTAGAAAAGGTCTGGGGAGATTGTCCTTCTTATTCATACGAATATCTTGACTAATAAAATTTAAAGCTCAATTTTTTTCTTAAAAGAATTATAAGTAGAAATTGAAGCTCAAAGAGCAAAGAGATCCGTAAACTACCTGCGGATCTCTTTTTTATTATTTTTAACAAGAGCTAAATGAGGAGAGAAGTAAAGGAGTGTAGTTTTAGATAGTGTCATATAATGTATCTTATGTTGCGTAAAAGGTCGTTTTAAAGTCATAATCGGTACGCTTTTTAAACTTTTGACATTTTCGCTAAATAGGCCCTTTTTGCCAATTATTTCTCTCTATTTATACTTAAACAACAAGCCAAGCACAAAATTGCACTTTTCTTCGTGCTCGGCTTGTTGTTAGAAGGAATAGAGGGGATAGATTGAAACTATGCTTTATGTTACTTCATATCTCTGGCCTGAACCCAGATAACAGCATCTTGACTTAACTCCTTGCCTTCATGTGTATTCTTAGGCCCTACACCGAGGGCCGCAAATCCCCACCAGCCTTTACGAGGAATGCCGAAGGTGAAACAACCATTTGCATCGGCTTTAATCGTCATCGTAACAAATGCATCCTGTGGAGCTTCTACATGGGCTTCTTTTGCAAAACTGTTTTTATCCATAAGTGGTTCATGATTTAAATATTCAACTTCAATTTCGGCAAAAGGAACGGGATTGCCTTCGCTTTTGACAATACCTCTAAATACATTTCCTGTCCAAAGTGCATAGGGTTTGTCAAGGGGAACTATTTCAGCCGGAAGTCCCATTTCTCCATCCCAATCCGTAGGAATTCCGGCAACATTAACTACAACTTTTGTCATTTGCTGGATGTAGGCATCCTCCTGTGCTTCGAAATAAGGAGCTGGGATGAGACAAAATACAAAATCTCCCATACCTCTAAGCTTGTAAGACCGTTCAAAAGCTTTTTCACTATTAGTAAGGCTTGTCCAGGTAATCTGTTTAGTTTCTTTGAGCAAATTTGTCTTTTTTTCTTTGTGAACCACATAAAATGCTTCAGGCTGCTCCATTTTCATAGTATGGCCAGCTTCAAAGGGATGGGTAAACACTAGTTTAAGATCAATATCCCCGCCTTTTTCAAGGGCACTCTCGGAAGTATACACCATTTGAAAGTGCGCAAAGGCCGGAAGAGCAAAAACACAAACCATGATACCTGTTAAAAGTGCTTTGGTTGCATTCTTTATCATCATCATTTTCTCTCCTTTGCTTTGTCAATCACAACTATTAACGATATAATCTTTGGTGTTCTATGCACGGTTTTACTCATTTTCAAGTGGCCGCTACCAAGGAAACGAGCGCCGTTTCCTTGGTAGCGCTTTTTTCAGTCTGTGATATCCTCACCTTTTACTTCAACAATGTGACCTGGACCTGCGTCAAAAACTACAACAAAAGGAACGTCTGGCTTTTCAAAACAGAACTCACTCAACTCATCCATTTTTCCTTCTATAAGAACTTCTCCATCACTATCCTGGACCGTCATTTTTACTCCTGTTGCAGACGAACCATCGGAAAACCCGCCTTCACATGTAATTGTTCCGTCTCCATTCAAGTAGCAATAGCACATAGGAGTGTGTGCCAAAGCTCCCGTACTCATTACAAACGACGCAAACAATGCCATTATTAAAGCTGCTAATATTTTTCGTCTCATGCGTCAATCACCTCCTTCCCCAATAAACCTTCATCAGTATATTCATCAAAAACTGTTCCTTTTATTTTCCCCAAGAGGAACGCTGTCAATAAAACCAGCCCATAAAAAACAAACATCGCTTGTTTCCCTGTTAGGCCTAAAAACATTCCTCCCGTGTAAACAATAGTTGCCAAAACAGTGCCTAATATGATGGGATATCCTAAAGCGATAAACGCCCATTTCCACCCACCAGCTTCAACTTTAACCATGAGAAGGGCTGCAATACATGGCGGATACATGGCCATAAAAATCATTAACGCCAAGGCATGAAGAGAAGTAAATCCTGCTTCTTGCTCTTTCATGCTTTCTTCAAGAGTTTGTCCTTCCTCTCGCGGTTGATAAAGCATCCCAAGAGTAGCAACACTGCTCTCTTTTGCCGCCAGGGAACTTAAAAGAGCTACGTTGACTTTCCAGTTAAAGCCAGCAAAACGTGTTATTGGCTCTAAGGCTTTTCCCGTTATGCCCAGAAAACTCTTATGCAACGTTTCATCTTTCATTTCCATCAATAAAATAGCCCTGTCTCGTTTCATCTGTTTAAAGGCTTTGCTAAAAGCTTTGCCTCCTTTTCCCTTTGCATTTAACAAGGGATAGGCATCTGGATAACGTTCTTCAAATTTTTTTTCAAATTTTTCTTTTCTTGCATCAGAGGCATTTAAAAGTACCCGTTTCTGATTTTTATAGCGCTCTTCAACAGCAAGATAACGAACAATATTTGATTCAGAACGAAGCTGTTCATAAAAGGGCGTCCCTTCAATTCGAGAAAGAAAAGAAACGTTTATCTGTTCTGCCCGATTTCTATAGTCACTTTTTCGCTCTTCATTTAGAGAAGGATAATTTGTCAAAAAGAAAACTACAACGGCGACGATCATAATGATTGTGATAACTTTTTTTACAAACAACCAGGTTCTTTCCACAGATCTCACAACAACACCACGTACAGTGGGAATATGATAAGGCGGCATTTCGAGCACAAAGGGTGAGCTGGGTCTGTTTTTAAGCAAAGTCAACGTTAAAATTTTGGCTACAGAAAGAGCTAAAATAATAGTAATCGTTGAAATGAAGAACATGGCTGTAGCTTTTTCTTTCGCGAAATAAATACTGACAAGCAGTGTATAGAGGGGAACCTTGGCCAAACAATTCATTAGAGGTACAACAAGAATTGTAGCCAGCCTTGCTTTTTCATCAGCTATAACACGAGTTGCCATGACACCAGGAACAGCACATCCGCCTACAAAAACGCCACCCAGGATAAGAGGCAAAGTCGATTGCCCATGTAATCCAAAACGTCTAAAAAGTTTGTCTAGAATAAAAGCCATTCTCGGCATGTACCCCACGTCTTCGAGAACTGCGATCAGCGCAAAAAGCACTAAGAAAATAGGAATATAAATTAGCACGGAATTTATACTCGTAATTACATTTAATACAAGGATGCGTATGAGCGGTTCCTGGAAAAAACTGCCCGTGGGAAGAAATACCTCTACAGCATTACGAAATCCTTCGAGAAAAGGTATCATATAGTTTGTCAGTTTATATCCCTGTACAATAGACAACTCATACAAAAGGTAAATAATGCCGGCCAGAATAAGAGGACCCCAAATTCTGCTGCATACAAGCCTGTCGATTCTGTCTGTTAATGTAACAGAAACTTCCTTCGTTCTTATAACACAACTCTTTTCTATTTTTTCGGCAGCAATATGTCGTCTGAAGGCAATAAATCCTCTTGGAGTGTCATCGTGTTTTTTTTCAAAGTCCTCAACAACACTTTCCACAAAGGTCAACACTTTTTCGGGATCAGAGCAGTTATTTAATACTATTTTTTTTGCTACCTCATCTTCTTCAAGCAACTTTATTGCCAGCCATCTAAAAGGCACCTTGAAGAAGCTTTCTCTGATAGCTTCTTCAAGCCTCAATGAAAGGTCATCAAGATAGGGAGCAAGAACTCCGTAATCCACTTCAAAAACATCTTTACTCTCTTGTTTTCGCACTGTGCTTGAAGCTTCAAGGATGCTATCTTTTAACTCTTTTTTACCTTGCCCCTTATTGCCAACTGTTGTAACAACAGGAATATTCAATGCTTTCGCGAAGGCATCAGCATCAATCTTAAGCCCTCTCTTTTCAGCAACATCAACCATATTAAGGGCGATCAGGATCGGGGCTCCTATTTCTAAAAGCTGAAACGTAAGATAAAGGTGCCGTTTTAAATTTGAAGCATCGACAACATTCACGACAAGAGAGGGAGTCTGTTCTAAAATATAATCCCTTGCAATGCGCTCTTCTTCTGAATAGGAGGAAAGGCTATATGTGCCAGGCAAGTCAGTTAGAAGTGTTTTCCGGTTTTGCCAAGTAAATGAACCTGTTTTTATAGATACAGTTGCGCCTGGATAATTTGCGACAAACTGCCGCCCGCCAGTAAGCATGTTAAAGATTGTCGATTTACCGCAATTTGGCTGGCCAGCTAAAGCAATATGCATTTTTTCATGACTCATTGCTTCTCTACCTCCACAAATCTTGCCTCCTCATGCCGAATAGTAACGTGATGTCCATCTACTTTTATTTCTACAGGATCGACAAGAGGTGCGTTACGAATGACATGCACTTCCACTCCTGGGAAAAAACCGAGATCCATTAACCGTTGCCCTATTACGCCCCGAGCTCTGTTTTTACGAATTACTCCATGCTCGCCAGGCCGTAATTCATTCAAAGTAATCATGCCTTCAAGACCTGTCGTAAATGTTCTATGTGACCAATAAAACTTCCATAAAAAATGCCAACTCGCATAAAATGTTCCTCCTAACCTATAAGTTCTTCACATTCATACACATTTGATGGCCCAAAAAGTTAATTTTGTGATTGTTTACAGGATAAATAATATATGAGATTTTTAATTCTGAAGACAATGCACAATTTCTTTCTCATACTATGTCAATGTTGTGTGAAGAATACATACCCGCATTCCTTTTATATATTCGTAGAGCCTACCTGAGATTGCACTGAGGCAAGTATGTAGAATTTAAAAGCAGCAACGTAAACACCGCCTTAATGTTTTATCTATCAAACATAAAGAATTATACTCCGGCATGTTTGATTGGTCAAACATGCCGGAGGGAAACAATGTAGGCCCAGAATAAAATTCTGGGCCTACATTAACCAATCGTATTTATAAAAGATTTGTGAATTATTTTTTATCCTCTATGAAGTGATTCGTGAATAATTTCAAGCATAGAGTCTGCTGTAATGGACGCTCCGCCAATAAGGGCTCCATCAATATCAGGTTCTTCAAGAAGGCTCGCAACATTTGCTGCTTTTACACTGCCGCCATAAAGTATATGGACGTCTCGATGTCCCTCCCCTTCAATGTCTATATTACCGTAATTACATAAAAGTGTGCGGGCATAGGAACATGCTTCTTCTGCATTTTCAGGGCTGGCTGTACGGCCTGTGCCTATGGCCCAAACAGGTTCGTATGCCCAAATTGTTTTTTTGATCTCTTCTTTTGTAAGGCCATTGACGGCCTTAAGAATTTGCCGCTCTATTACTTCAAAGGTTAAATCGGACTCCCTCTCCGAAAGAGTCTCTCCAAAACAAAGAACAGGTGTTAAACCATGATGGAGAGCCGCCTGCAATTTTTTATGAATAAGGTCGTCTGTTTCACCCATTATGTGCCTTCGCTCACTGTGGCCAATGAGGACATGACTACATCCCGTTTCTTTAAGCATTGGGAGTGAAATTTCGCCAGTAAACGCCCCTTTATCTTCATAAAAGCCATTTTGTCCCCCGAGAAAAATCCCTTTTTTAACGTTTTGAGCAAGAATTTCTGCGCCTACATACAGTGAAGTAAAAGGTGGGAAAATACAAACCTCTAAAAAACTTCTTTCCAGCTGGTCACAAATGACTGCGTCCTCACATATCTGCGCGGTGAGATCTTTAAAGAATATTTTCGTTTCTTCCAGGCCGTTGTTCATTTTCCAGTTTCCAAAAAGAAATATCTTTTTCACAGGAAAAAACTCCTTCCTTTTTGATCTTCTTTTAAAATTGAGACGGGAGCTTTTGGCTTCCCGTCTCCTCTAGTTGCGATCTATCTTTTATCTGGCCTTCGCTTATTGTGTTTCTAATAGAGGTTCAATGCCGGGCAATATTTTCCCTTCACAAAATTCCAGGCTTGCGCCGCCCCCGGTCGAAACGTGGGTTACCTTTTCTGAAAATCCTAATTTCTTGACAGCTGAGGCCGTATCCCCGCCACCCACTACGGTTACGCCACCATTTTTTGTACATTTTTCTACCGCTTCTGCAACAAGACGGGTTCCTTCTGCAAGAACAGGGTTTTCGAATACGCCCATGGGACCGTTCCAAAGGATCGTTTTGGCCTTTTCAATATATGAAGCAAACAAAGCGGCTGTTTCTTTGCCAATATCAAGCCCCATATCAGAAGGAGAAATCTCATTTACAGAAACCTCTTTTCTGGGAGCGTCACTTTCTAAAGAATCAGCCACAGCTGTATCCACTGGAAGTACAATATCTACGCCTATCTCTTTGGCCTTATTCAGCATTTGACGAGCAAAATCTGCCTTGTCCTCTTCATAGAGGGAATGTCCGATATTTTTACCCTGAACGGCAAGGAAAGTATAGGCCATGCCGCCGCCAATAAGAATTGCCGACACTTTGGTGAGAAGGTGGTCAATTACTTTTATCTTATCTGATACTTTCGCTCCACCAAGAATCAATACAAAAGGTTTCTCAGGGGCCTCGCTTACAGCACTGAGCATTTCAATCTCTCTGGATATGAGATGCCCGGAAAAGGAGGGAAGGTATTCCATTACACCTCTTGTTGAAGCATGAGCCCTATGAGAAGCGCTAAAAGCGTCCATTACAAATACCTCAAAGGGATGTGCGAGTTTTTTTGCAAAATCAGAATCGTTCTTTTCCTCTTCTAGGTAAAACCGGGAGTTCTCCAAAAGAATGACCGTACCAGCAGGGGCAGAGTCTACCGCGTTTTTTACTTTCTCTCCAATGACGTCATCTACAAAAGTCACAGGGCATCCCAAGGCACTCTCAATCTTTTCTACAACATGGCTTAAAGACAGGGAATCAACCCTTTTACCCTTCGGGCGTCCTAAGTGAGAAACAAGGGTAACTTTTGCTCCCCAATCAAGAAGCTGGCGAATAGTGGCAACGTGAGCATTAATTCTTGTCACGTCAGTAACTATCCCATCTTTTAAAGGAACATTGAAGTCTACCCGCATGAGTACCTTTTTATTTTCTACATCTTGACGAGAGAATTCTCGTAGCTTCATTCCTTACAGCCCTTTCTTGATCATATAGTTTACAAGATCAATACAACGGCAGGTGTAGCCCCACTCGTTATCGTACCAGACCAAGATTTTTACCATGTTGCCAATAGACATGGTATGCCGGGCTGCAAAGATAGAAGAGTGCTGATCTCCGATAAAATCAGAGGAGACCAGATCGTCTTCTTCATACACCACATAATGGTTCATGTCGCCTGCTGCTCGTTTTTTCACCGCCTCGTTTACTTCCTGGGCTGATACTTCTTTGTTAAGTTCAGCAACAAGGTCTACAACTGAAACGTCAGGAGTGGGAACACGAAGGGCTATACCGTTCAACTTGCCTTTGAGCTCGGGAATGACAAGTCCAATCGCTTTAGCTGCTCCAGTAGATGTGGGAACCATGGAGAGAGCTGCAGCTCGGCCGCGGTGGAGTTTCTTATGGGAAGAATCCATCAATTTCTGATCATTTGTATAGGCATGGGTAGTTGTCATAAGGCCTCGGGCTATACCGAACTCTTCGTTGAGGATCTTCGCCACAGGAGCGAGACAGTTTGTAGTACATGATGCATTTGAGACCACATGATCCTTTTCAGGGTCATAAAGACCTTCATTAACGCCCATGACAAAAGTAGGGATCCCTTCTCCACTTCCCGGCGCTGTTATAACAACTTTCTTCGCTCCCGCTTTTAAATGTGTCTGAGCTCCTTCGAGATCCTTAAAGATGCCTGAAGACTCTATCACGATGTCAACTCCAAGATCGCCCCAGTTTAATTCAGAAGGATCCTTATGGGCTAGAACTTTTACCCTGTTGCCATTGACGATGAGATCGTCTCCATCAACCTGAACCTCGCCGGGGAAACGGCGGTGGATGGAATCGTATTTAAACATATAAGCCCTCTGTTCGGGGGTTGTACGGCTATTTGTCGCCACTATCTCAAAAAGACCCTCCTGGTCATATTGATACATAGCACGTAAAGCAAGTCTTCCAATGCGGCCAAAACCATTGATAGCAACTCTAACCTTCTTCATTATGCAGCACCCTTTCTATATATACATTGTAATAAATTCTAATAAAATATTATTTCTCGAAACTTATTATATACCGTGAGGCAATTGCTCAGCCATTTCCTTTAGCTTTTGCCAACGGTATTTGACAGTACTTTTACTTACTGGTTTTGAAAGTAATTGTCCCAACTCTGTCAAAGTAGCGCTAGGATATTGCATCCGTGTTTCTATAAGCTCTTTCAAAGGTTCTGGCAAAGTCGCCCAGACCTTTTCGTTCTGAAAGACTTTAGCTATTTCGAGCTGCCACTCAGCAGCCTCAAGAGTTTTTCGTATGTTGGAAGCATCGCAATTCACAAGTCTATTCGCTCTGTCACGCATAGCCCGAACAATGGCCTTTTCCTCTAATTTCAAAGATGTATCAAAAAGTTTAAAGTTGCTTAGCAATGTAACAATTTTCTCTTGATCTCGTAAAAGCAATTCATATTGTTCGTCCACCATACGCTTGCCCATGGGGAAATGATTGTTTTTCAAAAGGGATAAGACCATGTCCATCAATCTATAGAACCTGAAGCGGAAGGCAAGGTAATATCCGCTTTTAGGCACATATAAAGAGCCGCAATTTCCCCATACTCCCCGCAGCCATGCCCAATCATTTTTTCTTTTAGCGTTTTCTCCCCAGACAACAACTTCAGCTATTAGTGTTTGGGGAATGGAAAGAGTTACGTTTCCCTTAAAACTGGCTGGAACGTTAAGGATCGTTGGCAGTTCAACTCTCTGCCCCCATCGGGAATGGGACCAAATTCTTCTTAAACGCCGGAATACCCATAGTCGCCGCCCTGAAAGGATAACTAATCGTTCCTTTGTTAAAAATTCAGGTGACGCAGGCATAAGTCCCCAAAGGACTCCTGCTACTTCTGAATCTGCATTTGTACTGGAAACAGGAGAGAAAACCCATTCGTCCCACATCGTTTCACTAATGCTCTTCATGGCGTGGTTACACTTCTTTCAAATCTCTGCATATTCTCATAAGAGTTTCTGAAAGGGCCTGCCCATCATGGCGGACCACAGATTCTTCATAGACCTTAACGTAATTTCCTTCAATAATATGACAGCCTTTTTCCAGAATCCTTTCCCGTTGAGATTCATCTAAATATAATGGAACCGCTCCTTCATTGAGATAGGCCTGAAGAAGGGCTTCCGGTATCGACCCGTTATTGACCACCACATAATCCGGAACTGCCTTCACCGCTCTTTCGACCCATTCTAAGTGGTGCAGTATATTCATTCCATCTGTTTCTCCTGGCTGAGACATAAGATTGGCAACGTAAACTCTGGGAAGAGGCGATTCCTGAATTTTCTGGGCAACTTTCGGCAAAAGCAAGTTCGGTAATACACTGGTAAAAAGACTTCCTGGCCCCATAACAATAAGATCTGCTTCCTCTATGGCCCGTATCACATCAGTAAGTGGCCGGGCGTCTTGTGGCTCAAGCCATATATCCTTCAAATTTTTTCCGCAGGAAGAAATTTGCAGTTCCCCACGGCATAGCTGCCCGTCCACTGTTTCAGCTATAAGGGAAACCGCTTCAGTTGTTACCGGTAAAACCTTACCTCGAATGGCGAGAAGATGATTCATTTCTTCTACGGCAACACGGAAGTCGCCGGAAAGCTCTGTAACTGCCAAAAGAATGAGGTTCCCAAGGCTATGGCCGGAAAGATCTCCTCTATCGAATCTAAAATCAAGAATATTGCGAAGGGCATTATCATTTTCTGCCAGGGCAACAATACAGTTTCGAACATCCCCTGGGGGGAGAACGCCCCATTCCTGCCGCAAACGGCCGGAACTTCCTCCCTCATCTGTGACAGCCACTACTGCTGTAATGTTTCTTGTGAAAGATTTAAGCCCCAAAAGCAAGGTAGAAAGTCCCGTTCCACCGCCAACAGCTACAATGTGAGGCCCCATGGACAGTCTATACTCTACTACCTTTGCCATAACATCTTTTTTAGGAGAAGGACGAAAAAGACTTACTTTCCTATTTTTAAAAGAGAGAACAAACAAGGTTAGAAAAGCTGTGATTAATCCTAGGAGATATGCTATGCGCCAATCCATTACTCTCCCACCTGGCCTCGTTCTATATCCCTGTGCCTTACCACACACCGCACGCCCTTTTTACTATAATATTCAGAAAGCCACTCCACCACTGCTACTGAGCGATGCTGGCCACCGGTGCAACCCACAGCTATATGAAAGGGTGATTTCCCTGATGAAAGGTAGACAGGAATGAGAAAATCCAAAAACTCATAACAACGGGCAAGAAATAGGCGTGTTTCCTCAGGGGTTGAAATATAGCTTTGGACATCGGGATCCTTTCCCGTTAGATGGCTGAGTAGAGGAACATAGTGAGGGTTCACTAAAAATCGCACATCCAGCATGAAATCACTATCCTGTGGAATCCCGTATTTGAAACCAAAGGACGAGAATACTACGGACGCAGTAGCTTCAGTCCGTATAAATTCAGCTATGAGACGATCTTTGAGACCTCGTATGGAGAGCCCAGATGTATCAAGTACCACATCAGCATATTCCCTCACTGGAGCCAATAAGGCTCTTTCTTTCTGGATGCCCTCGAGAACAGGTATATGGTCTCCCAGCGGATGTCTCCTTCTTGTTGTTTCAAAACGCCGTACTAGGCTTTCATCAGAGGAATCCAGAAAAAGAACCTGTACAAGAGGGATGGTCCCTTTAAGAGAATCAACGACAGAAAAAAGGTCATTAAGAAGCCGTCCCCCCCTAACGTCGACAACGGCTGCAAGTCCTTCCTGCACTGCCGCCCGGTGTTGGGAAAGGAGCTCCAGAAGCTGCGGCAACAATGCTGGAGGGATATTATCAACGGCAAATAGCCCCTGATCTTCCAGGATGTTCAATACCGTCGATTTTCCGGCTCCTGACATCCCCGTAATAATAAGACACCGGCGAACTCTGTTATTCTTAATGTCCACATTCCTTCTCCCAATCTCGTAGTATTTCAACGCCGTGTCTCAGCACTGGGACAACGGCCTCAAAGCACTCAAGAGCCCCCTTCTGACTTCCAGGAACAGCAATAATCAGGCTTTTCCCTCTTGTTACAGCAAGCCCCCTGGAAAGAATAGACCGAGGTGTATAGTAAACCGTACGACTTCGCATAAACTCCCCTATTCCCGGGATTTTCCTATGGGCTACGGCCTCCAGAGCTTCTGGCGTTACATCTCGCTCTGATAGACCCGTACCTCCTGTCACCAGAATAAGATGAAGATCCTTCTGGTCGACCCAGTGGCGGAGCTTTTTTTCTATGGTTTCCTTTTCATCGGGAACAATGGACTGTTCCTCTACGATGCCGCCAATGAGAATTACCGCTCTGGATAAAGCAGGACCAGCAGTGTCATCCCTTAAACCCTGACTTGCTTTATCACTCACCGTTAAAACACCAACACGCAGTGATCTCCATGTTTCTATTTCCGAAGATACAGAAATAAAACCACTTTGCTGCACAGAAAGTTCCCACTGAGAAGGGGCGTGTTGTCTTTCTATACGAAGCAACACGTCACTTTCTGCAAAGGCCAACAAATTCCCTATCTCCAGATCTTTAAGAAGGGAGACCCGTAAGATACAGGCCGCACCTTCATAAGCAGGCATATCTCCTGGCTTTACTATGAAAAGAGTGGCCAGGTTCCCATTAACAGAAGATTGACCATCTCCTCGCTTGTTGACATAGCATATTCCATACTCACGCCGATCCTCATTACTCAAAATACCGAGAAGTTTCATTCATGCTCCTCCTCTGAAACCCTATAATCTCCACTTTTGCCCCCAATTTTATGAAGCAATCGCACATTTTGTATCACCATACCCTTATCTATGCCTTTACACATATCATAAACTGTGAGGGCTGCTGCCATTACGCCAGTAAGAGCTTCCATTTCTACTCCAGTTACACCTTTCGAAGCCGCATTGCACGTTATCTTAATCCTGTTTTCTTTAGGCAACAGCTCACAGTGGATCTCTACCTTGTCAAGACTTATATTATGACAGAGGGGGATAAGTTCCGAAGCTTTTTTTGCAGCCATTATTCCTGCAACTTCCGCAACTTTCATTACATCTCCCTTATCTGTGGTTCCCGAAAAAAGGGCGTCTCGAATAGTTTGAGGCAATAAAACCACTCCCTCGGCAAGAGCCTCGCGTGCAGTCCTTTCTTTTCCGCCAACATCGACCATTCGCGGGTGTCCAAGGTCATCAAGGTGGGAAAATGGCTCCATGTCAAATTACCCTCCAATCCGAGACATATGTTCATCTCCCGACTCCATATCAAGCCATCGTCGGGGTTTCATCTTAATTGCCTCTATAATACCCTTTTTTACCATTTCTTCATCCCGTTCTCGTAATGCATTGCTAATGTTAACCCCCTTTTGGCTAAAAAGACATGGTAGAACTTGCCCTGTAGACGTTATGCGGAGACGATTGCATGTATCGCAAAAATGATGGGTTACCGCAGCTATAACTCCAAGACGTTGCCCTGTCAGAGTATTCACTAGATAGCGGGCAGGACCTGCATTATCTTTACTTTCTGAGGTGTCGTCCCGCCAACTGTTTGCATCCGGAAGGGATGAAAGGATGTCATCTGCGGAAATAAAACGGTTGTAATTCCAAACATCCCCATGAAGGGGCATAAACTCTATGAGACGAAGCAATACTCCTTCCCTCTCTGCAAATAATAAAAGATCGCCTATCTCATCTTCGTTAAACCCATTTATCAATACGGTGTTGAGTTTCACTATAGTGTCGCTATGAATGGCTACTGACCTGATTCCCCGAATAACATCCTGAACGTTGCCGGTGCCTGTTATGAGTTTAAATTTTTGCGGGTCCAGGGTATCAAGACTTATATTTATACTTTCAAGTTTAAGGGATAAAATATCATCTGCTACAGATGCAAGCATTGACCCATTGGTAGTAACGGAAAGGGCCGCCTGCGGGAATTCCTCTCGCACTTTTTTAAGGAATAAAGGAAACCCCTTTCTTACAAAAGGCTCCCCGCCAGTAAAACGAAGCTTGCCTGCTCCCATATTGGCAAGGACATTACAAAGGAATAATAAGTCTTCATATCGAAGGATATTTCTATGGTCGATCCACTTAATGCCTTCACGAGGCATGCAGTACTGACATCTGAAGTTACAGCGATCTGTTACTGAAATACGAATGTAATGCAGGATTCGACCGAAGGAATCCTTCAGGAGTTCCATCGATATCCCCCTAACTTATCTACGTCCCGCCTCCACTCTGGATCGTCCAGGGCATCCATAAGAGCCTGAATGCATGGATGATCTTCATATTCCTGGGGGTAAACAAGCTCGTAAGGCTCTTCTGTTATAGGAATAAAATCAAGGCCGAGAGCATCAGCAGCAGCCTTAATGCCCAGTGCAGCATCTGCTACCCCCGAAGCAATACGATTTGCGGCATCGAAATGGGTAGTAGCCTGAATTGAATATCCATTAACATCAGAAACAGCTATCCCCTTTTCTTGCAAAAGAACATCGAGGAGCACACGAGTGCCCGCCCCTGGTTGACGATTTATAAATCTAACTCCTTTTTCTGCCAGGTCTTCAATAGTTAAAACATGAAGGGGATTACCAGGTGCCACAAGGATCCCCTGTTTTCTGTAAAAGAGCAAGCGACGTTTCCACTGCTTCCCGTTAGAAAGTTTTTCAATGTATGTGTTGTTATACGATCCTTTTTCTGGATCAAGAAGGTGGCAAGCCGCAATATGACACTCGCCCCTTGCCAATGCAGACAAACCGCCAAGACTCCCAACTGAACGATAGATAAGCTCACCACCCCTTTTATGCACATAGGATCCCAGACGTTCAAAAGCGGGGTCATTCGATCCTTGGAAAAGAAGACGGCGAGTCCAATCTATTTTGCGAGTCAGCCATACTTTTAAGTTCGTTCCAGCCGGACACTCTGCCACAGGCCTGGGCAAAAGGGCAAAACCATCTGCCTCGGACATGGTCCACATGGTACTAGAGCCTGACGAGAGAGGAAATACCCTTTTCTCTCCCTGCAAGGCTATTGCCTTTATCCGCAGCCATTCATTTCGGCCGGGTACAGACGAACAGGGAGTCAGAAGCTTCATTGTTTCTTCTGTTTCCGCACCCATAGCCTGTTTAAGAACTGTGGCTTCATCGAAATTCCCTTCTGCTAAAAGCTGGAGGAGGGGCAAAACAAGGGTCCATAAAACAACAGCTGTTGACATTGGAAATCCAGGAAGATCTACCACAGGTTTTCCCTTCACCTTCGCTGCCATTGCTGGACGCCCTGGTTTCATCAAAAGCCAGTGGAAAAGCATGGTGCCTTCTTCAGAAAGGATAGTCGATGTATAGTCCTTTTCTCCTTTGGCGGAACCTGCCCCTACAAGAAGAAGGTCATAATCCTCCACCCCATTGAGAATGCTTTTGCGGATGATTTGAGGGTCATCTGGCAGTGGACCTGTTACATCGAGGGGGAATCCCCAACGGTGGAAATAAGCTTTCAACATGGTAGAATTGCTCTCTACTACCTTTCCGCAGACTGCTCCCTCACTTAACCATGTCTTGCCAGAAACTATTTCATCACCAGTTGGAATATACAGTGTTCTAGGTTTGCTCCACACAGGAACGAAAGAATACCCCGACGCAAGAAAGAGTGCCGCTAATGCAGGAGAAATTTTGTCTCCGGCACGAGCTATTATTTGTCCACATGTCACATCTTCCCCTACTGGACGAATATTATCTCCCATTGAAAGAGTTTTATATACGGCTAATTTCCCGTCTTTCACAGAGGAATCCTCAACCATTAAGACTCCGTCATATTCGAGAGACACAGCCATCCCGGTATTAATCCACTGGTATTCCTCTCTATCAAGAAACACTGGCGTTGCCGAAGACGCATTTGCTGTCTTTTTAGTAGAAAGAGCGTAACCATCCACAGCTGAGGCGCTAAAATGAGGTACATTCCTCTTCGAAAAAACATCCTCTGCTAGAATTAGATCTGTACATTCATCTACGGGGACATTGCTCTTTTTGTGAAGAGAAGAGAAATTCTGTCTAAAAACCAACCATGCTTCTTCAATGGAAACATGTTCCCTCCATTTTTTCACCATGGTATAAACTCCACCCTTTCTCCCTGGCGAACTGTTTCTACCTCCTCACCCAAACGAATAAGTCCATCTGAATGGTTTAGGGCTCCTACATACCCTGATTTAGCCAGGATGGGAACAACCCGATTATCCCGCAGCGCTGCGGGATAAAATTTTTCTATACCTGTACACCCTATGATATCAGTTGTTGTCTCTAAGGAAAATGCGCTTTTCTTGGATATTCTTCCTGCAATGAGGTCAAGAAGGGGAATAAGCAGAACTTTTGCCGCTACCATACAGGAAAGAGGGTGACCTGGGAGTCCCATTACTAATTTCTTCTCTTTTAATGAGCCTGCTATTAAAACAGGCTTGCCTGGCGACATTCGAACCCCTCGTACAATTAATCCTGGTGTTGCCAACGTTTCGAGCACTTCAGAACAATAATCCCTGACACTCACTGAAGAACCTCCACTAATGAGGATCACGTCAAATGCATGAAGAGCTTCATATAAAGCGTTCTGTAAAGCCTCTTTTGTATCTCGTATAATTCCTAAAGATGTCACATCATACCCCTGATCTTTGAGAAAAGACCAAAGTACCCAGCTATTTACATCTCGAATGCACCCGGGGGGCAATGGATCTGTTTTAGCCTCCATTATTTCGTCCCCCGTGCTAAATATGCCTATTTTAAGGTTCAGACAAGGCACTAGGATTTGCCCCATGGTAGCAAGAATGCCCAGGGTTTTAAAAGATACTCTGTCGCCGCGACAAAGCACTTTTTCTCCCAAGGAAATTTCTTCCCCTTTATAAATTACATTTTCTCCCCTCTGCGCCCCTTTGCGAACCTCTATCCAAGGGCCGCTTGTTGCTGTATCTTCGAGCATAACTACACTATCAGCGCCCTTTGGCAAAATTCCTCCTGTATGGATAGCCATCGTTTCCCCTGGATTAAGAACCTTGTCCGGCACCTTTCCCATAGGAATTTCACCAATCAAATTCAGATAAACTGGATAAGAAGAAGTTGCCCCTGAAATGTCTTCACTTAGGACCGCATAACCATCCCGCAAACTTCTTGTGAAAGGAGGAGATTCTATCGAAGATATTATATCTTCGGCAAGGAAACCACCTAGACACTGCTCAATATTTTGAAGGTCAAAAGAAAGGTCCCACGGGAAACGTAGGACCTCAGATACTTTAAGGATACTTTCTAACCGATCTGTTAAATTTTCAACAAAACCGGACATTTCCTTTCTCCTTTTCTATCGCAGACGAACGACAAGAACAGGATGGCCTGCCTGCTTTAATTGATTTGCCTGTTTGTCAGCTTCACCTCTTTCATTTCCAGCCCAGACTGTCACTCTGTAAAAAGTGCTGTTGCTGACAAGAGCCTTGGACACAAAGGCCTTATACCCTTCTTTTTCAACTTTTTCCTTTAAGCGGTTCGCCGATTCATTGCTCTTAAAAGAGCCTATCTGGACACCCCAGGCACTATTCTCCACTCCCCCAGTTATGAGTTTCCCATCATGAGCTGGAGCAGCCATGACCACTTTTGCGCTTTCAGCAGTTACAGCAGCAGGTTTCTGCGTTCCGCCTTCCGATGCGGTCTGGGGGGTAACAGGTGCTGCAACCTGGGGAGCAGTTGGAGCTGTAGATCCCGCCACTGGAACAGCATTTTCAGCTTTGTCAGGTGCGGCTTTAGGGGGCTCATCAGCTGTAGATGCGACTGTTGAAGATGGGGCCGCCGTCGTAGTCGTTTTTTCATGAACTATAACCGGCTTATGTTGTTCCCGAGAAGGCTCTGAAAGAAAAAAGAATTTGATGCCCACAATTAAGAGACCTACAGCTATGAGTCCAATAATAGGAAGCATCAGGTCTCCAAAGGGAA
Source organism: Aminobacterium colombiense DSM 12261 (assembly GCF_000025885.1). Taxonomy (NCBI): domain Bacteria; kingdom Thermotogati; phylum Synergistota; class Synergistia; order Synergistales; family Aminobacteriaceae; genus Aminobacterium; species Aminobacterium colombiense. Next base: position 864,132 of record NC_014011.1, on the reverse strand, counting down.
GCATCGGTTTTTTGTCTCTCTGCCTGCGATTCTCACGTGCTGACATGGGAAAACCTCCTGTTTTTTCAGTTCTACAAGAAGAAACGGGCAAGAGCCATCTTAAAACGGCCCCCGCCCGTTGTTGTGTTTAAATAAAATTCCCTTTGACGAGGGTTATTTTGAGGAACGTGACGACCTTCTGATAATTGAAGGAACATCATAGGTGTTTTTGGGAACGCCGCTCATGGTAAATAAATCTTCTTCTGGAGCTGAAACAACTTCGGCCTCCTCTAAGACAACACCTGGAGAACGCAAAGTTGTTTTACTGGTACTTACCGCTTTCGCTGTTCTTGCTGGGGGACGTCGATCTTTTTCAGAAGAGAATCCTGTCGCAATGACAGTTATTTTCATCCGATCTTCCATAGATTCATCAATGGTGTGCCCCCAGATTACTGTGGCATCTTCATCTGCAGTTCCCTTTATCACTTCTGCTGCCAGCTGGATTTCGTGGATACCAATATCACTGCTGCCAGTTATATTAAAGAGTATTCCCTTTGCGCCATCCATAGGAGTGGCCATAAGCGGACTATTAATAGCAGCTTTTGCCGCAGTTTCAGCCCTATTATCCCCATGTCCCTCACCAATCCCCATAATAGCGGAACCTGCATTTTTCATGACAGTCCTCACGTCAGCGAAGTCAACGTTTATAAGGCTGGGCTTTAAGATAAGATCTGTCACTCCCTGAACCGCCTGACGTAACACTTCATCTGCAAGCTTAAAGGCTTCTGTCAGACCTGTTTTTTTATCCGCAATTTCAAGGAGACGATCGTTTTCTACCACAAGAAGAGCATCTACTTTCTCTTTAAGGATTGCCGTGCCATCGTTAGCATAATTCCTTCTTCTCTTCCCTTCAAAAGAGAAAGGGTTCGTTACTACCGCAACAACAAGAGCTCCTGACTCCTTTGCTATTTCTGCGATAACAGGAGTCGCACCTGTTCCCGTTCCGCCCCCCATGCCGGCTGTAAGGAAAACCATGTCTGCGCCTGAAATGAGCTGTCGTATCTCTTCTATAGACTCTTTCGCTGCCTCTGATCCCACGTCTGGGTCAGCACCAGCACCAAGCCCTCGAGTAAGTTCTCTTCCCAAAATGACTCTTGTTTTCGTTTCAGAAAGCCCGAGAGCTGCCATATCTGTATTAGCAGCAATGCATTCCACACCCTCAATGCCATTTCGGATAATGTGATTTAAAGCATTACCGCCACCGCCTCCAACCCCAATAACTTTAATATTTTCCCGATGAGGCCGTGTCGCATTGTCTATCTGAAAAACATGCTCCATTCCGCATCCACCCCACAATACATCAGAAAAGTTCTTTAATCGATTTCTTCACCATCTCGAGGAAATGGCGAAAGCCTTCCCCCCCGCTTGCGCTTTTAGTGTTTCTCTGTTGTCCTCCTCTTTTTGCTGCCATGTAGGCAGACATTCCTCCTGATCGAAGAACCTCAATTGGCGCTTCGATATACCGATAGGGGTTCCGCTCTTTATTCATAATATATCTAATGATTCCGGAAGAAGTGGTGTACTCACAATCATTCCGCCCAGGAGGCATTTGAAAACTATCAAGGGGATCAGCAATACGAACTGGCAAATTCATCACTTCAGTAGTGAAAGTTTCAATCCCGCCTGTTTTAGCTACACCGCCCGAAAGTACAATCCCCGCTGGAAACATATGAACATTCTGGTCGGAAAAGGTCTTTAACACATGATCAACAAAAAGCTCTTCAAGACGGCAAGAAACCACATCAACAGCCTCTGAAACCTCAAGAAGCTTTGTTCGTCCCCGCGCTTCAACTTCTACCGTATCATCATTTTCATCGAGAATAAGAGAAATCTGATGTTTGATGTTTTCAGCTTTGCTGATAGGAATTTTAAGCACATAAGCTAGATCATTAGTTATATGGTCTCCGCCAATGGGGATAACTGTAAGTCGGACAGGACGTCCGTCAGAAAAGAGAGCCACTCCGGTTGTGCCTCCTCCAACGCAGAGGGAAACCGCACCGGTACGTGTTTCTTCATCCGTAAGGGAACCAAGGGCGCTAGCCAGAGATTTAATCACAAGTCCGTTGACATTCAATCCTGCGCTCTCAACACAATTAATAATATTCTGTATAACAGATGTAGGTACGATCACTGACTGCAGTTCAATTTCCAGACGTATTCCCGTCATTCCAAGGGGATCATCTATACCGCTGTTTCCATCAAGGGAGTATTTTACTGGGATGGTATGGAGAGTCACGCGATTTGAAGGAACCGAAAGCTCACTCTGGGCCGCTTCAATAACACGCTCAATGTCCTGGATGCCTACTTGTCGAGGTACTCGCCCCAAGGAAACCATACCTCTCGACGTTATACTTGTAGCGTCAATGCCACTAAAAGCCACAGTCGCCTCGTCGATTTCGAAACCAACCATTTTTTCAGCATCCTGTACTGCCATCCGTACAGCTTGCACCGCCTGTTCCAGGTTTACAATAAGTCCCTTGCGGATACCCAAAGAAGGAGCTGAGCCAATACCTATAATCTGGGCATCCTGGAAACGGGAATCCCTTTCCGCTACAACAACTGCTATTTTACTGGTACCTAGATCCAGCCCCACTATTATTTCTGGCTCTGTGTACACTTTATTCCCGCTCCCTTCCTACGATCGATCAAATTCATAGCGTTTTAACCACTATCTTATTCCCATAGGTCGCGTCTATCTCTACAATTTCATTGCCAGAAGGCAGATCTTTCATAACCTTTGGTAATGCCTGTGATATAACTGGCCACCTCTCTGTATCCTCATCAAGATAAATACTTATAAAACGTTTTTCCCATTTTACTTCAATTGTGAAGCTGTAGCTACCTGCTTTTCTTCCAAGCTCAACTTTCTTGATTGGCGCACCCCAGTTATTTTTTCTGATTTCTTCGACCCAGTTTTTGAGAGAACTGAGAGGCAAAGCACTTTGAAAGATAACTCGGCCTGGCTCTCCTGCGCCATCTATAGGAATTGGAAGACTATCTTTTAAATTCCATACTGGAACGTCAATATCCACATTATTTCCATAGATGTACTTGCTTGCGACGCTATCTCCATCCCATATTCTGCCATCTCTTGACATGTACCAGCGTGTCCCTTTTTGCACCAAAACGATCCAAACATCCAGGGGTTGTGCGGATACCTGTATATCCCTAAAAGAACGAAACTTTATTGATAAATCAACAGGAATTTCCCGTTCAATCTTCTCTTTTACCTTATCCCGGCAGAAAAAGACAGCGGGACAGAAACGTAAATAATCCGAACTGAAATGACTCCAGAACACTTGTTCAGAATAGGGGTCAGGAAGATGTAATTCCATACGTTGTGAAGATAGCAATAAAAAATTGGATTCGACGCAATACACTATCCCCAATATCAAAAAAAGGAGTAATAGCAAGCGTTTCACATGCAACCTCCTCTACTTTCCACTTCATGTTCAAAAGCCCCTCACTTCAAGCTCTAGAACATACCCCGTCTTCTCAAACACTCTTCTTCGGCACTCTTCTATCAGAGCCCAGATGTCCGCTGCCTTAGCATCACCCATATTGAGAATGAAGTTGGCATGGGCCTCAGATACTATGGCACCGCCTACTCGAAGTCCCTTGCAGCCGCATTCATCTAACAGCTTCCCGGCACTCTCGCCGTCAGGATTTTTGAAAATACATCCGGCACTTTTAAAACCACGAGGCTGGGATTTTCTTTTTTGCAAAAAATTATCAGCCTTTTCTTTCACCCAATATGGATCTTTTGCCTGTAAACGCAAACCACACGCTGTCACTATATAGTTTCTTTCCTGAAGAACTGATCGTCGGTAGCCCCAGGGCAATTCTTCTTTCTTAAAACGAAGCACCTCTCCACTCTCATCTACAACTTCAACCCATTGTATTACATCTGAAACAGTTTCTCCTTGAACACCTGCATTTCCTATGATAGCGCCGCCTACAGTTCCAGGAATCCCGATACCAAACTCCATTCCGCTAAAACCATAGCGTAACCCGAAAGAAACAAGGACTCCTAGAGAAACTCCGGTCCCAACTTCTATGTCTACCTCATTGTTCTTTCTAAAAAGAGAAAAGGATGATAGGTATTTTGTACAAAGGACGAAACCCTTTATGTCGCCATCTGAAATTATAAGATTGCTTCCTCCTCCTATAATATTGAGCGAAGTATCCTCTTTCATTTTTACAAGAGTCACAAGATCTTGTGTAGAAGCAGGCCAGATACAAACATCAGCACTACCCCCCACACCAAAGGTTGTAAGGGGCGAAAGAGGAAAATGTTCTCTCACAGGTCCCGCTATACTTCGTTTCAATAATGCGACATTGCAGGGGGTCATTTCTTAAACCACCCGTTTCTCCTTCACTTCAACAAGCATCTCACCTACCGCGGAAACATCTCCCGCCCCTACCGTAACGACAACGTCTCCCTCTTCCATAGATTCTTTGAGAAGGGCGACAGCATCATACATATCGGAGCAAAGAATACAGTTCTTGTACTGGCGAAGCTGCAGTTCGGAGTAAATAAGATTGGAATCAATACCTTCTATGGGTTCCTCATCTGCCCCATAGACTGGTAATAGAAAAAGCCTATCCGCCAGGAGCAGAACATCTGCAAAATCCTTGTACATAGCGGCTGTACGGGAAAAGCGATGGGGCTGAAAAACAACATTAAGTCGTCTTTCTGGAAACATTTGGGATAGAGTGTTCAGAGTCGCCGCTATTTCCCGTGGATGGTGACCGTAGTCATCATAAATGTCCATACCATTTGTAGAACCAATATACTGTAACCGTCGTTTTGCCCCCCGGAAAGTTTTCAGGGTCTTTTTAATCAAAGGGAAGGGAACTTCAAGACGATCTGCTACTACACAAGCTGCCAGCGCATTCATTATATTGTGATCTCCAGAAACTGAAAGTTTAACTTCGTCTACAAACTTCCCATTTTTTGCCACAGAAAAGGAAACTCCGCCGCCAGGGACATGTTCAACGTTATAAGCGCCCCAATCCCAGGCACTGCCCCAACCATAGGTGATTACTTCATTTTTAAGATGATTTTCATCAAGTATCCTTGTCAATCCCACATCTTCACCGCAAAGGACAACTACACCGTCATCTTTAGGATTAACTAAGAACCTACCAAAGGCTTCAATTACACTATCAAAAGTAGGATAATGGTTCACATGATCCCAATCAGCATTTGTTAAAACAGCTATGTTGGGATGAAACCCTTCAAAAGAACCGTCGCTTTCATCAAGTTCTGCAACCATATAGGGACCCTCTCCAAGTTTAGCGTTCACTCCTATATCGCAAAGTTCGCCACCTATAGCTAATGTAGGGCTCAACCCGGACTGCTCAAGGATGAGAGCGATCATGGATGAGGTTGTGGTTTTGCCGTGAGTTCCAGCGATGCCAATCCCATATTGGGAATCGAATATCCAGCTCAGCACTTCTCCTCTTTTAGCTGTGGGGATACCCCTCCTTTTGGCATGAAGGAGCTCCTCGTTATCTTCTGGAATAGCACTGCTATAAACAATTAGGTCTGGGGAAAAATCATCAAGATGCTCTTTACCGTGATGAAGAACAAAGCCAATATTATCCTGAATTACTTTATCCACATATGACGTCCAATTCACATCGCACCCACTTACATCGTATCCAAGATCTTTCAGCAAGAGGGCGAGTCCGCTCATGCCTGCCCCGCCTATACCCATGAGGTGAATTCTGTTAATTCCCTTTAAGTTTGATATTATTAAGTCCAATCACAGACTCTCCCTTCGCATTAACGAGATTAGAACATCCCAGATCCTTTCACAACTACGATCTTCAAATCCCCTCTGAGATCTCTCGTCAAGCTTCGTACCATTATCGACTTTCGAAACACAATCAATGAGATGGTGTTTTAATTCAAATACAGAGGCCTGCTCATCCCATACGAAATTTCCCATAGTTTCTTTCTCAAATAGCACGGCATTCCGCACTTGGTGACCATCAGAAGCGCCACGCCAGGGGACAATAAGCGATGGGATGTTAAGAACCATGAGTTCGGATAAGGTAGAAGCCCCTGCTCGCGCTATAACAGCATCGACAACCGAATAGATTATAGACATATCCCACTGTCTTTCAACAGCTATAAGAGTATTTATATCGGGACATCGTCCTTTTCCTCCCACTACTAGAAAAGTAACGTTTTTGAGATCAGGCGCAGATGCCAATTCACATATAGTTTTAAAAAGTGGCGAGCTCGTTAATGACCCACTAAGCACCCCAACAATAGCGCCCTTTGGAAAATCAACCCCTGTATATAGTTTACCCCAAGCTTCTATACGGTCAACCTTTTTAAACTTACGAATTGGAATTCCAACATAATTAAATTGATCCTTTTCTAAAGGGCGGCACTCTTGCCATCCAGAGAGCACGGGAATACCAAATTTCTTTGCTAAACGAGTTACTTTCCCGGCTACAGAATTTTGCTCATGAATAACCAGCGGTATCCTATGTAATAAACACGCTAGCATAGGTGGAAAAGAAACATATCCGCCAAAAAGGACACAAACATCGGGACGATCTTCCCTGATCAGGGAAACGGACTGCAAAAAAGCGGAAAAAAGACTCCCCAATCGGCGAATGACCTTCCCTGCTTTTAAAACCCCAAGGGGAGAGCCTTCTATGGGCAATACCGTTGGGGCAATGTTATTCTGACTGAATATTTCCCATTCCAGGGGCCTTGAACCACAGATATATTCTATTTTTACGTTCTTCATTTCTCTTTCTTCGATCCATTGCCCAAGAGAAATAGCTGGAAAAATGTGTCCTCCTGTTCCTCCCGCTACAAAAAACAATTTTTTCATGACTGTGCACCTGCAATCTCTTTTGTTATACGAACAATGAGACCGGCTCGTACCCACATCATTAACAGAGAGCTCCCCCCGTAACTTATAAAAGGCAAGGGCATTCCAGTAAGTGGCATTAATTTCAAAACTCCTCCTACATTAATGAAGAAAGGAACTAGTACTGATATCACAAGCCCCCATAAAAGGGTTCTCATAAAGGGGTCTTGCGCCTGTCTGTATATTTTGTAACACCTAACAACCCAGATAGTAAAAAGGAAAACCACTAGACCAGTTCCAATAAATCCAAACTCCTCACCTATTGCAGCAAATATATAGTCCGTATGTGCTGCCGGAAGATAGTTCATTTTCTGAAGGCCTTTCCCTATTCCAACTCCAATAAGTCCGCCGTTCGCAAAGGCGACAAGGCCCTGTATAACCTGGAAACCACTGTCAAGGGGCTCTTTCCATGGATCAAGAAATGCTACATATCTACGAAGACGATAGCTTTCTTTTATTAATATGGGGAAAAGGAGAGATATACCCCCAATACCAATAATCAAAGGGTAGCACCATCCTTGATTTTCCACTTGGATTCCCATACAAATCACAGCCAGAAGAAGCATTCCTCCTATGTCCGGCTGCATTAGAAGAGGCAGGGCAGAGAAAAAAATCATTGCCATTGTTATAGTCCAAAACTTCCTAGATGAAGAAAGCTCTGATCGAGTGAGGCATTTAGATAAATGAATAACCGTAGCCAAGAGTAAAAGCTCTAAAGGTTGAAATTGAAGGGCTCCTACATCTATCCAGCGTTTTGCTCCCCCTGCCTCTATTCCCAGTCCCGGTATTAGAGTGCTAAAGGAGAGGAGGAAACCAAACACCCAGAGAGGGCCGCTCACTTTCTTCCATAGTGAAATGGGAAGCAAGTACATGATAAACATGGCACAAAGCCCTAAAAAGCTCCACTGAACCTGTTTGAACCCAATAATAAAAGGAGATCCCCACGATTCCATAGATTGTGGCGAAGTGAGAGATACTATCATAACGATTCCCAAACAGTTCAGCACAAGAGGAATGATCCAAAGAAGAGGATCCACGCGCTGTGCCTTCTCGCTCACAACAATCCTCCGTATTTATTGACAAGGTGCTGGAAATGTTCCCCCCTCTTCTTATAACTGGGGTACATATCCCAACTTGTGCACGCTGGCGAAAGAAGGACGGTTTCGCCTGGAAGAGAAAGAGCCATCGCTGCTTTCACAGCATCTTCCATGGAATCAACTTCAATATGCCGCGCAAAGCCTGCCCCCTCAAGAGCAGTAACGATAGGCTTCTTTTCTGCCCCAAGAACAATAGCGACTCTGGCTTCTTTTTTTACCGCTTCCGCAAGGGGAGAGTAATCCTCTCCTTTCCCCTGACCGCCAAGAATAACAACCTTGGGGCCATGTATTGAAGTTAAGGCAGTTGCACTTGCCGCCACATTCGTCCCTTTTGAATCATCAATATAACGAACGCCATTAATTTCAGCCACAAAAGTGCACCGATGAGGAAGAGGTATAAAATCCGAAAGTTGTTTTGTAAGGTTCGAACAAGGAACGCCCCCGAGAATGAGAGCAGAAGCAGTCATAGCTAAATTTTCAAGGTTATGCCGCCCGATAAGATCCACATCTCTATAATCAAAAAGTAATTCTTTTTTGTTGTAGGAAAGCCAGGCTTCCTGTTCTCCCATGCAAATATAGGCATCTGTCTTATGAACCGGCTCCTGCCCTTCCCAATAAAGAGAAGCAACAGCCGATTTGCCCGAGAGTTGAAGAGCGTCGACGTCTCTGTTTTGAACCACGGCCCAATGCCCCGGTTCCTGCAAACGGACAAGACGCGCCTTTGCTTTCAAATAATTCGTGAAAGAACCATGCCAATCTATATGATCAGGTGCCAAATTAGTCACTATAGCTACGTGGCTTTTTAGGAGATGGGCCCAGTAAAGTTGGAAACTGCTCAATTCAATCACTATAAAATCCAAATTCTGACTGGCATGCAAAGAAAGAGGGTTTCCGATATTTCCAGCCACAGCCGTCTTGTATCCGTATTTTTTCAGAAGATGACCAATAAGCATTGTGGTCGTGCTTTTTCCATTACTCCCCGTTACCCCAATAACTTTCCCTTTTATATGGGGAGCAACAAAATCAATTTCTCCAATTACCGGTATTCCTCTACCCTGAGCCTTTTTAACGACGGAAGCTTGAGGAGAAATACCTGAACTGACAACAATACAATCCGCATCTAGTGCTCTTAAGCTATTCCCTCCAACTTCCCACTGAATGTCCTGTAATTTAAAAGCCTCTTCTACTTCGGGAGAAAGAGTGTCCTTTTTTTCTGTCACAAAGACATGGGCTCCAAGGGTTTTTGCTAATATCGCAAGCCCCTTTCCACTTACTCCAGCACCAAGAATTGTAATCTTTTTCCCGGCTATATCCTGGTTGCTTTCCTTCATAACCATGCCTTCTTTCAAGCGAATTCTTCAGCTCACCACTGTAAAAAAATGTAAATTAAGGCCCATGCGCCAAGTCCATGAATAAGCCAGAAGCGTGTTACGATCTGGATTTCGCTCCATCCCGAAAGTTCAAAATGATGATGAAGGGGACTCATCTTAAAGACCTTTCTTTTAAATTTATGTATAGCTACAAGTTGTATGGATACTGAAAGTATTTCTATACCAAACAAAAAACCTAATGGGATAACAGCAATTATAAAATCACTAAAGACACATAGAGAAACAAGCATTCCTGCCAAAAAATGGGATCCCACATCACCCATAAAAACTGCTGCAGGGTAGGCATTATACCAAAGGAAAGCCAGACTCATAGAGAGAGTGCCAAGTGCGCAACCCCGTACAGCCGAATTTCCAGGAAACCATGTTAAAAACATTACAAGAGAAATGATCGTAGCGCCAATAGCCAGCCCATCAAGCCCATCAGTTACATTTACAGCGTTAAGCATTCCGATAGTTAGGATAGCTAAAAAAGGAACGGCAAACCACCATGGAAGCAGAACTCCTGGACAAAGGCTCACTCCCTGCTTCCATGACATTAGAATAGCCCAGGGGACAACAATAATAATCTGAATGACAAGCTTAACAAGACTCGGGAACCCCTCACTGCTGCGGCTCTTAAATTTGATCCAGTCGTCAGCAAATCCTATTAAGGCAGCCCCCCAGGGCAAAAGCCATATTATAAAGACATCCCAAAAAGCGGCCCATCCCATCACAACTATGACTATAAGGGTTATAAGAGAAGCTAATATAAACATAACCCCACCCATAGAAGGCGTTTTGCTTTTCGTTTCAATATGATTTTGTGGCCCATATTCCTTTTGTACCTGGGTCATATTCCAGCAATTAGAACGTTCTATCCAATCTCTTTCTAAGAAAAATGCACATAGAAAAACAACACCGAAGAGAAAAAGCGAATTCACGACTCTTGCCCCTCCATAAGAATTAATACGACTTTTTCCAGATGGTGGCTATGGGACCCTTTGATGAGCACCCCATCCCCAGACCTTATCATTTTAGCCAGTTCTACAGCAAAGGATTGCACTTTTGATACAATAACTATTTTACTCCGTTCATGTTCTGGCATTTTCTCCAGCGGCACTTTCCATTCTTCTCCTACTAGGAAAAGAGCATCTAAAAAATGAGTGCTCCTTAATATTTCTTCATGAAGTACGCTTTCTTCCTTCCCTAACTCTTTCATACTGCCAAGGATCGCCAATTTGCGCCCCTTGACCTCTACAGTGGAAAAGGTGTTCAAAGATGCTTTCATGGAAGAGGGATTGGCATTATATGAATCATCAATGATGACCGCTCCAGCTCTTGTTGAAAAGACCCTTCCTCTGCCTGGAAGTGAAGTCATGGTCTCCAGGTTTCTCAATGCCTCTTCAAGAGGGTACCCCAACTCCCTATAAAGGGTTAAAGCGTAAACTAGAGAAAGGGAATTATGGGTTCCCCATAGGCCGCAATACAGATCTGAAATAACGCCATCTTCCCATCGAATTGTAGTTTTTAGGCGTGGCAGATTTTCTACCAAATCAAAAGTAGATTGGCAAATTCGAACTTCGCCCTTTCGAACTCCTACTCCAATCTTCTTGCAGGTTCCATAAACTTGTCCTGCTGCATTGGCGAGGTTTTCATTATCAGCATTAAAAATGAGGGTTTTTAAATGAGGAGACCTGGTAATCTCCATTTTGGCTGCTATAACTCCTTCCAATGTTACCAAACCTTCCAGATGGGCAGAGCTTACTTCTGTAATAATGCACCTTGTTGGAGGAAAATACTGAACCATCTCTTCTATTTCCCCAGGTTTATTTGTTCCCATCTCCAGTATGAGGACATTCGTCCCTGCCGGCATCGCAAGGATTGTAAGAGAGCATCCGATGAGAGTGTTAAAACTTTTCTCAGCACCGAAAACAAGTGGCATTCCCTCAAAGCATTTCTTTAATACTTCTCTTGTGGTAGTTTTGCCCACACTTCCTGTAATAGCTATCACTTCATCTGGCAAACACGCAGAAAGATAAGCCGAAGCCATGCGTGCTAAATCCACAACAGAGTCATTCACTTCAATAACTGCTCTATCCCGAATTGACAGTCCTTGGGGGATCCGTCCTTTTTCAGCAATGATGAGAGAAGCCCCCTGATGTAAAGCATCCTTAATATAATCGTGCCCATCTTCAGCATTGCCGCGTATCGCTACAAAAGCAGCTCCCGGCCGAACTTCTCTGCTGTCGGCAGTAAAAAAGTCTGGAAGGATAATGTCTTCTCCCCACCACGAAGCACCGATAGATTCCGCCAGATCAGAAACTTTCCATAACTGCCATTTCACTTTATCTCCACCTCAATCCCACATCTAGGGCCCACTGCTGAATAGCATGCGAGTCATTGTATTCTATTTTGTTATTATCCATAACAATAAAACGTTCGGGCCCTTTACCTGTCACGACAACCACGTCACCGGGCTTAGCCATGGAGAGAGCGGTCCGAACTGCTTCATTCCGATCTAAAATGCGGTAATGGGGTGGAGCTTCAACAACACTTGCTATGCCCTGTTCTATTGCTTCCGCTATTTTAGCAGGATCCTCACTCCGCGAATTATCCATGGTTACAATAATTATATCGGCTAGCCTGGCTGCAACTTGCCCTAAAAGCGGGCGGTTGGCCTGGTACCTTTCGCCTCCATGGCCAAAAACAGAAATAATTTTACCATGGCAAACCTCTCTCAGGGCAGAGAGGACATTTTCTAAAGCATCTGGTGTGTGCGCATAGTCCACCACTCCACAAACTTCGTTCTCAAAAAAGTACTTTTCCAATCGGCCAGGAACCTGGGGCATAGACTCTAGCCCTTTCTTTATAACAAGGGGGGCTACTCCCATTTTATAGCAAATAGCCATAGCGCCTAAAGCATTGTATATATTGAAACGTCCTGTTAAAGGCAAAGTAATATCTATGGGGTCTGAGTTGAAAAACTGCACTTTCATAGAAAGCTCCGATAGTGTCATATAAAAATTCTGAAGTTGCACGTCGTGGTGTCTTGTGGAGTCTAGACCAAAAGAAAGGCATTTCTTTCCATAGATTCTGAGCAGCCTTCTACCATATTCATCGTCACTATTCACTGCCCCACACCAATTTTCTGAAACATACTCTTCGAAGAGCTTTTTCTTTGCCTCAAAATAATGCTCCATATCTTTATGGTAATCAAGATGTTCTGGGGTTAAATTGGTAAAGACCATCCCTTGGAAAAGACAACCATTTAAGCGCCCCTGGTTTGCCCCGTGGGAAGAGGCTTCCATAATAACGCTTGTACAGCCATTTCTTTTCATGCGGGCAATAAGTCTTTGAACGTCACAGCTTTCAGGGGTTGTCCGATCTGCCTCCTGCTCCTTTTCCCCATCTGCATAGACAATAGTCCCCATCAATCCGCACTTTTCACCAGCTTCTTCAAGTATGCTTCGGATCATATATGAAGACGTAGTTTTACCATTAGTACCAGTAATGCCGTATAAAGAAACTTGTTTAGATGGAAAACCATACACAGCTGCCGCGGCAAACCCCATAGCCCAACGGGAGTTTTCAACTATAATCTGCGGCACTTGGAGAGGTAGGGCATGCTGGCAAAGCAAAACCGCTGCTCCTCTTTGCACTGCATCTGAAGCGAAACTATGCCCATCATGTTTTTCACCTGGGATGCAACAAAAAAGGCTGTTCTCTTCACATTGGTGGCTCTTATTAAACACGTCCCAGAGAACAAGAGATGGATTTGAAATGTTTCGTGCCTCTTTTAACAAGTTTTTTTCTTTTAAGGCCTTGAGAACCAACTGTAAAGTCGACATAAATTATATATGCCCCTCTCTATCACTTGTCTTTCTACAGGTTAAGCAAAGCCATATCTTCTACTATTGCTTTGAAAACCGGCCCTGCCACATCGCCGCCATAATATCTGCCTTTAGATGGCTCTCCTATAACTATGAGCATGACATACTGTGGAGAATCGTAAGGCCAAAACCCCACAAACGAGGCGACCCACTTTTTTTTCGCATAGACCCCTTTTTCTGCTACCTGTGCTGTTCCCGTTTTTCCTGCGACAGAAGTTACAGCAGTATTCGCCGACCTGCCAGTGCCATTAATCACGGCTTCTCTCATTATCTTTCTCAGCCAGGCTGCTATAGCTGGAGTCACCACTGTTCGAACATTTTCTCTCTGTCCTTTATACACAGTTTTTCCTTTCGTATCTGTTACTTCTGCCACAATGTAAGGACGCAAAAGCTCCCCCCCATTTACTATGGCATTTATAGCGGTGAGAAGGTGAAGAGGTGTTACCCCTATTCCTTGTCCTATAGCAATATTTGCTGGTACAACTCCTCTCCACTGGTCAGGGGAAGGTAAAAGTCCTGCTTCTGCTCCATTGAGCTCTATGCCCGGAGTCTGGCCAAACCCCCATTCTTTAAGGCAGTTGTACATATTAAAAGGGCGAATACGTAATCCTATTTGAGCCATTCCAACATTGGAAGATTTTACCACGATATCCCCTAAAGAGAGTTTTCCCCAGCTATGATTTCCTGACTCGGAAATAGACCCATCAGCAACCTTGATCTTATGAGGAGTTTTTATGATTTCTGAGGGATACGTTGCCTTCCTCTCAAGAGCAATCGCAACGACAATGGGTTTAAAGGTTGATCCTGGCTCATATACCCGGCTCACGGCATTATTAAATATTTTTTTTGTGTCAAGCAGCTCTGTCCTATTGTTAGGATCAAAAGTTGGCATGCTGGATAGGGCTAGAATTTCCCCTGTATGCGGGTTCATGCAAATAGCAGTTCCCCAGTGCGCATTATGCTGATCTACTGCTTCCTGAAGACGTCGCTCAACGATGTACTGAATTCGCATGTCCATGGTAAGTCGAACTTTTCCTTTGTGCTCTATTTTTTCAAGGTCCGACAACCTAGTAGAAACATCAATGGCACGGCCTGAAATATCTTTAATAAAAAGCCTTATTCCCGGGGGAGAATATAGGGCCTGATCCCAAACGAATTCAATTCCAGAAAGTCCCCTATCGTCAATATCACAAAAGCCTAAAACATGTGAAGAGAGATTGTTTTGGGGGTAAATGCGTTTTTTTTCTTGCAGTCTGTAAAGACCAGGTAATCTCAATGCTGCAATAGCATTAGCATCTTCCTGATTGAGTTTCCGTGCCACCCAATGAAAGCGCCCAGATAAAGGAGACGAAAATTTTTTAATTGTTGCAGAAGGAAGATGTTTGTTTAGTGCCTGTGCATTTGAAGGGTCCCAAAAAGCCGGGTCAATAAAAAAACTATAGGCTGGCACCGACATAGATAAAGGGTTACCATAAATATCAACAATAGATCCTCTGGTTGTACTAACAGGAACTTCACTCCAGTACTGCCTTTGTGCCTGGCGGACTACTCTGCTGTCGGGCAGACAATGAACAAAAAAAAGACGAACCAGAACCGTCGTAAAAGCGATAAATACTGCGAACCAAGGGTTAAAAAAAAAGGTTTTTTTCATCTTATCGTTTCCATATTACTTTATTAACTACAAAGGACAAGAATACTACTATTCTTTAGCAGTAGCTTGGGACGAGAACAAAGAAAAGAGAAATCCCAGCCGATGCTCTCTCCGGACAGAAGAAGCCATAGTTTTCTGAGATTGGTGTAAAGGGGGAGACATCGCTACGTGAACTTTCTCGCTACGGACATTTGCTATCATACCTAATTTTTTCTGTGAATATCCGTAAATCGCTTCCGGAGATGTAAGAGTGGAAAGTGCACGCCGCATATCTACCTCTTGCATTTCGTAGCTTTCTATTTGCAAATTAATTTCATTAAGACGGGCCTCAAGCCTGTTAGCGTAAAGTCTCAAAACTCCTAATCCTACAAATGAAACTACCATAATAAAAACAAACACCACAAAATACGGACTTACTTTTACCTTTGAATCACATCTTAGGTCCCATGCCTGAGTGTTATACACGGTCAATCCACCTCCCCTTTAGAACTTTCTCTCTAATACTTTTTCCTAAAAGCACGAAGTTTTGCGCTTCTTGCCTTGTAATTCTTTTCTACTTCTTCTTCAGATGGTTTTAAAGGCCGCCTTGTTAAAAGATCACCATGATCTGATGTTTTCCAGTCCTTCATTGCATACTTAACTATACGGTCCTCAAGTGAATGGTAGCTAACAACTACAATAACCCCTCCGGGAGCAAGGCTCTCGAGTGCCCCTTGAAGCCCCTTTTCAAGCTCCTGGAGTTCATCATTTACAAAAATGCGTAATGCCTGAAAAACTTTTCGAGCAGGATGCCCTCCCATTTTTCGCTGCACAGGAGCCGGTAGCGATGACCTGATAGCTTCTACCAGCTGAAATGTCCGCTGTATTGGCCCATTTTTTTCGCGAAATCTTACTATGCCGGTGGCAATGCGCCTTGAATATCGCTCTTCTCCATATTTCCAGAAAATATCGGCAAGCTCTTTTTCTGAAAAGGTATTTACTATTTGTGCAGCTGAATATCCGCTTTCTCCAGAAGTTCCTTCCATTCTCATATCCAATGGACCGTCATTCTGAAAAGAAAAACCCCGTTCTGGCGAACTAAGCTGGAGATTAGAAACCCCTAAATCGAAAACTATTCCATCTGGTTCTGCATTTTCCTTTGATAACACCATTGCAATAGCACTAAAGGGACTATTGTAGATATGCACCCGCTCTGCAAAGGAGACGAGCCGTTTTTGAGCTAAAGAAATAGCTTGTTCGTCTCTATCAATGCCTACTAACAGCGTTGCCGGAAAAACATTCAGTATTTCTTCTGCGTAACCCCCTAACCCCAAGGTGGCATCCACTATCATTTGAGGAGATTCTACATTTTTTAAACTTTCAATGACTTCCTTTAACATAACAGGAATATGTTCTACCATTAGAATCCCTCTATCTCTTCCGCAATAGCAGGTAGCGCTTCCATGACCTGCAGGCTATACTCATCCCATAGCTGTTTATCCCAAAGCTCTATGTGATCGCTGACTCCAACAAAAAGAGCATCTGACTGAAGATTTGCATGATCCCGCAGAAGTTGGGGAATCAATATTCGACCGGCATTATCTATTGGAAGTTCGTGGGCACTTGCTAACATGACGCGCATGAGACCTCTCGATTTACTTTTAGAGAAAGGAAGTTCTTGAAGTTTCTCCAGGACTCGGCTCCAATGGTTCATCGGGTAGATTGATACACATTGGTCAATGCCTATAGTGGCAACCACACACTGGCCTAACTCCTGCCGAAACTTTGCAGGAAGGACTGTTCTCCCTTTTGAATCGACCTTGTGTTCATAGGTTCCCATTAGCATGGGGACTCCTCCCACTTTATGACATTTCCCTCCACTTTCTCCCACATTAACACCCTTTTAAAAAAATAAATAAGCCCTAAGACCCCTGTTTAATACTTAAATATGGGTCTTAGGGCTTATCTTCATTAATTTAAAATAAAAGGAGCATTTTATAAGCCGGGTTCTGTGTAAAAGATAATCATTTATCTGGGAAGGACTTTACAGTACTTCTCAAGCGACCGTACCCAGGGGTCAGCGGGCAGCCTCATCCCCCTCTATTCGGTCTTGCTCCAAGCGGGGTTTGCCAAGCGTACCAGTCACCTGGCACCTGGTGGGCTCTTACCCCACCCTTTCACCCTTACTTCTCGAAAGAAGCGGTATATCTCTGTGGCACTTTCCTTTGGTTCGCACCAACTGGACGTTATCCAGCGCTTTGCCCTGCGGAGCCCGGACTTTCCTCCACACCATTAAAGGCACAGCGATTATCTAAAATACTCCTTTTTTATTTTAGCACGATTTAAAGATAGTTGTTCTTTAAAAGCTTAGAGAGCAGAGGGTTAACCCTCTGCTCTCTAAAGTTTAGTGCGATCGTACAATATCTTTGATCTTCATCAACCGGCTAAGAGTGGAGCGTTCTTGCTCATCGAGCTTCATAGTTATATAACGAATTGTTTCGTTAAAGTTTGGAATCATTACGTGCTCAAGAGCATTGACACGGCGTCTTGTTTTTTCAATCTCAGATGCCATAAGGCGAATAGCCTTTTCTTTGGCTGCGAGTGCGATGAGCCTCGGGAGCAATATTGAGAACCTTTCAAGGGCTACATCAAGACTCCCCTGAGTGGTGGCAAGACCATAGCTAAAGGATTCCCCTTCTTGTTCCACTGTGTATTCCGGCACAACAACGCTCATAACATTTTTTCTTGCAACGCTGATATTACAGTGCGTACCTGAGATCATAAGCGCCTGTTCCAGCATCACTGGCAACGTCTGGGCACGAGCCAGAAGAAAACTACGATAACATGCCATCAATTCTGACTCTAACTCCTCGCGAAGTGCCTTTGCTTCTCGAGCTCGTTCAAGGAATGCTTTTATTAAAGCATCTTGTTTGTCTTTAAGAAGCTTATGCCCGCGTTTTGCAACAACAAGACGTTTTTTGAGACGTGACAGCTCCATCCGGTTGGGGTTGACGTTCAACCGAGCCATATTTCGTCCCCCCCTTTACTCTGTAGCAGAAACTGCTTCTTTGTTTGTCTCCTCTACGTGCAGCCTCGGGTTGAGATATTTCTCGATATACGCATCTCGGACACGTTTTAGTTCCTTGACTGGTATCATGGTCAACAGGTCCCAGCCTAATTCAAGAGTTTCTTTTACTGTACGGTTTTCATACTCTCCCTGTCGCACATACGTATCCTCAAACTTATCTGCAAAACTCGCAAAGGCTTTATCTTCTTCTGTCAAAGCACCTTCACCAAGAATGACAGCAAGTTCTTTTGCCTCTTTTCCACGAGCATAGGCCGCAAAAAGCTGGTTCATAAGGTCTGCATGGTCTTCTCTTGTCTTTTCTCTACCGATACCCTTATCTTTCAGACGAGAAAGAGACGGCATTACGTCCACTGGCGGGTAAATGCCTTTTCTGTGAAGACCGCGGCTTAATATGATCTGCCCCTCTGTTATATACCCTGTAAGGTCAGGAATAGGGTGAGTCTTGTCGTCTTCAGGCATAGTCAGGATAGGGATCTGTGTAATAGAGCCTTTTTTGCCCTTCAGACGGCCAGCTCTCTCATACATGGTAGCAAGGTCAGTGTAAAGATATCCAGGATAGCCCCGCCGACCCGGAACTTCTTTTCGTGCGGCGGATATTTCACGCAGAGCTTCGCAATAGTTCGTCAAGTCTGTCAGGATGACAACAACATGCATGTCCTGTTCGAAAGCAAGGTATTCTGCGGCTGTCAAAGCAAGACGAGGAGTGGTAATACGCTCTATTGCAGGGTCATCCGCCAAGTTAACAAACATTACAGTTCTCTGGATAGCACCTGTTCTTCTAAAGTCCTCCATGAAAAAAGACGCTTCTTCGAAGGTGATACCCATGGCTGCGAAGACTACTGCGAAATCTTCGTGACCACTGATAACTGTTGCTTGACGAGCTATTTGGGCTGCCATTCGGTTATGGGGCAACCCGCTTCCCGAAAAGATAGGAAGCTTCTGTCCACGAACCATGGGATTCATTCCGTCAATTGTAGAAATTCCGGTCTGAATAAACTCAGAAGGATAGTCCCTAGAAAAGGGATTCATAGGCATACCGTTAATATCCAGCTTTGCATCAGGAAGGATCGGAGCTCCCCCATCGATGGGCTCGCCGCGTCCATTAAAAATACGCCCCAACATATCTCGGCTCACAGGAAGGGTAAGAACCTTGCCAAGAAAGCGCAATTTCGTATTCTTAATATCAATGCCGTCCGTTCCTTCAAACACCTGAACAAGAGCTCTGTCAGACGTTATTTCAAGAACTCGGCCTCGGCGCATCTCGCCACTTGCCAGTTCTATCTCTACAAGCTCGTCATAGCGCACATCCTTGGTTTTTTCTACAACCAGGAGCGGGCCAGACAATTCTGTGATGGTACTATACTCTTTAGGCAGCATCACTATCGCCCCCCACTGGTATTAGTGCGTTGATCTCCGCTTTCATATCTCCATCAAGATTATCAAGCTGAGAGATCTCTTTTTCGTCAATATAGCGCATTCGTGCTATTTTTTCCCGTACTGGCAAATTGAACACTTCACTCATTGAAGCTCCCCGTTTCAGAGCATCCATGCCAAGGTGATGGAAAATAAGAATATTCTTCAACATCTTGAACTGCTTTTCCATAGAAGCGTATGTGTCCACTTCATGGAAGGCGTTCTGGTGAAGAAAGTCTTCTCTCAATGACTTCGAAGTCTCAAGAACCATACGTTCTTCCTTGGAAAGAGCGTCAACTCCAACGAGGCGCACTATTTCGCGAAGTTGATCTTCCTCTTCCAGAAGGGACATGCCCTCTACGCGCAGTGCGCTCCATTCATCGTCAAACTGAGAATCCCAATATTTATCGAGAGTGTCAGTGTACAGAGAGTAGCTGAGAAGCCAGTTAATTGCCGGGAAGTGACGCTGGTAAGCCAGACTTGCGTCAAGACCCCAGAAAACCTTTGTAACGCGAAGAGTATTCTGGCTAACAGGCTCAGAAAGGTCACCGCCAGGAGGTGAAACTGCTCCAATGGCTGTAACCGATCCTTCTCTTCCGTCGGAACCAAGGCAAATAGCCCGGCCGGCTCTCTCATAGAAAGAGGCAAGACGTGTCCCCAGATAGGCAGGATAACCTTCCTCGCCAGGCATCTCTTCAAGTCGTCCTGACATTTCTCTGAGAGCTTCTGCCCAGCGGCTTGTTGAGTCTGCCATCAAGGCCACAGAGTACCCCATATCACGATAATATTCGGCCATTGTTATAGCTGTGTAAATGCTTGCTTCCCGTGCTGCAACAGGCATATTAGAAGTGTTCGCGATAAGAACAGTACGTTTCATCAATGGCTCCCCTGATCGTGGGTCTTCCAGCTCAGGAAATTCAAGGAGAACGTCTGTCATCTCGTTTCCACGTTCGCCACACCCTACATAAACAACGATATCCGACTCAGCCCATTTTGCCAGCTGGTGCTGGATGACGGTCTTTCCTGAACCAAAGGGGCCTGGAACACAAGCTGTCCCACCTTTAGCTATAGGGAAGAAAGCGTCAACTACCCTCTGTCCTGTTGTCAGAGGAATAATAGGTGGCAAGCGTCGAGCCACTGGTCTTGGTTTACGGACAGGCCAGCGCTGTAACATAACTACGTTCTTCTCTTCACCGCTTTCATTCTTAATAACAGCGATTGTTTCTATAACTGTAAATTCGCCTTCCTTAATTTCAGAAACTGTTCCTTCTACGCCATAGGGAACCAGAATGTGATGTTCGACAAGGACCGTTTCTTTTACAGTTCCTAGAATATCCCCCGCATGAACTCTATCTCCGGCCTTGACTCGAGGTTCAAATTTCCACTTCTTATTTCTATCAATGGCTGGAACATCTATACCACGAGAAATAAAGTGGCTCTTCGCAGCATCTTCAATGAGGTTCAAAGGACGCTGTACTCCGTCATAAAATTGCTCTATAATTCCGGGTCCCAACTCGACGCTAAGGGGTTCTCCAGTACTTACGACAGGTTCACCAGGCATAAGGCCAGATGTTTCTTCATAGGCCTGAATCGAAGCTAAATCACCTTTTAATTCGATAATTTCACCGACAAGCCCTATATTGCCCACTCGTACCACGTCGTACATACTGGCGCCATACATACCCTTCGCGACGACGAGCGGTCCGGATATTTTTTCTATGGTCCCTCTAATGACCTTTTCCGTGGCCACAATCAATCGCCTCCAGCATAAAAAGTCTATTTCACAGCAAAGATATCCATCCCAACAGCCCGTTCCACACTATTGCGGATAGATTCTAATCCTGCTCCAGAACTGCCTTTAAGCCCTGGGATAGGTAACACGCTTACAGGGTATTCCTCGTTGATCTCTTCTACCATAGACATGTATTTTACGAAGAGAAACTCCTGTATAAAAACAACCGCATACTTCTCTTTGGCCAGCCGCAGAAGAAGAGATTCAAAGGTGTTGCTTTCTTCTTCAGAAATAACGAAAGGCCTGACTCCCACTGCCTGAAAAGGAAGAACGGTTTCGTATTCGCCTATGGCTGCCATAGGTTGGTTCATATCTCTAGCCACGACGCATCAACCTCCTCGTCAGGTCCATGTCCATGCCATTTGCCACAGAAACAAGAGCAATTCTCAGATTTTTTGCTTCTATCTCTTTTCTCCATAAATAGCTTAAGACATTTTCGGGAGCAAAAGCACCATACTTTGCTGTCTCCAGGATTCTTGTTATGTAATCATCCAGAACCTTCTCCATTTCTACCAGAAGAGCGTTCATGTCTGATCCGTCCTGTACATTGGACAGTACTTTTCCAATGTCAGCGTAAGAAAGAACCCTGATCCAGCCTTCCACTGGTTCAGAAAGTATTGCTAACAGTCTTTCGATCGACACAAAGCCACCATTGTGAAGATAGGGTTCAACTGTTGCAGTGTCTTTGTCCATTCTTTTCAGGCGAAGCATATTTCGCAAATTTTCTGCGTCTATTTTGCCCCGCACCCACAAAAGAGGAGTATCGAATTCCAGTTTACGGGCCATCTTCAACATCTCCTGGAACAGAATCTCGTCTAGGTAACACTCTACCTCAAGAATGTTGCGAGTCTGTTCCCAGAGAGCGAGGGCTCTTGGGAAAACACTATGAAGGCTATAAGGCAGCAATCTGAAATCTTCTGACTCCACAGCCATAATGAGATCATCTGTAGGAATGTTTCCCAAAGATGTTAAAAGTTCAAAGCGACGTTCCCCACTTTCGCGCTGAAGAATCTGGCTTTTTAAAAGAACTTTCACATTATGAAAATCATAAGGCAACCTGCACATCTCAACCAACGCAGAGTCTGGTGCAAATTTAGAAACCTCTTTATAAACATAATTCAGCTCAGACTCTATAGCCTTATCAAATTCCGCGTTTGTCTTAAGTTCAACAAGCCAGGACGCATAGACTGTTTCTCCGAGAACCTTCATGGCGCTATCAAGGTCTTCACAATCGATGAGTCTCTGCAGCACGCTATCATCGAGAAGGCGGCTTTCCATAGCCCGCAGGCGTGCAACTGTATATCCATACCGCACTGCTGTAGCCATGCTGCCTCACCCCCCGTCTACTCTGAGAACAGCCGTTTTGCAACGTCTGCCTCGATATCTTCTCTACTCCACGTAATCAGCATGTCAAAAACACAGTCTGTGTCTATATCCCCTTTCCTGAGAATAAAACCACCAGAAAAAGGGGATGCTGATTTTTCTAAAGAGAGAGATGTCTTATGTTTTTCGTTATACCTCTTAAGCCACTCTTCGTTGAGGTTTTTCTCTTTTGGTGAAACAAGAAGGAATTCATCACCAGTCTCGACTGCTTTCTCGAGAAGAGCCTCACAGAAGGCCAAATACTTATCAGCAGGAAGAGAAGCTAAAGTTTTCAATGCTTCGTTAAAAGCAAGGGCTATAAGATCCTGCTGAGCTCCCAACATGATTTTCTTAACATCGAGGTTAGCAACTATTTCGCGCCGCTTGAGTATTTCCGGCTTTTCTGTGTTAAACCGCTCAATATAAGATGCATCGATTTTCTGGATTTCAGCATCAGCGTCTTTTTGAATTTTATCTGCTTCCAGTCTTGCGTTCTCAAAAATTTTTTCGGCTTCTTTCTTTGCGTCTGCCTCGATTTTTATCTTTATATCAGCCAAAGACATTACCATTCACCTCTGACTCAACGGTTAAATCTGAATTCCGTTGAGCAGAATAATGCTCATAAGAAGAGAAAGCACAGCATACGTTTCAACCATGGCAGGCAGAATAACAGCCTTACCGGTTTCTTCAGGTCTTTTAGCAATCATCTGAATACATGCCGCAGAGGTCTTCCCCTGAGCAATGGCAGAAAAATATCCACCTATCGCAACTGGAAGACACGCAAACATGATGCCAAGTCCCTGCCACACGTTTAAATCAACAGTTGCTCCGCCAAGAAGGCCTATTTTCAAGATTGCAAAAAAAGCAATAAGAAGACCATAGATGCCCTGGGTTCCTGGCAATGCCTGAAGTAACAAAACCAGACCAAACTTACCTGGATCCTCAGTCATTACACCAGCACCTGCCTCACCTGCAATGCCAACGCCTATTGCTGATCCTGCCCCTGCAAAACCTGCGGCTAGAGCCGCACCAAAAACTGACAACATAATTCCGAGAAGATTCATACTTACAAACACTCCCCTCATTCTATGAGCTTTATATGCTATTAAGATTTTTTTGTTTCTGAAATAGAAACAAAATGAGTTTTATACGTTAGCGGCATAAAACTTCTCCCGCCACCAGAGTAGAATTTACTGAAAAACTCAACGTACTGGAGACGTAAAGAGTGAACAAACGCGCCTAGCACATTAACTGCAACGCTAAACAAGTGCCCCCCTAAAATAAGGACAAGGGCTATAATCCACCCTACAAAAGGAATCCCTCCAGCGAGACCTGCCAACATATTGATTATGGAAGCTATAGCTGCGGAGGCAAGGCCAAGAGCAAGCAGTCGGCTATAGCTCAGCACATCCCCAAGATACGATGTCACATTGTATAGGCTGAGTACACCAGAAATGGCCTTTTGCGCTATGCCCGTTTTTGCCCTTCCTTGAGTAAGCACAAGCACTGCCGCTCCAAATAGAGCTAGCGTTTTACCCATACTGCCCACACTGCTGGATAAATTCCCGCTCACGCCCCCGCCTACAAGCAAGAGACCAACAAGGAAAACAATCCAACCGCCCTGGTCAGCAAATGCTCCCATGTAATCCTTTTTGCGAAGACAGTCAAAAAAGGATATGAAAAGACCGAAGAATAGCTGAACTACGCCCAATGCAAGAGAAACGAACAAAATAGACATCGGGTCGTCCATGGGATTGATCAACACTGGGATATTTTTGAGAGGACGCAAAAACTTAAATACCCCAAAGACATCGATCAGATCACCAAACCAGCTCCCTGTCAAAGCTCCCACTATGACTGTCGCAACTCCTGATAGAACAAATAAATTAAAAAATTGCTTAGTACCTTGAGGCATCCGCTTGAACTTCTTCAAAAAGAAAACGAAAAAGCCAAGCATAACCAGCCCATAGCCTCCATCCCCCAGGCACATGCCAAAGAAAACAAAAAAGAAGGGGGCAAGAAATGCTGTAGGGTCAAGTTCGCCATATTGAGGAACTCCATAAAGTTTGGTAAGGGTCTCAAAAGGAAGATTCCATCCCTTATTGACTAAAAGCGTTGGGGGTTCATCCTCTGGGGCAGGATCTGAAACTACCATCTCGAGGACAGATTCGTACGGGGCAAGCTCTGCTTTTAATTTTTTAACAGAATCTGCAGGTGCCCATGCCTTAAGGATTACTGTCTTTTCTGTGAACTTGCTGCTTCCTAGTGCTTCATAACGAGATTTTAGAATGTTCCAGTAATCGCTTAAAGCTCTTACTGTAGGAACCCATTCTTCCGCAACTTTTGAAACTTCTCCCAGGATTTTGTCTTCTTCCTGCTCTAAAGCTTCGCGCCGGGCATCAAAATTCACAAGTTCTTCCCCAACACTAAGAGTTAGATGGCCTGGGATATCGACGCGTGAAAGACTAAACTTTGAACACATATCCAGAGCTTTCTGCTCCAGATCCCTTCGATAGAAAATTGCCACCCACGCCTCTTTGTCTTTTTCCCCAAAAGAAGCGGTAAAACACTCCCCATTTTCACGAAGAACATCTGCAATTGCCTGTTTGCAGCTGGCCACATTGTCAACAGGCATAGTCCCAACAACACCCTTAACCGTCTGTGTCCCGTTAGATAAAAGATCCAAATCATAGGGCAACTCGGTAAGGTGGGAAAGAATAGATTTTGCCCCCTCAATTTGTGTAATCTCTGAGTGAATTTCTACAAGCCTACGTTCACGTGTACGCATTTCTTCCGCAAAATTCTTTATTTCTGTCTGCTCTGAAAGGTCTTCCAAATCTTGTACAGAATAGTTCGGCCGTTCACCCAAGGCTCGTGCCATAGGGCTAACGCTATCATTGAAATATGGTTCTAAAAAACGCAGAAGAAATCGTATTTCGCTGAGTAAACTATCGATATGTTGTAGACGAGACGGTGAATGATCCTCTGAATCATCCATATCCTGCCGAGAAATAATTTCGCAGGAACCTGCTTTCTGAAGGATGGCCAGCACATCCTCTATTACTGAGTTGTGAATATAAAATTCGAGTTTGTTAATTCTAGCCACGGCCATATCTAGCCATCACCTCTTCCGCAATCCAGGCAGCGGTCTTATTAACACGCCCCTGATGGCTATTTGTAAATGCTTTAGCACCTTCTTTTCCCTTTCGGACTATTTCCCCCGCCCTAGCTTCAGCCTCCTCTTCGACTTTCTGCAAATTGTCACGATATTTTCGGAAGGCCTGTTGTCTAGTTTCTTTGATTCGAACTTCTGCTTCATTTTTGGCTTCACTTATCAAACGTGCCGCTTCATTCTTTGCATCTTTGACTATCTGTTTCGCATCTGATTCTGCCTTTTTGATTTCATCGGCCAAGTTAGTTGCCATGCCATCCACCCCCCTTCCCCACTACAAGAAAGTATTCATCAGCGTAGGCTATAATCGGGTACAAAGCCGGAGTTATTGTAATACTCATAAAAATTTGTGTCAAACTTAGCAAATTATCAAATTTATTTAAGGCATAATAGCATCAAATAATAGCACTGATGGTTACGTTCTATATTTATCTGGATTGTTTGTTGGGGGGATTCTCTTTGAAATAAGCTGGAGCGGACAACGGGATTCGAACCCGCGACCCTTAGCTTGGGAAGCTAATGCTCTACCAGCTGAGCTATGTCCGCACCATCGATGAGACATTATAAACGCGTAATCCCCTTTTTGCAATACCTCGTTATGCTAATGAGTCCACTATGATATGATACCAATTAAAATGATTCGTGTCGTATTAACCTTAAAAGAAAGACGAAACTGACCCTTTCTCGAATAATTAAGAATATGCCGTAATTCCATAACTTTTATCTTCATCTATCCCCCAAAATGGGAAAACACTTCATCAATAACATAACAGCCACCAGGGCAAGTTGCTTAGATTTTATGACGGCCGGCGAACAGCAAAAAGCCACCCTAAAGCATCGCTCCCGCGGGTGGCTATTACTCTGAAATCCCTATTTTCCAAGGCTTTTTTGTTTTACTTCTTATCAACATGTTCCAGCAACGCTACGCACTCGACGTGGACAGTCTGGGGAAACATGTCGAAAGGCTGGAGTTTCTCCAAACGGTATCCCCCTTCATAAAGCAACGCAATATCCCTGGCTAAAGTAGCTGGATTACATGCAACGTAAAGTATTTGTTGCGGTTTCCACTCTAAAATGCGTTGAATGACCTGTCGGTTGCAGCCACTGCGTGGAGGGTCCAGAATCACAGAATTAAATGGCCCGTCTAAATGAAAAATAACATCTTCAGCCCTGCCAGTATGAGGAGATACGTTATGAAAATCGTTAAGCTCCAGATTTTTCCTCATAGCTTCTACAGCACTCGGCCAATCCTCAACTGTCACTAAATTATCAAATTTTGAGGCCAGAAAAAGAGATAATGCCCCTACTCCAGAATACAATTCAAGAGCCCTTCCCTGCCCTTTATCCGAAAAGCAGTTGGCACTATATGTAAAAAGCCGCGCTGCCTGATAACTGTTAACCTGAAAAAATGCCGTACCATCAAAATGAAACTCTTTAGAATTAAGAAACTCTCTCAGCCACTCGCGTCCCTGAACGCTCCTCGAATTCTGCCCCAGTATTGTGTTTCCAGGAGAGATATTCTTGTTTTCTAAAATTCCTACAAAGGAAAACTCTGGAAACTGAAAGCTTTGCCACTGTTGCTCTACTCTTTTCATTTCTGAAGAAGAAAGGCTTTTGCGTACGACAAGGCATGCTAATAATTCTTTGGAAAAACTGCCACACCTGAAAATAACGTGACGCAACAGACCCGAATGTTTTTTTTCATCGTATGGGGGCAGATTTATGCACTCTAAAGAATCTATAAAGTAACTCAACATATGATTAAGAGCTGGTTCCAGAACGGGGCACGTGTCTATAGGAATAATAGAATGGCTGCGCCTTCTAAAAAAACCTATATCAGTCTTGCCTGCGTTGTTTCGCACGGGGAAGGATGCCTTGTTTCGGTATCCCCATTCTTTTGGACTTGCAATGCAAGGTGCCAAAATATTTCTGACGGGAATATGAGCCACGCGAGAAAAAGCTTCTTCTACAATTGTTCTTTTGATTTCAAGTTGTTTATCATAAGAACAGTGCTGAAGCTGACAACCGCCACATTGTCCATACCAGGAACATAACGGCGTAACCCGCTGAGGATGGGGCGCTATTATTTCCTGTATCTCACCAATAGCGTAATCCCTCTTCTTTTTTGTTACTCTGACCCTGATCTCTTCTTCCGGCAGGGCTCCTGGAACAAAGTAAACAAGACCATCTTTGGGGCGTCGAGCGATGCCGCTCCCGTCACTGCTAATGGTTTCAATTTTAAGGTTAATTATTTCATCATGCCCGCAGGGATGAAACTGATTCAACACTTTTGCATCCTTCCCAAACTCCTTTTTCTTAACATGGGCACTGGCTCTGCCTCATTATTAAATTCCCCTACGTATTTATTAGGACTCTTTTATCTCCCCTGCCATTACTAAGGCCTGCTTAGCGATTACAGGACCGAAAAGCTCATATATTACAGTTGACCCAAGTATAATATTACGCAATGCAACCCCCATACCAGGGAGGGTTTGTTCTGCTAAAAGAGAGAGGCCTATAGCAACACCAGCCTGAGGCACAAGGGTCAGCCCAAGATATTTTTGTACAGTTGGAGGCGAATTGGTCATTCGAGCTCCAGCATATGCTCCTAAAATTTTCCCTATTACACGAAAAACAACATATCCAACCCCTATGAGACCCACTTTAGGCAACATTCCCAGCTGCAAATCCGCACCTGAGATAGTAAAAAAAGCAAGAAAAATTGGAGGCGTGAAACGATCTACTACAGAGAGGACTCTGTCACAAGAATAAACCAGATTTGAAACTACAGCCCCAATCATCATCGCTACGAAGAGAGACGAAAGTCCGAATTTCGACGCAAGACCTATGCCTAAAAAAATACAGCCTATCGTCAGAGAAAGAAGTGCATCCTCCCCCTTAACGCGCCCCGACATAAACGAAAGGAAGAGTCCCAGAACCAGACCAAGAAGCAATGAGAAAAAAACTTCGTTGAAGACTCTCAAAACAACAGATGCCATGGGAATAGCAGAATTATTGGAAACAAGGGATTCTGCGAAAGCCACCGCAACACCAAAAGCAAGAATGGCAACTGCATCATCCATAGCAACTACGGGCAGAAGAGTATCTACTAATACCCCTTTGGCCTTGTATTGCCTTATGACAAGAATGGTGGCAGCAGGAGCCGTAGCTGCCGCTATGGATCCAAGAACAAGACTGAAATGAAGGGGCTGGTGGAAAACAAATATCATGGCTAACGTCACAGCAAAAACCGCACATAAGGATTCCATGAGAGTAATCCATACAACTGACAACCCGATTTTTCGAATATGCTTCAAGTTAAACTCACTGCCTATACTATAGGCAATAAAACCTAAAGCTACTTCTGAAACAATAAAAAAAGATGACACCACTTCTTTGGGAATCAACTTTCCAAGAGAAGGTCCTATAACAATTCCTGCCAAAATATACCCTGTCACATTTGGAAGTCTCAGCTTCCTTGTAACTTTAGCCATAAAAATTCCAGCAAGAAGAACAAGGGCGAAATAATACAAAACATGCACAGAAAAAGACTCTCCTTAAATTATATTTTGTGACCTCGTAAAGAAAAGAAAAACAGAGTGGATGATTAGTTACGATGGTTGGAAGCAAGGCCCTCAACGCAATTAACAGGTATGGTAAATAGTATTCCAACATCAGGCTTAGAAAGATCTTCTACTACTCTTTTAACGGCATCTATGGCCGGTTGGACTTGTTCATCCTCTAAAACAACAAAAATGGTTTTATTGTAGGGATACTGATCGTTAATCAGCATCTTAATGGAACCAAAAAGAGGAATTTTATCGATATCCTCATGAAGAACACGTGCCATCCCCTTACTGTCAATAATGGTAGCCCCTCGAACACCTATGTTAATAAACTCCTTAAAAAGACTTTCAACCTTGTCTACCTTATTAAGTACTATAACAAGCATCTGCATCGCATACACTCCTAACATTGGTCGTAATTCTATATATAATACATCAAAAATGAAAAAGACCAGCTGATATTATTTCACCAGCTGGTCATTCTGCCCGGAAAACCCGCGCAGTCCTGCTTCTATCGAGGGGTGTGTTGATTACAAATGTAAGCTTTTTTTGAACACCTGGTAGCCTTCATCGAAAGCTTTTGCGTTCAGTTCTTTTGTTCCTGCTGGTACTTTTTCCAATATAGCTTTCTTTACAGACTCAGGCCGGACAATATTTTCAAGCTCGAGAACTCGAGCTACTGCCCCCAGGGCCACCATATTCGTTACAAGCTCACGCCCAAGCTGTTCCCGGGCAATTCTAGAAATTGGCAACTGATATATATAGGCATCTACCTGTGGAAAATCTGTGACAAAGCTGTCATCAAAAATTATTCTTCCGCCAGGAAGTGTATCGGCTGAAAACTCTTCACAAGCCTGCTGGGTCAAGATCACCTGCAGATTTGGTCTTGTTACTTTTGGATAATCTATAGGTACTGTAGAAATAACAACCTCGGCCTTGGATTTGCCGCCTCTAGCTTCAGGACCATAAGACTGTGTCTGCACTACATAGAGGTTCTCCTCATACAGGGCCGCAGCTTCTCCTGCAATAACAGCAGCAAGAATTATCCCCTGCCCGCCTGAACCGGCAAAACGGATCTCATACCTACTCATGATCCTTCCCCCTTACTCTTTCTATGAGAGAGAGATACTGCTCTGTATATTCGGGAATGTCTTTATTAACAAATTCTCCCACTACTATTTTCCCTGCGAGTTCCTCAGAAGACATGTTTTTGGATCTCGCCAAAGTTACGGTGTTTTCCTTGAAATAATTAATGTTATCGATTGGGGTACGCCGTTTGTTTCTTCGTCCAAATTGAGTATGGCAGCTCGAAACGATCTCAATAACAGCAAACCCTTTTTTCTTTATGCCATTTGCAATATATTGTTCAGCCATTTTCGGGTTGGCAATAGTTGCCCTTGCTACATAAGAGGCACCGGCGCCTTCTGCCAGCCGACAAATATCAAAGGCCGGGTCTATTGCCCCGTATGGAGTTGTAGTTGCCAAAGCCCCCTGGGGAGTGGTAGGAGAAGCTTGTCCTCCTGTCATTCCATAGATATTGTTATTCATTACAATGGCTGTAATATCGATGTTGCGTCTACACGCATGAATAAAGTGGTTCCCTCCTATGGCCGAGCAATCACCATCTCCCATAACGTCAACAACAGTAAGGGAAGGATTCGCTAATTTAATTCCTGTGGCAAAAGCAAGAGAACGGCCATGGGTAGTATGCACTGTACAAGCATCTATATAGCCTGGCATACGACTTGAACAACCTATTCCTGACGCAATCACTGTCTGGCTTTTTTTCTTATCTAACTCTACGAGAGCACGAAGCAAGGCATGCATAATAATCCCGTGTCCGCATCCTGGACACCAGATGTGGGGGAAGAAACGCGTCCTCAGCCAGCTCATAACGTCTTGACTCGGCATCTACGCCACCTCCTCAATAGCGGAAAGGATGTCTTCAGGGTGGAAAAGTTCTCCGTTCACTAGATTTAGAGGAACCACCTTGGCTTTCCCGTGCACTGCCCGCTCCACTTCCAGAACCATTTGTCCGCAGTTAAGCTCAGGAACAATGATGGTTCTTGTTTTACGGGCAAGGCGCTCTATCTCCTTATCAGGGAAAGGCCAAAGGGTAATAGGTCTAAAGTAGCCAGCACGGAGCCCTCTGCTGCGGGCCTCTCTTACCGCGCGCAAACTCGATCGTGCAACGCTTCCGAAGGAAAGCACTATAACATCGGCGTCATCCACATTTTCGGTCTCATACTCTACGATGTCATCTCTGAAACGATCCACTTTTCTCATAAGACGAAGCATTTTTCTTTCTATTTCTTCTGAATTATTTGTAGGGAACCCCCAGTCGTTATGGGTTAAACCTGTCACATGCCAGGTATAGCCATCCCCAAAGGAAGCCATGCAGGGCAAATCGTCTTGAGGGTCTGGGCGATAGGGTACAAACTTCTCAGGAACATCCACAGGGCGCTTTCTGTTTACCACAGGATAAGACCCTGGCTCCGGGAGAACTATTTTCTCCCGCATATGCCCTAAGACTTCATCGCTCATAATAAGGACAGGCTGTCTAAAGCGTTCAGCAGCGTTAAAGGCTCTGATAGCCAGCTCAAAACACTCTTGCACAGAAGATGGAGAATAACAAATGGTAGCGTGGTCTCCATGAGTTCCCCAACGTGCTTGCATAACATCTTGCTGGCTTATCTTCGTAGGAACGCCAGTAGAAGGGCCACCTCGCATTACATCAACTACCACAATGGGAATTTCTGCCATATATGCAAGCCCCAAATTCTCTTGTTTTAAAGAAAAACCTGGCCCTGATGTTGCCGTCAACGTTTTCTTGCCTGCGATAGAGGCTCCAATAACAGCCGCTACACCTGCAATTTCATCTTCCATCTGAATAAAACGACCATTAAGACGTGGTAGCTCACTCGCCATAATTTCCGCTATTTCTGATGAAGGTGTAATTGGATACCCAGCAAAAAAGCGACAACCGGCCGCTAGCGCGCCATAAGCTA
Organism: Aminobacterium colombiense DSM 12261; assembly: GCF_000025885.1. Classification (NCBI taxonomy): domain Bacteria; kingdom Thermotogati; phylum Synergistota; class Synergistia; order Synergistales; family Aminobacteriaceae; genus Aminobacterium; species Aminobacterium colombiense. Next base: position 831,806 of record NC_014011.1, on the reverse strand, counting down.
ACGCTTCATTCCCCTGCCAAAAACGAACCTCAGGCATCCTCTTTTCCCTCCTTTACCGTCACTGCAAAATCCGGACAAATATTTTCACACTGTCTGCAACCAATACAATCTTCGATTCTTTCGACTTGAGCTTTACGCTGATCGTCAAAACCTAAGACTTTTTTAGGACATATTTCGATGCATAATCCACAACCTTTGCACCAAGCCCTATTAATAATTACTTCATGTTTTTTGGGCAAAACCTACACCTCCCAAAGAGATAAGGATTCATAATAATAGATTTTTTGATTTTAAAAAATCGAACAGATCAAGCATATAGTTTTCGGTTTTTTTATTCAAGCTCTTATTGATATTTATCTTTTTTCTTTTTGTTTTTATAAGAAATAAAAAAGATAAATATTATTAGCATTATAGAGCGGTTTGTATATTAAAAACCGCTCTATTTTTTAATTTAAACGTTCCAAAATCTGGCTCCCGAAGGTAAAGGGGACGTATTTTGTCTGGTTTCTTAGCCCTCTCTTTCCACTTATGCCCTAACAATGCCAAAGTTCCCCCCGAAACTGTTCCTTGCACTAAAGGAAATGGGCTTGTTCTTCCTCCTTCAGAAAAAAGAGCGGACACTCTCTCCAAATCATCACAAATGCTGCATAAGGTTTTTTTGTTTTGCAATCCACGAGATTTTACTATGATTTCTTCTGCCGTAAAAAAAGCGGGGCTCCAGACTTCTTCAAAAACATTATCTTCCATTCTGTAGGCACCGCCATACACTCCCCCACGTCCTGCCCAAATCAAAGGAATTGTAGTAAGTCCAAGCTTCGAAGCAGGATATCCCATGGCTTCAAGTGTTGAAATAGGAATAACTGGCACTCCCAATCCTTTTGCGAGACCACAGCCATAAGCCAACCCTACTCTAATTCCTGTAAAGTAGCCTGGCCCAATGGTCATAGCGACTGCGGAAATATCTGAAATCTCTATCCCCAAAGAAGAAATGAGCGTTTCAACAAGAATGGGCAACTTGCTCCCTTGATTTCTTCCTATGTTCATATTCATCTCTGCTGCTACTTTGCCATTGATAGAAACACCTATGTTTGTCCATCGAGTACAGCAGTCAACACCTAAAACAACATAATTCATTGGCCTATCTCCCCAATATCTTTAAGTAAAAGTTCCATCGTTTTTACAGCTTTTTCGCCTTCAGCTTTAAAAGAAATGCGACGTACCGTTTCGCTGTCTCTACAAAAGTAAAGTTTCCATAGGTCTTTAGTTGGCTGTTCCGCAAGGCGATCAGGCCATTCAATAACCAATACAAAGCCGTCATCTGCGTATTCACAGAGACCAAGCTCGTATTCATCTCCCCTCTCGAGGCGGTACAAATCTACATGGGCAAGGGGCAAACGCCCTTCATATTCATTGATAAGTGTGAAGGAAGGACTTCGAACTCCCCGAGCCCCCAAACCATCTCCAAGCCCTTTAACAAGAACTGTTTTTCCTGCTCCTAGGTCACCATAGAGCAAAATAGTCAACCCTGAATAAACATGACGAGCCATACATTCACCGATGAGCCTCGTCTGTTCTGGCGAAAATGAGGTAATTTCCATACTGTCCGCTTTTTCTTCCTTTTTATTAATCAATGTTTCGTCTTCTCCTTCTCTCTTAAAGAACAAAGCACTGAAGGAATTCCCATGGCTATTTCCCGCGCTAGTATACCATCTATCCCTTTTCTCTCAGCAAGAAATTGTCCTGCCTTGCCATGGATCCATACACCAAGAGACGCACTGTCTAATAAAGAAATTTGTTGAGCTAAAAATGTCCCTATCACACCAGAAAGGATATCTCCTGACCCTGGGACAGACAGCTCTGGTCCACCCTCACGAATTATTACTGTTCTGCTTATAGTATCAATTACAGTTCCATGCCCTTTCAAAACAACGCAACCCCATTGCCGAGCCAGCTCCTTTGCTGCGTAAAGGCGCGAGGATGCCACATCCTTCGCCGTTAAGCCAAGCAATCTGGCTGCCTCTCCTTCGTGAGGGGTTATGATAACATCATTGCGTTTTTTTAAATAGCTTTTTAATTCATTAAGCCAAAAGATGCCATCGCCATCAACCAATAGAGGATGGCGCCATTCATTCCATATACATTCAAACAGGGAGGCACCATGACTGTCCCTTCCAAGACCAGGTCCGACAACAGCAGCCGTACCGCGTTCCGACCAGCAAAGCAGATCCTGGGGATTCTCTCGTTTCATTGGGTGAAAAACAGCTTCCGGCAAAAAGGAGATCCCTTCCCGGCAAACATCATCAGTACTGGCCACGATGACTACTCCACAGCCGCTTTTAAGAGCTCCCAGAGCAGATAAAAGCGGAGCGCCTCTATAGTGCTCGCTGCCTCCCACTACGAGGAGTGTTCCTCTCCCCCCTTTATGAAGGTCCAACTTTCTTTCAGGAAGAGTAGCTATTGCGTCCTCTTCCTCCCAAAGAGTTGCGCAAGGAAGAGAAGGCAGTACTTCGTGAGGGGGAACTCCTATGGAAACGATTTCGATCTTACCAGCTTTAGCAGCAGCCGGCATTGCAGCAAGTCCCGTCTTCATAGCAAGCATGGTAATAGTCGCAACCGATGCCACACAGGGAGAATAGACTTCCCCTGTTTCAGCATTTATGCCGCTAGGAATATCAATAGAAACTATATTATTTCGCCCTTCAAGGAGCTCTATGATCCGTCGAATTTCTCCTTGTGGAGAACCCTTGCTGCCTGTTCCTAGCAGGCAATCTATAACAACGTGGCTTTCTGACATTAGGGATGTGATCTCTTCTACTGTCATTTCCTCCGTGATACGGATGGGGGTGCTCATTTCTTTTAATATTTCAAGGTTCTGCAAAGCGTCGCCCTTTATTTTCTCAGGAGCCCCTGCTAAAAGGACTATTGGTAGAAGCCCTCTTATTGCAAAGTGTCGCGCCATAACATAACCATCACCCCCATTATTACCGGGGCCAGCAAGGATAAGGAACCTCTCTGCTTGCGGGAAAAGACGTTGAACACACAAAGAGGCTTCAAGTCCCGCATTTTCCATAAGTACAATACCTGGAACCTTGAACTTTCCTATGGCCATGGAATCTGCTTCTCTAATCGTTGTGGGATCATAGAGATCTATCATGACTTGACACCTCCACAATTATAAAGGCAATGGCATAATCGCCATCATGGGAAAGACTGATGTGGACTTTCAACTTCTGTTCATCCATCCACTGCTCTATGTTGGCAGAAAAGCAGGGAACGGGCCCCTCAGGGGTTCTATGAAGCCACATCCCCTGCAATACAACTTTAAAAAAATCAAGGCCTGCTGCTTTCGCAAAAGCTTCACGGGCTGCGAAAGATGCCGCAAGGTGGCGGGCAGGATTAGCCTTTTTCATGGCATAATCACGCTCTTCTTCATGAAAAACCCGTTTCAAAAAGTGTTCATCCTGAAGGAGCCTCTCTATGCGGGAGATTCGACAAAGATCCACTCCTACGCCTCTAATCATATAAGATCTCCTCCTCTTTCGATTCATTTATACCACGCCACAGAAGAATTCGCTTTAATAAAACAAAAAAGCAGCCAAATGAATAACCCTATTATTTTTATAAGCCTCATGAGACAGATCTTTTCTTTTGTGAATAATTGGAGTAGTATGTTTTTTGCGTACAAGTGAATCATATAACGAACTCAACCATGTAATTTTTCTCTCCAAGGCTGTGGTGACAAAGGGGACAATTATTCCACATCTTATCACTACAATAGCAAATATTTGGGGAGCACAAGGGGTGGCTTGCGAAATGAGAGGGGAACAGAAATGGATGATACACAGATCAAATCAATGCTCCATCAAGTTGTAAGTTCTGTTGTTACCCAAAAATACATTTACGGAGCTGTTTTTTATGTATCATCTGATGACAACAGCATCGACGCAATTAGTGCTGCTGGAGATATACAAGAAGACAGCCGATATTTTATCGCCAGCATAAATAAGCTTTTTGTATCCTCAATTATTCTAAGATTGGTAACGAGAAGCAAATTAAGCTTGCATGATAAAATTTCAAAACACCTTCCAGATGAGATCATTCAGAGATTACATATTCACAAAGGCAAGGACTATTCTTATGACCTTTCCATCATCCATCTCATGTCCCAAACCTCAGGGCTCCCCTGTTATCTGCTCGATAGACAAGCCAATGGGAAAAAGGCAATGACCGAGCTAGAAGCAGGTTTCGACCAACCCTGGCCAATAGATAAAGTCATTCAAGAAATAAAAAGGATGAAAACACACTTTCCTCCAGGAGAAAAAGGCAAAGCAAAATATATCGATACAAACCATCAAATTTTGGGTCTCATTGTAGAAGCCGTTACTGGAGATCCTGTCAATATAGTCCTAAACCGTCTCTTTCAAGAACTAAGACTCACACAAACGTATGTATATGAAAATGGTAAAACAGAAAAATTTGTCCCCATTCGGCATAGATCGACAACAATGCACATCCCAAATTTTCTCAACTCTACTCAAAATGATATTATTTCCACTGCAAAGGACCAAATGACGTTTTTAAAAGCATTCTTTAGCGGATATTTTTTTCAAAAAGAAAGGTTAAATGAACTGGAGAAGTGGAATAATATATTTTCCCCCTTTCAATATGGCATCGGAATACAAAAGTTTTCTTTGTCTCGTCTCCTCTCACCATTTCACCCTGTACCTTATATGGTTGGGCACTGCGGTTCTACTGGTTCTGTAGCGTTTTATGTCCCCGATAAGAAGCTTTACATAACGGGAACGATAAACCAACAAGCAAAACCGAATGTGGCATTTCAAACCATGATAAAAATCATACAAGCATTAAGGTAAGGCACCACTCGAACAGCGGGAGCCCGTGTATTGTACACGGGCTCCCGCTGTATTAAACTAAAAAACAATATGGCTTATAGTTATTATTTACTACTCTACATAAACAACAGCATTCTGGTATTCATGAGCGCCAATTCTGCTTAACTGTATCCCCTCAATATTTTTTGTTGCGCCAAGTACTTTTATTTCATTATATATAGGAATAACAGGAGTTTCTTCGTTTTGAATTTCAAACATTCTCGTGAGCAGAACATCACGCTCTGCCTCATCCGTGGTTACAAGCCATTTATAATAAGCTTCATCATAATCTGCATTGCTAAACCTAGAGCTGTTGCGAAGCATTCCTGTGGGAAGGATGTTGGATAATGTAAATTCAACATGCCCACTATTACAGGAGTAGAAATGCAATGACATTCCGTATTCGTCCCCAGCATTAAGGCGTGAATCAATAGTATTTGCATCTTGAACAAGCACTTTAGCCTTTATATTAATATCTGCCAACTGATCCTGAACAATCTGGCTTAGTTCAGAGTAATCCTGAATTGCACTTGTCCAAATTTCTGTTTCAAAGCCGTCAGGATAACCAGCCTCTGCCATCAAAGCTTTAGCCTTTTCAAGATTATAAACATGGGGTACCTTTACTTCCTTATATTCAATGGCAACATCTGGAACAACAGCGTATGCCACTTTTCCATAGCCATACAAAAGACTGTCAACTATAAGCTGTTTATCTATCGCATACTCCATTGCCTGTCGAACAAGCTTGTTTTTTAAAGGCGTAGAAGATTGAGTGTTAACGTAAAACATCACTATTTTCATGGAGGGGGTACTTAAAAATTGCAAATCAGGGTTATCTTTGATCTTATCAATATCGATATAGGGAATCTCATATGCCACATCTATCCCGCCAGTTTCAAGCAAAATGGTCCGCTGTCCTGCTTCAGGAACTATCTTCATTGTAAGATACTTAGTTTTTGCAGGTCCACCCCAATAATCATCAAACCGCTCAAGTGTATAATGATCGCCCGTAACGTATTCCTTCATCTTGTATGGACCACAACCAATTGGATGTGACGCAAAATATTCAGCTCCATGAGCCTCAAAGTAATCCTTTGGCATAATACCCCATCCAGGATCAGTTAATTGATAGATAAACGAGGGGTGTGGCGTGCTAAAATGGACAATAAGGGTGTTATCGTCCACGATTTCCAATTTGTTCACATCTATATAGGTGGTAAAGCCGCCCCCGCGAATAGCTCTCTGCTCAAAGGTAAACACAACATCTTTCGCAGTAAGCACGTCCCCATTATGAAATTTTACGTTCTTTCTAAGGTTAAACTGAAGTCTAAGGTCGTCCAACCACTCATAACTTTCCGCCAAAGCAAATTGCACTTTCATATCACTATCATAAGTTAAGAGTGTGTCATACATATGGTTTGTAAGAGAGAACGCTCTTTCCTGAGTTCCATAGCAAGGGTTCATAGTAGTTAGATCAGCACTCTGAGCAAAAACAATCTCTTCTTTGATTTTACGACTACTAGCATCAACAGAAGCGGCTGGAGCAAACAAAATACAAACGGCCAAAATGATAAATACAAATTTCTTCATAGGTGTCCCTCCTAATATTTCGTAATAAAAAACGGTAGAAAACTTTTCCCCCCATCTCATAATTAATGGTCCCCAAAAACACTCCTAACCAAACACATGGCATGACACAAAATGCCCTGGTTCAACTTCTCTTAGACTTAACTTTTTTGCTTCACAATCATCTTTTGCAAAAACACAACGTTTAGCAAATCTACATCCGTCAGGGACATTGATAGGAGAAGTAATCTCTCCCCTGCAAACAATTCGATTCATTTTTATATCTGGATCGGGAATAGGGATAGCAGACAAAAGAGTTTTAGTATAAGGATGAACAGGATTTTTAAATAATTTCTTAGAATCAGCTAACTCTACTACCTGTCCCAAATACATCACCATGATATTTGTGGACAAATGCTTAACAACACTGAGATCATGAGTTATAAATAAATATGTTAATCCAAACTGGACTTGGAGATCCTGTATCAGATTTAAAATCTGAGCTTGTATAGAAACGTCTAAAGCAGACACTGGCTCATCACAAACAATAAATTTAGGATTCAAAGTCAAAGCACGTGCAATACCAATCCGTTGACGTCTTCCACCATCTAATTCATGAGGGTAAGAATTCGCAAATCTTTTGGCAAGACCGACTAAATCCATCGTTTGGTCAACTTTTTTCTGTATCTTATCCTTTTCACTGGATTTATAGACACCTTGTATAATTAATGGCGCCGCAATAGATTGACTAACCGTCATCCTTGGATTTAACGATGCATAGGGGTCCTGAAAAATTATTTGCATTTGGGATCTCATTTTTTTCATCTTAGCTTTGTTGAATTTTAATACATCTTCTCCGTCAAAGAAGACTGTTCCAGATGTCGGCTCGCAAAGCCTTAAAACCGCGCGACCAAGTGTTGATTTTCCACATCCTGACTCTCCTACTACTCCAAGCGTCTCGCCTTCTTTAATAGAAAACGAGACATCGTCAACAGCAAACAATGTTCCGTAAGGAGTGTAAAAATGTTTTTTTAGATGATCTACTTTTAAAAGAGTGTCATTACTCATAAAACCACATCCTAGCCTTTATTTCATCGATCTCATTAACCGTGATTGTCTATCTTGGGACCTTTGAAACCTTAGTATTCTATGCGCTAACTATACCAACATCTAACAAAATGCTCACCGTCAATATGAGTCACAGCAGGGGATTCATGCTTGCATTTTTCTGTCGCCAACTTACATCTAGGCCAAAAGTTGCATCCCTTAGGTAAGTTCATGGGATCAGGCATCAATCCATCAATTGGATTTAGACGATTCTCTTCAATACCAATCTTAGGTATTGAATTCATTAACCCTATGGTATATGGATGTCTCATGTTTTTGAATATTTCATGAACTGTTCCGTACTCTACTATTTCACCAGCATAAATCACGGCTGCTTTTTCGCAAGTCTGCGCAACTATCCCTAAATCATGAGTTATGAGTATCGTAGCCATATTAAATTTCTTTTTTAACTCATTCATCATTTCCAGAACTTGAGCCTGTATAGTGACGTCTAAAGCGGTAGTAGGTTCATCTGCAATAAGCACCTTGGGATTACATGCCAGTGCCATAGCAATAACAACGCGCTGTTTCATTCCTCCAGAAAATTGGTGTGGGTAATCGCTCATTCGAACTGGATCAATACCGACTAACTCCATCATTTCTGATGCTTTCTTTGTTGCCTTTGCTGATGAAACATGCATGTGCGTTTTGATGGCTTCCGCTATTTGATCTCCCACTATCATAATGGGGTTTAAGGATGTCATCGGGTCTTGAAAAATCATAGAGACTTGTTCACCACGAACTTTTCTGATTTCAGAACTCGTCATACCTAAAATATCTTTATTTTTATAAAGTATCGTTCCTGACTCAATATGACCGGGAGGGGTAGGTATAATTCTCATAATGCTTTTAGCTAACGTTGTTTTGCCTGCTCCTGTTTCCCCAACAATCCCTAAAGTCACACCTTCATCTAAATCAAGATCAATCCCATTAAGAGCTTCAACAGTACCATCTTCAGTTTCATAACTCACTCTTAGGTTCCTTATTTCAAGTATTTTTCCCATAATGCTCATTCCTTACCTTATGATAGTTTATTTTTTCATTTTGGGGTCTAAAGCATCGCGTAGTCCATCACCAAATAAATTGAAAGCAACTACCGTAATTACTAAAAAAAGCCCAGGGAAAACCGAGATGTGCCATGCATGACGCATATAAACCTTAGCTGATGTAAGAATGGCTCCCCACTCGGGAGTTGGCGGTTGAATTCCTAACCCTATATATGACAACCCCGCCACAAGTAATATGGACGTACCAATCTGAAGTGTAAACTGAACAAGAATAGGAGCCATGGCATTAGGAAGTATGTACTGCAGAATTATAGTAAAATCGTTAGCCCCTACAGCCCGCGCTGCCTCAATAAATTCTTTTTCTTTAACAGACATAATAGCTGCTCTGGAAATACGCGAAAAAGCGGCCATACGCGAAACGCCAAGTGCTATTAACAAGTTAACTGTGTTTGCGCCAAGTGCTGCCACAATTGCCATAGCAAGTAAAATGAACGGACATGCCATAAAAATATCCATTATGCGCATGATAATGTTATCTATTTTCCCGCCATAGAATCCAGCCACTATCCCCAGCGGACCACCCATCAAAAATGATAATGTTACAGCACTGAATCCAAGCATTAACGAATACTTCGTGCCCCATAGGATCCTTAAAAACACATCCCTACCAAACTCATCACATCCAAATATATGATGCAAGCTTGGTTTCGCTAATTTATTTCTCAAATTTTGCTTAATAATGTACTCATTATAAATAGAGTTGTCAGTAAAGAAATCTATTGCAACGACTGCGGCGACTATCAAAAGTAGTGTGGCGATAATAAATAAACCAACCATGGCCCTTTTATTGTACTTAAACTGGCGCCAGGCCTGCTGAAGCAAAGTTCTGTCTCGTTCGGATTGATGTGGTTTAGTTAATGTGATATTAGCATTCATTACTATTACCTCTTGGCTTTGTATTGTGATTTGATCCGTGGATCGACATACGCATAAAGTAAATCTACAAATAAATTAATGAACGTGGAAAAAACCGACAACATAACGACTGAAGCTAATATAGAAGGTGTATCCAGAAAACTAATCGACTCAACAATAAATCTGCCAACTCCAGGCCACGCAAAAATTGACTCCGTAACGACCGATCCCCCGAGTAAACTACCGAAATTAATTCCGATGATTGTGAGTATGGGGATTAACGCATTCGGAAGCATGTGTTTGATAGTTATGGCCGTTTCTTTTAATCCCTTTGCTCTTGCAGTATCAATATAATCTTGACGCACAACTTCTAACATTGACGCTCGGGTTGTTCGTGCTATTACCGCTAAGGTATTGGTAGAAAGGGTAAATGCCGGAAGTATAAGGCTTTTCAACATGCCAAGAAAACCAGTCTGCATCCCAGCGGCTGGAAGAATTCCGAGCATTAACGAAAAAACAAGAACTAAGATTAACCCCATCCAAAAAACCGGGGAGGCGGCCAAAAATAACGTTACTACCATCACGATATTATCAAAGGTGGAATATTGTTTTATTGCTGAGATGATCCCCACCGGTATTCCTATTATTATAGCTATAAAAACTGCTGAGGCTGCTAGTATCATGGTGTTTTTCAACCTTATAATTATTTGAGAGGAGATTTCCAAATTATTTCTATATGATGTGCCGAGATCCCCTCGAATCGCATTAACAATGAATCTGCCATACCTAACCAAAAAAGGGTCATTAAGGCCCATTTTTTCTCTAATATTTTGAAGATCAATTTCCGTAGCGTCATTTCCCGCAATTATTCTTGCCGGATCACCAGGTGTGAAATTCATAATAGCAAACACAAGGAATGTAGCTCCGAGTAAAACGGGGATAACAAATATGAATCTTTTTAAAATATATCTTATCATGCCAATACCTTCCTTTATTGGCGCATCAACAAGCATAACGGTGACGAAATTAATCATCGTCAGCGTGACACGCCACGTTTATGTGATAGTTAGCAAATCGTTAAGTATAACCTACTCTCTATTTGAGCAATTGGAAATCACTCTTTTCGCAAGGGGGTCTCTTTACTTGTATTATTACGGAGTCGCATCAACGGCTCTATACAATTTTCGCCAACAACTCCATCATGATGTGAGGCAGGGATAGAAACACATCATTCGAGTCGAAATATTTAATATTGCGAGTAAATCAAGATTCTAAAGTAAGACTACTATAATTTATTTTTTTGTCAAATTTAACAGCATTGATCAACGACTCAAGAGTCAAGTCTTAATACTGCTGTAAATTTGTTTCCGGTTAAATATGGGTTCATACGACCAGAATCATCGGGTTATCTTTGCCTGTAGCTTGAAAACTGTTTCGCTGAGCTTTCTACAGGAGCGGAATGGCCTCCCTGTATTCCTTCATGTTCGGATACATCGCCGAACAGCTTTTCCCCTTAAACGGATCTCCTCGTTGAGCCTCTGTATCATGTTGGCGCTCCTGAATCTTTTACAGTATTTCTTTGGAAGTACGTAAGTAATAGCACCTACCAGAAAAAAGGAGCAGACGGCCTCTGAAAGATCTCTCTCGCGTGCTGTTATCGGAACTATGACGACTACTCTTTTGCTGGCCTACTTTGGTGGATATTTAACGTTGCTTATGTTGTTTGCAAGACAGAATACAGTTTTTGTACGGGTTATAAATTATAGAATGATTGCGGCAAAAATACTGAGAACTATGGCTGGAGTATAGGCTTAGTTTTGATTTCACCTATTACCGCTGTGATTACCGGATGGATATATTCTTACGATGTAGAGACACTTAAAGATAGGGTCAGGTGTCCTTTGAAAAAATACAAGGTAATGTACAAAGTCTATAGCTTCTTTAATACTTTCTAAGTGTTGCCACGGCAAACCGATATGAGTACATGTGGAGTCTGGACAAAAAAGGGTCCCGGCATTATGCCGGGACCCTTGTATTCTCAATGGTGGGTGGTAGAGGAATTGAACCTCTGACCTCTTCCGCGTCAAGGAAGCGTTCTCCCCCTGAACTAACCACCCAACGACTCGGTATTCTACAGGTCTAAGTGCGAAATGTCAATAACTGCAAGACAATCAAAACCCCTACTTCTTTTTGTTGGTCTTTTGCTCCCCTAATTCCTTACCGCGTCGGGTTGCCTCTGCAATAGCCCGGATAAAGGACGCACGGACCGCTCCTTCCTCCAATTCATAAAGCCCTTCGATAGTGGTACCACCAGGGGTAACCACACCATCTTTCAGTTCCGCTGGATGTTTTCCTGTTTCCAAAACAAGTTTTGCTGCCCCGATCATCGTCGCGGCAGAGGCCTTTAGTGCCAAATCTTTCGGAATTCCAACTCGGAGGCCCCCGTAGGTCAATGCCTCAAGCACTGTAAACATATAGGCGGGCCCTGATCCTGAAATGCCCGTTATGGCGTCAAGATTTGGCTCTGCTGTTTCTTCACTTTCTCCAAGAAGGCCGAAAAGAAGTTTGGTTTTTTTCATATCTTCTTCTGTCACATTTTCAGAAGGCGTATAGGCCGTAAAAGCAGCATTAACAGCGGCACATATATTTGTCATTCCCCGAATCCATCTTGCATGGGGGGCTGCTTCTGCAAGCTGCTCTAACCGAATACCCGCTGCCATAGAAAAACATAGCTTGTTTGTCAGATTTTGCGCCAGAGAAGCCACCACGGGAAGTTGAATATGAGGCTTCAGCGCAAAAACCACCACGTCTGCCCTTGCTATAGCTTCGTTGCTTTCCTCATAACAAATACCCAGTTCTTCGAGGGATTCCACCTTTTGTCTATCTTTGTCGTAGGCTATGACTGTGCAATTTTCCTTCACCCATCCCCTGGCCACAGAACTGCCAAGCATTCCCGCTCCGATAACAGCAATGGTACATCTTTTTTTATTCACCATGAACATCTACTCCTTTTGCCCTGGCCCACTCAAACATTCCTAAGGCAGCAGCGACACCTGCATTGAGCGAACCTGTTTTCCCTGTTATAGGGATGCGAAGCAACATGTCGCACCGCTGGGCAACGAGACGGGACAAACCCTCACCTTCTGCTCCAACAACAAGTGAGGACTTGTCTGGGTATGTTGCCCCCCAAAGGGATTGGGGCGCATTATGGTCAAGTCCCACCACCCAGAAGCCTTCCTCCTGAAGCCGGGTTATCGTCTGTGCAATATTCGTTACGGATATCATGGGCACTCGCAACGCTGCCCCAGCACTCACTTTCACTACCGTTCCGCCAGGTAAGGCCGAGCGGCGTTTTGAATAAACAACAGCCGTAGCTCCAGCAGCCTCTGACGTACGTATAATAGCTCCCAAGTTGTGAGGGTCAAGTATGTGATCAAGAACTACAAGAAGAATCGGCCCTTCCTTTGTTTTTAAGGTGGGTAGAAAATCTTCCATATCCAGTTGTTCCACCATTGTTATTTTTGCCACTGCCCCCTGGTGGTTCTCTCCGGGGCACATTTCATCAACCAAAGTTGACGCCACTTTTTGAAAAGGGACCTTAGTAGAACGGGCAAGGGTCATTACTTCTCCTGAAAAGGAAGGATGGGCCCTTTCTGAGATCCAGACTTTTAAACATTTCTGTGGTGAGTATTGGAGAAGATCTAAAACTGGCTGGCGTCCCCATATAAGATCTTCATCAATTTGTTTCCTCACATCTGGCATTTTGATATAAGGTTTCTTGCCATATGGTTTCTGATTCTCTCTCTTTTTATTCTCCATTTTTCTACTATATGGTTTTTTGCTATCTGGCTTACTATTATCACGACGCTGTTTTGCGCTCATAGTGGTCCTCCCTTTCAAGCTGCCTGGCATATTCCTGAAGATAGGCAGAAGTATACCCTTGTCTGCTTTTGATTATTTCTTCTGGCGTTCCCTGGGTTACTATAGAACCGCCCTCCATTCCTCCCTCGGGGCCTAGATCGATAATATAATCTGACGATAGAAGTACATCCAGATTATGCTCGATGGTCACCACAGTATTTCCCTGATCCACGATGCGATGGAGAATGTGAAGCAACTTCTTCACATCTGTATAAAATAAACCTGTTGTTGGTTCGTCGAGAAGATACAGAGTAGGACCGGTGAAGCGTTTACTCAGCTCTTTTGCAAGTTTAACCCGTTGTGCTTCTCCCCCGCTCAAGGTGAGGGCCGATTGACCAAGACGAATATATCCGAGACCTGCTTCTTGAATTAAGGCCAGTTTTGATGCAATGCGGGGAATTTCCTTAAAAAACTCAAAAGCATCATCTACTGTCATATTCAAAACATCAGCAATGTTTCTCCCTTTATAACGAACTTCAAGAGTTTCTCTGTTATACCTTGTTCCTCCGCAAACCTCACAGTCCACGTAAACATCGGGCAAAAAAAGCATGGAAACTTTAACAGATCCAGCTCCGCTGCAAGCTTCACATCGTCCACCCCTTACGTTGAAACTAAACCTGCCAGGTGCATATCCACGTATTTTTGATTCTGGAAGCTCTGCAAAAAGTTCGCGGATGAGAGTAAAGAGACCTGTGTATGTTGCTGGATTTGACCTTGGAGTTCTACCAATTGGACTTTGATCCACAAGCACCACATTTCTAAATTGCTCTGCCCCATCAATGCTTAGATGTTTCCCGGCTCTCTCTCTGAAATCTTTGTCCAGAATACGTTTCATACCCTTATATAGCACATCATACAAGAGGCTGCTCTTTCCAGATCCCGAGACTCCGCTGATGCAGGAGAAAACACGTGAAGGTATTGCTACATCAATTTCCTTAAGGTTGTGATGGGCAACCTTCCGTAATGTGAGCCAATGAGAAGTATTACGCACATCTCTTCTTCTAATACATCCTGAAACTTCCCCTCGCAAATAGGGACCAGTTAAAGCATTGGTATTGAGCACCTCTTCAGCTGTTCCTGCATTAACAATTTCTCCACCCTGCTCTCCTGCACCAGGCCCCATTTCTACAATAGCGTCAGCTGCAAGCATTGTTTCACGATCATGTTCCACGACTACTACAGTGTTGCCAAGATCTCGAATGGAGCGAAGGGTACGCAAAAGACGATCGGTATCTCTGGAATGAAGGCCAATGGTCGGTTCATCAAGAACGTAGAGAACCCCGCTGAGCTTTGAACCTATCTGAGTAGCCAAACGAATACGCTGACTCTCACCGCCACTTAAAGTATCTGCGCGACGCATAAGGGACAGATATCCAACGCCCACATCGACAAGAAAAGAGAGTCTCTTTTCAAGCTCTATCATCACTTGACCCATAATTTTTTGTTCATTTTCAGTGAATTCCATTTCTTTAAGCACGGGTAACAGTCTATCCACAGGCATTTCCACCAGCTCATCAATAGTGTGGTGGTTTAATTGAACCATAAGAGCTTCAGGACGTAGACGGTAACCATGACATGTTTGACATATATCTTCCACACGATATCCGGCTAACTCTTCTAGGACGTTCTCAGATTCCGTTTCATTCCATCTCCCTTCCAGCCATGGAAGGAGCCCCTCATATCGCCCCATATACTGATGCCGTTCTCCGCGGTCAGAGAAGAACATGGGAAGTCTTTCATCGCTCCCATAAAGGATAAAGTTCTGCACATTCTTTGGCAGCGTTCCATATGGCTGAGTCAAATCCCATTCTTTCGACTGAGAGAAAGTGTACAGCTTTCTCAGCATGTAGTGCTTTTTTTTCCAGGGAAGAAGAGCGCCCTCTTCCACTGAGCGGACGGGGTCTATGGCATGCTCTTCAGAAAAGTGTTCGTGGCTGCCAAGACCAGAACAATCAGGGCAGGCTCCGTAAGGGTTATTAAAGGAAAATAACCGTGGCTCTATTTCCGGAAGGGAGATGCCACAGTCAGGACAGGCATAGTTTTCTGTGAGAAGCTGCTCCTTTCCCCCCTCTGTGACAAGGAGCACATACCCTCCAGAGAGGCTCAAGGCTGCCTCTACAGCTTCGCTAATACGCCCTTTCCGGTCGTCCAGGACTTTCAGTCGATCAATTACCACTTCAATAGTGTGTCTTTTATTCTTATCAAGGGCAATCTCTTCTTCTAACCAGTAAATAGTTCCATCCACCCTTACGCGCATGAATCCCTTCTCCCTATTTTGGGCAAAAAGATTTTTAAACTCCCCTTTTTTCCCTCGAACCTGGGGGGAAAGAATTTCAAGCCGCTGGTCCGGGTAGTTCCTGAATATAACGTCTACAATTTCATCAAGGGAATAACGAATGACGGCCTTCCCGCACGATGGGCAGTATGGAACTCCTAGCCTACCATACAAAAGTCTCAGATAGTCATAAATCTCCGTTACGGTACCCACTGTTGAGCGAGGGTTATGGGATGTACCTTTCTGTTCTATTGAAATAGCTGGAGATAATCCTGAAATGTCATCCACATCAGGTTTTTTTTGTATACCTAAAAATTGTCGGGCATAGGCAGAAAGGGATTCTACATACCGGCGCTGACCCTCTGCATATAGTGTATCAAAAGCCAGGGATGACTTCCCGGAACCTGATGGCCCTGTAATAACCACAAGTTTATTTTTTGGAAGTGTTACGTTTATATTTTTGAGATTGTGCTCTCTTGCTCCTCTTATGCTGATAAGATGCAACACGCTGCCACTCCTTCCCTTTTGAGTCTGTCAATATATCACGAATTTGCGCGGCTTTTTCAAAATCAAGTTTTTCTACTGCTTCCCACATGAGGCGTTCTAGATCACTATGGGTGTATTCCTGAACTTCTTTTGTTCTTTTCCCCCTGCGGCTCTCTAATTTTACAGCATCGGAAGTAAATTCTTCTGGAAGAAGGTTTTGTACTGTTTTACTAATAGTTTGAGGTATAATGCCATGCTTTTCATTGAAAAGCATCTGTATTTCTCTTCGCCTGCGAGTCTCTTGTACAGAAGTCCTAATACTCTCTGTTTCCACATCGGCATAAAGTACAACTTGCCCCCGCGTGTTTCTCGCCGCTCGCCCCATGATCTGTATAAGCGACCGATGAGAACGGAGAAAGCCTTCTCTGTCAGCATCAAGGATAGCCACCAGCGACACCTCAGGAAGATCCATCCCCTCTCTCAGCAGGTTAATACCAACAAGAATAGAAACTTCTCCGCTTCGAAGATCACGTATGAGTTCTGCTCGCTCAAAAGCATTTAATTCCGAATGGATATATTTTACTTTGAACTGCAGATCTGCCAAGTATTCAGCTAGATCTTCTGATGATTTTTTTGTTAATGTCGTTACAAGTGCCCGTTCTCCCCTTGCTGTGATACCTCGCAGTCTATCAACGAGATCATCAACCTGTCCAGTTGCAGGACTCACCACTACCTCAGGATCCACCACTCCAGTGGGCCGAATTATCTGTTCCGCTACACAGGTGGAAACTTCTCGTTCCCAATCCCCAGGAGTAGCTGAGATAAAAATAACTTGACGAAGATATTTTTTAAACTCCCTCCAGTTGAGAGGTCTATTGTCAAGACATGAAGGGAGGCGAAAACCATTTTCCACGAGGGTAGTCTTCCTGGCCCTATCTCCGTTATACATGCCCCTCACCTGAGGAAGGGTAATGTGAGACTCATCTATTACCATAATAAAATCATCGGGGAAGAAATCAAGAAGAGTTCCAGGGGGTTCTCCAGGATTGCGGCCATCAAGATATCGCGAGTAATTCTCTATGCCTGAGCAGTAGCCCACTTCTGCAAGCATCTCCATATCATATCGGGTCCTCATCTCTAAACGTTGTGCCTCGAGAAGTTTCCCCTGTTTTTTCAATAGGTGAAGCTGCTCATCAAGTTCCTGCTGTATTTGCCCCATAGCTTTATCTATGGCATCTCGACTTGTAACATAATGCTGGGCAGGGAAAATAGAAGCTTTAGGAAGCTGTTTCAGTGTATGGCCACTCACGGGATCAATTTCATCAATGCGTTCAATTTCATCGTCAAAAAAAGCGACTCTGAGTGCCGTTTCACTATAGGATGGATAGATTTCAAGAACATCTCCTCGTGCCCTGAACTTTCCTGCTTCAAGAAGCATGTCATTCCGAGCGTAATAATTATCTATTAGCCGCTCCATAAAACCTCTACGATCCCATTTTTCCCCCACAGCAAAGGGAAATATAACTTCTTCGTACATTTCCTTTTTTCCAAGGCCATAGATACAAGATACGCTAGCTACAACAATAACATCCCTTCGTTCAACAAGAGCTTTCGTTGCTGCAAGACGCAATTTCTCTATACGGTCATTGATAGAGGCATCTTTTTCTATATAAGTGTCACTCGAGGGAATATAGGCTTCCGGCTGGTAATAATCATAATAACTTACAAAATAATGGACAGCATTGTGGGGGAAAAATGTTTTAAACTCAGTATAAAGTTGTGCTGCCAATGTTTTATTATGAGCCAGAACAAGAACGGGACGATCAAACTGGGCCAGTACATTTGCCACAGTAAAGGTTTTTCCACTCCCCGTAACTCCTAAGAGAGTTTGGAAACGTGTTCCATTTTTAAGGGATTCAACAAGTTTTTCTATAGCTTCAGGCTGATCTCCAGAAGGTCCCCAATCTGCTTTCAAATTAAAAATTCCAGACATGACGTTTCAACTCCTCTTGTTACCCCTCTAGTCTATCATTCGTTAGAAAAGTAAAAAAGCGTGCCCACAAAAGCGGGCACGCTTAGAGATTATCAGATGGTACTGTTATGCAAGATTACTTGCCACTTCAGGCTTCGTACTTCCCTTTCGTCTCAACTCTTCTTTTTTGCTCTCTTTAACGTCGCCATGGAGCAATCTTTCTTCCTGCTCTTCGGTCTCTTCTTCTGTAACGAAACCCAGAAGTTCATCAAGTTCTTTCCCTTCAATGACTTCTTTTTCTAGAAGGGTCTCAGCGACCATTTCGACCTGCTCTTTCTTTTCTGTCAGAATCTGCTTGGCCTTTTCGTAGCAGCCGTCAATAATGGCCTTTACTTCTTGGTCTATCATGTATGCAACATTATCACTATAGTTTTTATCGTCCGCGATGTCCCGCCCCAAAAAGACTTCCTGATGTTTATGTCCTAACTTCACGAGACCAAGAGCATCGCTCATGCCAAATTCCGTTACCATCCTTCTTGCAATTTGAGTAGCTCTGTCAAGATCGTTCCCAGCACCAGTAGTCACGTCACCAAAAGTGAGCTCTTCTGCCACACGGCCTCCCAGAAGTACTGTAATCTGATTTGTCAGTTCCGTCTTGGACATTAGGAAACGATCCTCATCAGGCAGCTGAAGCGTATACCCTAAAGCCATATGACCTCGCGGTATAATCGATATCTTATGTACGGGATCACAATTGGGCAAATACTTCGCCACCAAAGCGTGCCCTGTTTCATGAAACGCGATGATCCTTCGCTCTTTGTCGCTAACAAGGCGACTCTTACGCTCAGGTCCAGCGATTACACGATCTATCCCTTCTTCAAACTCAGCCATGGTAATGAGGCTTTTGCCAGCTCTAGCTGCCAAAAGGGCCGCTTCATTGACGAGGTTCGCAAGATCCGCTCCCACAAAACCAGGGGTTCTACGAGCCACTACCCCCAGATCCACATCATCGGCTATCTTCTTGTTCCTCACATGGACAGCCAATATTTCTTCTCTTCCTTTTACATCTGGGCGATCCACGACAATGTGACGATCGAAACGTCCCGGCCGTAAAAGCGCAGGATCAAGGATATCCGGCCTGTTTGTGGCTGCGATGAGAATAATCCCCGTAGACTCATCAAATCCATCCAGTTCAACCAAAAGCTGGTTCAGCGTCTGCTCCCTTTCATCGTGACCGCCACCAAGACCAGCCCCACGATGACGGCCCACAGCATCCATTTCGTCTATAAAAATAATACATGGCTGATATTTCCGTGCCTGCTCGAAAAGATCCCGAACTCGGGCTGCGCCAACACCTACGAACATTTCTACAAAGTCCGAGCCGCTCACACTGAAGAAAGGAACATCGGCCTCTCCTGCGGCAGCGCGAGCCAACAATGTTTTCCCCGTACCAGGAGGTCCGAGAAGAAGCACTCCCTTAGGCACTTTCGCCCCTAAGGCCCTGAATTTTCCCGGATCTCGAAGAAACTGGATGACCTCACTCAGTTCTTCTTTGGACTCATCGCATCCAGCCACGTCGTCAAAGGTGACTTTAGGACGGTTATCAAGAAAAAGCTTCGCCTTGCTTTTTGCGAAATTCATGACCTTCCCCCCGCCACCCTGCATGTTGTAGAGGAAGAATATCCACACTCCTATTAACAGCAACGTAGGGAAGAAAGAAGAAATCATTGTCGCCCACCATGGGGTTTTCTGTGGTGGTTCTACCTGGACATTAACATTTTTCCCTGCTATTTCTTTAGCAAGATCTCCTGTCCCTACAACCTCAGCCTGAAAACTTCTGCCGTCAATAAAGCGGCCGGATACGGTGTTTTCTTTTATCGTAACGCTTTTAATTTGTCCTGTATCTACTGCAGTCAGGAACTCGGAGTACGTGATTACTTCCGCCTGCTGTGGACTTTGAGCTGGTGATAAGAAAACGTTTACAAGGCTTACTACAAGTACTACGAGAATCAGGTACAACCCGAGATTCTTGATCAATCGGCCCACTAAATATCGCCGCCTCTCATTGATTTTCCCTCTTCGGGGCTATTCATATATATATCAACCATATGGATCGATGGCAAGTTCCGCCATTTCCCTGCATAGTCCAGACCATACCCCACTACGAACTTATCAGGGATGTCAAATCCTTTATAATCTACATTGACCGGTACCTTGCGCCGTTCCTCTTTGTCAAGCAACACACACACCCGTATACTCTCCGGTTCTCGCTCTCCCATCATACGAATGAGATAAGACAAGGTTAAACCACTATCCACAATATCCTCTACGATCAACACGTTTTTTCCCCTTATGTTTATATCAATATCCTTCGTTATTTTAACAATACCACTCGTTTTGGTGGAATCACCATAGGAAGAAACTGCCATAAAGTCCATGACTACGTCTACATCTTGATCTATGTAACGGATAAGATCTGAAAGGAAAATAACCGCACCTTTCAATATGCCTATTGTAACAAGCTCTTTCCCAGCATAATCTTTGCTTATCTGTTTAGCAAGTTCCTTTACCCTACGATGTATAACTTCATCTGACAGAAGTATGTCTGAAACAACATATTCCATTCTATTGTACTCCCTCCAGCGCCGATGCCACAGGCTCAAGCCTCAAAATTATCTGTGCTCCTCCATGATACGCTTTGTCAGAAAAAGTGCCTTCAAAAGGTATCCACTGCCATTTTTCACTTTTTGAAAAAACCGGCCATATTTTCTGTAACCACCAGGGTATTTTTTTCATTTTCCTATTTTTCAGGCTAGAAGACTCACTATCTGCAGGTGAAACAATGAGGCTGCTCCCCAACTCCAAAGGGAAAGCCTCTTGAAACCTTCCTGTAGAAGACGTCAAGGATCCTGAAAAGTGCTGTTTCTTTTCCCAATGCACCTTCCAGTAGCCCCATAAAAACACACCCCTGTCTCCTTTAAAAACAATCTCTTTAGATATAGCGTGAGTATTATACAAGAGTTTTGGGTTTATCCATACCATAAAACCTGAACCACAACAAATAAAAGCTTTATTTTCCCATTGAAATAACCACCGACCAGAAGTTTTTAAAGTTGCAATCAGGGATGTAAGGCGATTCCTTGTCAATGTTTTAAGACTCAAATTTCTTCCAATAGCCCGAATAAACCAAGCCTGTTCCTGCTCTGAGAGGGAACGAACAAATGAAAGTGTGGTCCCATACATAGAGAAAGGAACATTTTCTTTGCCCCATTGAACAAGCAACTCTCCCTGCTTCTCTTCACGTCGGCGGAATTCCTGCATATCCTGAGCGAAATCGACAAAATGTTGACGCGTAGAGGAATTTATTGTTCTTTCAAGCAATGGAATAATTTCATGACGGATGCGGTTCCTGACGTAGGTTGTGTCAAGGTTTGTAGGGTCTTCTCTCCAACAAATTCCGCGAGCCTGCAAAAGACGCCTTAAGTCTTCTCGCCACCATCCAGAGAGGGGGCGTATAAATTGTCCCCGGACCTCGGGTATGCCTACAAGTCCGAAGGGACCTGACCCACGGCAAAGATTGAATAACAGTGTTTCTGCTATATCATCAGCTGTATGGCCAAGCGCAACAACTGTTGCTCCTTCTGAAGCCGCTATCTGCTCAAAAAAATCGTAGCGAACCCTTCGCGCTCCTTCTTCTAGACTCTCACCCTTGCGTAAAAGGCGTGGGACAACAACATGCTCTATCTCGAATTCGCAACCCCATGCCTCTGCAAGCTTTTTTACGAAAGCCGCGTCTTCTATTGAACTTCTTTCTCTAATGCCATGCTCCAAATGAGCCACGATAACCTTTCCAGGCCAGAATTGCACAAAGAACCAGAGCAGAGCAACAGAGTCACTGCCACCAGAAACGGCAACTACAGCTGGTCCTATCTTTTCTGCCCAGCCCTGTTTTCTGGCTACAGCCCAGAATTGATCCCTCAAATATGGAAGTGATAATTCATATGGAAGTTGTTTTTCTAAACCTTTCATTTCAACCATTCAGCCACCTCCCAGAAAAGAGGTGAAACAAAAATGGCGGGAGATGGGTCCCCCGCCTATGAATTCATATTTGGTGGCGGTGACTGGAATCGAACCAGTGACACTGCGGGTATGAACCGCATGCTCTAGCCATCTGAGCTACACCGCCAAATTGGTTGCGGGGGCAGGATTTGAACCTGCGACCTTCGGGTTATGAGCCCGACGAGCTTCCTGACTGCTCCACCCCGCGATCTATATAGACATAACTAAAACCCAAATTAAGTACATTGTGGTGCCGGACGCGGGACTCGAACCCGCACGGACTTTTCTGTCCCCAGGATTTTAAGTCCCGTGCGTCTACCTATTCCGCCAGCCCGGCCAGCACTCAGACATTATAAGGAGCTCTTTAAGTTCTGTCAAGGGATTGACTACATGTCGTTGTAAGCGGCCCATGTAATCATGTCTGTATAGACAGTATATGGGGTATAACAATTATAATCACTTCGTTCTTTTCTTTTTCTGTATACTGAGTCGAAAACAACGAACCTAAAATGGGAATATCCCCAAGAAGGGGAAACTTATATTGGTTTCCCCTTTTTAGTTCTTTAAATAATCCTCCTATGACGAAAGGCTCCCCATCTCGAACTCGCACCTGGGTTTCCACTTGCCTTGTACTTGTCTCCGGATATGTTTCGCCTCTGGCTCCCTCCCTCCATGAAACAACCTCACCCGTTTTTATAACAAGCTTAATAGTTATGATCTCATCCCTTCCTACAAAAGGAGTTATTTCAAGTTGAGGCCCTACTTCCTCTGAAACATATGTAGGATTGCCCGCCTCATCACGTGTCGATACGTATGGATACTTTTGAACAAGCTGTATTCTTGCCTTCGTTCCCTCGATAGTTATAACTGACGGCTCTGCAAGAATGTGCCCCTTTTCTTCCTTTTCAAGGGTTGATATTAAGGCGTCCAATTTTTTTACTGTACCAGAAAGGGAAGTTATGTCTTCACCAAACATCCCTTCGCTGTAAGAATCACTGTACCCTATTCGACCAGGAGTCCCTCTGCCTTTATATTCCAGCATCCAGTGTTTATAAATTGATTCCAGGCACGACGCAACCTCATGTGAGGCGCGGTCTGCTATCTCAACAATCCTGGCCTCGATCATAACCTGCTTCCCTGGACGGTCTATAAGTTCAACGTATCGCTCCACTTTCAGAAGTTGCTCTCTATCAGCAGTTACATAAAGAGTGTTTAATCTTTCATCTTCCACAATTTTTTGAACCCCAGTAGCCTGTTTGACCATTTTTGCGGTGCTAGCGATATCGCTGTAGGCCAGCCTGAAAGATTTTGTTTCTGTCAAACCTAATATTTCCCCTAAATTTTCTTTTTTTCCAACCCAAAGAGTTTTGTCGCCCAAAGCAACAAATCGGAGGTCATTCGAACGGAGGAGATAAAAAAAAGCCTGGCTGGCTGAAATTTCTTTTAAAATTATTGTGGTTTTTCTCTCGGGGACGGAATCATCCAAGATAAGGTTCATATCCCAATATTCGGCAAAGAGGCGAAAAGCGTCAGGCAGCAAAACATCGCGAAGAGAAAGAGAGACAGACTCAGAGGCCATTTTTTCGGATATAGGCAAAAATGCTCCTTCCCCTGATTGCAACTCATGATATTGTCTTTTCCCCCTATAAGAGCCTTGCTCCTCTGCCCCCTCTCTTTGCAATGTAAAACACCAACTGGAGGACCGCTTTTCCCCATCGGCTTTATGGAGATTAAGTTTTAATCCTGTTTTGTGCAAGACGCTCATTTCTATGTATCCTTCTTTCTGCATGACATTGATGCTTAACAGAAGTGGCCCTTCATAATCACGATTCCATGTGGTAGAGGGAAGAACAACATTTCTCCACTTCAAAATTGTTTTTTGTTTATTTATCTCCACTATTTCTGGTTTAGGCAAATTTTGTCCCCCAACATAAACGGTGACCTTATCATGCTGAGCTTGCTCTACAGATACACCTGTCATAGTTCCCTTCTCCGTTCCATAAAGCTGACTGTTCTTTACAACGCACAAAAGCACTATCAATATGAACGTTCCCCAAATACGAAGAAGGAGGCGATTTCTATTCATTAGACGTTCCTCCTATTTTCAATTTCTGGGTACATTTTTGTTCTATTTCTAAATTCATAACATCTAGTGAAATATGTATCACTTTTACTTTTCCGTCATATAGAACATCCCCTTCTTTCACGAGAAGTCCTTTTTCTCCGCCTTCCTCGTCAAGAAGGGAAAATCTACCCGTTTGACCTACTATAACCCCTTTAAGAATCAAAGGTGTCTCTAAGTCTTCTTCTATGGCGTCTGTTTCTTTTGCATCATGAAAAAATGGAGTACTCCTGCGGGGGACAGCAAAGAGCAAAGAAGAATCCTCATCTTTTTTAGGCACCTGGGTTCCCTCAAGAGCTGCCTGCAGGTTTCTGGCAAGTTTTATATTATATTCATGCTGCGCTAAAGTGGTCTCGTCCATAGATAAAGTATGTGTTTCGCTGTAAGGAGCAAGAGATAAAGAGGGCAACCATACACTTATGCAGCAAATAAAACAACAAATTCCTGCTAGAAAAAAAGCTGAAATGGCAATTTTTATAAAAAAATGTTTTTTAGACATTCTTCTCGTCCTTCTTTTTGCACTCTAAATAAAGTTTTAGACGATCTCCGTTTTCACCTTTGGAGAGCTCTCCTGAATGAATGAGGAATGGTGAACTGGAAGCCTCAAGTTCCTCTATAAAGGAAACACACTCGCGATAAGGGCCTTCTGCACTTAAAATAACAACTTCACCTGCAGAAGAATCTTGTCGCAGATCTAAAAGAATCAGGCTACATTTATCGGTGATATCAGATAGCCACTCTAGAGAGGATTTTCTCTCTCCTAAACAAGACTGTGTTATTTCTTTTTCATGGCGGGCCAGAACTTCCTTAAAAAGGTTGTTGTCTTTAAGCAAAAGGGAAGCGTCATTTTGTATATGCTGTTCTTTTTCTAAAAGCCTGGTAATTTTATTTTTCATGAAACGCAGATCGTTACACAAAAAACATAGCCCTATAACTATACAAAGTACGGCTAGGATACCTGCACTATAGAAGGACAGAAAAATAATTCTCTGTCTTTTCATAACTATTCCTCCAATTTAACGAAAAGCAATCTTAATTTAAAATTGGATCGTTCTCCATTTTTAGAAAAATGCGGATAGTTTATGTCCTGAAGGTAAAGATTTTTATACAACTCTTCTCCCCAAATAAAAATCTCCCTACCCTCGCCTTCCCCACTGAGGAGCATTTCTTCTCTTTTAAATTGTATTTGGTCTAACACAACACTATCTGGAATGGAATTTATCAAAAACCGCAACACTTCTGAATGGTTATTTTTGTGGCAACTTGATGCCTCAAGACGTAAAGAACATGTTTTAATGAGATCTTTCTGTTTCATTGCCAAGTTCTTTTTAACAGACAAAACCTTATTTATATTTTGCCTTTTCGCCGCTATTTGACTGTCAAGTTCTATTGCCTTCTGATGGCAACAATAAATAGCCCCCCCTCCTGTCAGCAAGAAACATGCCAATAAAGCTGTAAAACCCCATTTATTTATACGGAAGAGTAATGAAGCATGACCACCTTTATAATAAGAGCGTAGCAAATCTAATTTAATGTCCATTGCAACTCTCTCAATGCCAGGCCAAAGGGGATTTCCCACCCTTTAAGCGACAAGGCATGGCCTTTTATATTCCACATATGATTGAGAGGGGGCAGTTCTTTCATTTCCGGAG
This sequence comes from Aminobacterium colombiense DSM 12261, assembly GCF_000025885.1. NCBI lineage: Bacteria > Thermotogati > Synergistota > Synergistia > Synergistales > Aminobacteriaceae > Aminobacterium > Aminobacterium colombiense. Next base: position 805,832 of record NC_014011.1, on the reverse strand, counting down.
CCATTCTTTTTCTTATTTCCAATGCAGTTCCGCTCTCCCCTCCTGCCCAAAACCAATGGTTGTCTTTGAGTAAAAGACTATCTATTCCAATACTCTCATCGTCCATACTCAGAACTGACGAAACTGTGTCTGTAAAAATATACTCTTCCTCAGAAACCATTAGCCTGTGGAGAATTGTACCGTCTGCGTAAAAAAGAGTAACCGGCCTGTAATCTGATCCATAGGGCCCCCCTACACCTCTTAAAAGACTAACTTGGGGAGGCTCTATACATGCAGCACCTATGCGAGAATGATGCAATATCCTTAAAAAGCGCTTAATAACCAGGTTTAGGGCCGCTGAAACGAGAAGGCTTACTTTTGGGGCAGAAGATCTCTCGTTGCTTTCGTAACGGAAACTATCACAACATATTTTGTCCCATGCCACTTTAAAACGTCGTTTAACCTCCCATTCTAATGCTTTCTCCAGCTCTCTTTGTGGCAATTCTGGAAAGTGTAGCGTTTCAAGAAATATATGGGTAATGGGAAGAGTACAGTTAATCAATACATTTTTGGGAAAGGAAGCTTCTTCCACTAGGTTTTTTAAAAGCTTCACCCAATCAAAAAAAGATTCAAATAGACTCGTTTCTTCAGGGACCGGATACTCTATCTTTTTTTTAACACTCAAATGCCCTTTCTCCCAACCTAGAACCACACACCGGACCCACGATTTTTCAACAGACAGACCTGCTAAGGGAATTTTCTTTTTTGAATGCTGAGAAAAAATTTTATGCATTGCTTTTCTTTCCCACCTTTATTATTCGTTGATCAAATAAAATGACCACTCTTTATCAGCATTTGAAAAACAATCAATAACGCATCCCACCGAGTAACTGATGTTTTTTAGAGAAGCTTTTGAACTGATAAGGTATATTATTCTGTCTTTTTGCGAGGATATTAAGAAAGAAATATTAGTTATGACATCAACATCATTTATCTGGAATGCTTTGATATAAGATGGCATTTGCTCATTGACAACTGCTTCATTTACACCTTCTAATTCCGGAAAATTTTTTTCTAGCCAGCTGGAAACTGCCGTTATTCCAGAAACTGCTGCGTGATGAAGTCTGATTGTTCTTTCGAGGTTTTGGATTACTGATATTTTCTCTGTCATTAAAGTATAAAAACATGGAAGACACGCAAGTAGAACAGACATGAAAATAAGCACAAAAATTAACACAAAACCCCTTCTTGTCCTTATATGTTTCGAGCGTGAAATGCCGTTACCACCTTTGATCTTTTACCTCTGCTTTCTATCTCTATGCACACTTCTAAAACTCCTTCCTGCTTATGATAAGTGAATTCCATACGAGAAATTCCGTTAACCACCGGCTGTGCACTCTGCTTAGTAACATCATGAAAATAAAGGGCATCCATTCCTTCCCGGGGACCTCTTTTCACATAGAACCTCGATGCACGTAAAAAGTGCAGAAAGGAGCCAATAGGAATTGATTCAACGTCTTGTGCGGACTCTGCAAGTTTTACCTTTGTCCCTGAAATATACGCCACCCTAAAGGGTCGCGTTGCTCCTGGAAAAACAACCCAATTGAGAGTCTTCCTCGCTTTACCACCATACGTAGGCTCCACTTTGCTTGACTTTGGCACACCTGAGAGGGTTACTTCCTGTAGAGAGGGAGCAATTGATATCACTTTTAAAAGAGATGGAAGGGTATAAACACATCTCAATTCATTTCCCCAATCTTTATTCATGATCTCTGCATCAAAATTCGGAACCACATTCAACGCCCTCCCCCAATGAGCAATAGAGGTGACTTCCTCAAAGAGCTTTTCGAAGTCGAGAGAAGCTGGAATGCCTTGCCCTGCATTGAGAATTTGAGGCATCATTATAGAAAAGACATGAGAAACTTTTACTTCCATATTATGGCCACGGGATATGTAAGACCTTAACAATACTACCCTTTGTACCCCCTGAAAAAAAATCCCTCCAAGGATAAGCGAAACACAAAGGGCTATTATTACTTCTATAAGAGTTCGGCCAGGCGAGAAGACGATCTTGCCCTTCTGGTTACTCACGCCAAAGAGTAATCTCATAGATAGGCTTATCCCCATTGGGAAGACACGGATCCAATGCCATGACATGAACTGTTTTTATGTTCTCTTCCAGTGTGCTTTCTTCTTTTAATTTTAGGCCGTTACAAAGCTCTATTGGCAAATTGCTCTCCGCTCGATAGTGAGCTGCGAGACTTGCCATGAAATATCTATTGCCTGTTGTGAGGGTTACTCCCAATACATATAAAAATCGCCATACTCCTGTCAATAAAAATAAGGCGATCATTACGCTTGTAAGGATTTCTGGCAAAGATACACCTTTTGACTTTTTTATCATTGAACCTTTAACCATACCCATTTCCCAGTTTCGCTGTCATAAGAGGTTATTGGCGGAGCAGCTGTTAGAGAACTGTAAAGTCCGCTCTCTGATGAATGTTTAGCAAGTCGAAGGAGTACCTTTTTATCAAGGGGGCCTGTCCCCACATAAATTGAATCTTCTTCTTCACAAATTGAATATTTCCCATTCAAGAGACTAGAATCAAGAAAAGGATCGAGAAGAGTTATATCTGAAAGGACTCCGTCTAGGTCTTCTTCATCAACGGAATACATAATATAAGCAAACCTTATTGAGTTTAGATCGGAAAGGACACGGACAGCTTTTGCCGAAGCAATGGTTCTAGTGGCTGCGATAACCACTCCTCCAGAAAGAAGGCCGATAACCATAAGCACAACAAGCAGTTCAATCAAAGAAAATCCTTTTTCTTTTCGAGTGCTCAATTTCACTCTTACAGCTCCTTTCTAAAATAATGAGATTCTTTGAAAAGCATTTAATAACGGGAAAAACAACATACCCACGAAGATAAGAACAATACCGCCAAGGGAAAAAATCATTATGGGCTCGGCGAGTACCTCAATTCTCTTCATTCTGTCTTGCGCCTCCTCTTTAAGGCGATCACTGACAAGTGGCAAAGTTTGTCTTAGTGTTCCTGATTTTTCAGAAAGAGACAAAATACGCACTATAAGAGGACTAAAAAAATCTTCCTGGAAACGCAAAGATTCCCCTAAGGACAGGCCTTTTTCAACATTCTCTGCTACAGTAAAAAAGCTTCTTTCTACTTTTTTATTCCCTGTCACAGATCCCGAAAGCTTTATAGCTTCAAGAAGAGGCACGCCAGAATTCAGGAGAGCAGCGAGTGTTTGAAAACTCCTTGAGAGAAAGACTTCTTTCCAAAGCTTATTTTTAGAAATTATCTTATCCCACAGAGACTTTTTTAAAAAACAATTTGTAAAAGAAAGCATTCCCAAAACGCCGCATATGATCCCTATCCCAACGGTAAGAAAGAACTTCGAGAAAGAAAGAAACAAACGAGTCGAGGCAGGAAGAGCTATGCCCAAATCGGCTAAAACCGCTTCTATTTGTGGAAAAACCTTAAAGAACAGAATGTTCAGCACAACCACACTAACAATCGCAACAAAAGCAGGATAAACCAACGCGCCAATAAGTTTCTTTCTAAAAACCCTCCTTTGCATGAAGTAAGAAGAAAGATAACGCAACATCTTTAAGAGCTCTCCGCTTTCTTCTCCTGCGCTCACCATAGCTAAAACTCCCGGAGGCCAGTCTCCGCTCAGCCCAAGACTTTCGCTAAAGGATTTTCCTCCTCTCAATTCATCTTGGATTTTTTGCAAAATGGAACGCAAAGTTGCCTGGGGCAATTCACTTTCCATTATGTAAAGGGAGTCAGACAAAGTTCCTCCCATGGAAATCATCGCCGATAAATGGGTGAAGAATAAACATAGCTCTTCTAGCGAAAGATTTTTTCTTCCCGATGGGAAGAACCTCATGTTTTCATTTTTTTTCTTTCCTTGTAGAGATACAACAATAAGTCCCCTTTCAAAAAGCATAGAAAGGGCCTCATATTGAGAACCAGCCTCTAAACTCCCTTTTATCTTTTCCCCCCTAGCTGTACGAGCAGAATAGGAATAAAGCATTTATTTAACCACCTCGTTAAATCCCCGTCCTTCCAGAAGAAATGCTTAAAATCTCTTCATAGGTAGTAAGTCCCCTTTCAACTTTAAGCATGCCATTTTCTACGAGAGTTCTCATCCCTTCTTTGCGTGCTTGAGTACGTATCTTTTGAACTGGGGCTTTGTGAAGCAAAAGCTCTTGCACTCTCTCAGTTATAGGGAGATATTCAAACACCCCCACCCTTCCGTGAAATCCCCTCCCCCCACAATAAGAGCACCCCACAGGACTGTTTGAATCCGGTTTTTTACAGAGAGGACATAATAATCGAATAAGTCGCTGGGAAACAACTGCTTTAAGTGAAGAGACAATTAAGAAAGGCGGAACTCCCATCTCTATGAGCCTTAAAGGAGCATTAGCCGCATCGTCAGTGTGCAAAGTTGAAAGGACCAGGTGACCAGTAAGTGCTGCCCGCATTACAAGATGGGCAGTTTCAGAATCTCGAATTTCTCCAACAAGGATAATATCTGGATCCTGGCGAAGTAACGAGCGCAAGACCACTTCAAAAGTTCGACCTGCCCTTTCATCGACCTCAACCTGATTTATACCTTCGTGGAATCTCTCTACCGGATCTTCAATGGTCGTCACATTAAGAGTAAGGGCGTTTACTTGCTTTATCAGCGCATGCAGTGTGGTAGACTTTCCACTCCCTGTGGGGCCAGTCACCAATATAAGCCCTTCCTTTTGAGAAAGAAGCTTTTCAAGAAGTTCCAAGTCTCTTTGCTCAAATCCTAATTGGTAAATGTTATCGGGAATTTTGGAAGAATCGAGGAGGCGCAAAGCAATTTTTTCGCCATCTACGGTAGGAAGTGATGATACACGTACGTCTAAAAAATCTTGTGAACCAGTCTTTATGTTAAATTGGCCATCTTGAGGACGCCTTTTATCAGAAATATCCATAGATGCCATTATCTTAATTCGCGAAATTATAGCAGGATGAAAATCCAATGAAAAGGAGTAAACAGCACGACAATATCCATCGATGCGAAACCTTACCCTGCTCCATGCCGACAACCCCTCTATATGAATGTCAGAAGCGCCATTTTTTGCGGCCTCATTAATTATACGATCTACAAAATCTACAATATCCTTTGCGGGAAAGGCTGCGTCATAAGCATCTGCATTGGTAAGATGAAGCATGTCAATGCAAGAGCGAATACTCGTAAGTGGTGATAAAAAGGGAACTATCCTTACTCCTGTTTTTTTGAATCCTTTTTTCAAGTCACTGGAGAAGAAAGGGTCAAAAAGAGCGATAGCCAAAAGTTTCTCCTTCTCAGAAAAGGCAATGGGAATGATTCCTAAGGCACTCATTTCTTTTAAAGAAAAAAACTGTGTACCTTTTATAAATATAGGAAACAAGGGAAGATAAGCTTGCGGAATCTGCGTCGCTGCTTTTATGCAAGACAAGATTTCATCTTCTTTATCAGGAAAGTGTTGCAATAGTAGGCGAGCAAGTGGAAAAGGCTTTTTTATATTAATCTCAAAAGTACTTCTTTTCTCAATAAAAAATTTAAATTCCTTATGTTGCAAAAGAAGAGCATAAAACTTTTGCCATATATTCTCTGAATTTAGAACAACCAATAAGCATCACCACAAATATATTTTATAGTCAAAAATGTCACAATGACCATACCATAGATATTTGTGTCTTTCAGATGCAAAAAAAGCGATCTCAAAGAATAGGATAGAAAAGTTAACATTTAGTGCTATTTTTTATCTTCTAACGTCATGTAAGCTTGCATTTGCTAAGAAAAGAAGGGGAAAGGAGGGTTTGTATTAGTTTAAAGGGGTTCTTCAAAGAAAGGAAAACAGATGAAGGCATAAAAAAAGATCCCTGGCGGCGACCTACTCTCCCACAGATAGCCTCTGCAGTACCATGGGCGCTGGAGGGCTTAACGTCCGGGTTCGGCATGGAACCGGGTGTGGCCCCTCCGCTGTGACCACCAGAGATCTCAAATCTACTCTTTCGCACAACAACACAGAAATGAGGGAAGAAATTCAAGGGAAAATGAGAATAAGGCCTCGGCGTATTAGTACCGGTCAGCTCAAAGCCTCTCAGCTCGTACACTTCCGGCCTATCAATCCTGTCATCTTCAGGACGCCTTACTTCCCTATCGGAATGGGGTATCTCATCTTGGAGGCGGCTTCCCGCTTAGATGCCTTCAGCGGTTATCCGACCCGAACATAGCTACCCGGCTTATGCAGCGGGCGCTACAACCGGTACACCAGAGGTTCGTCCACTTCGGTCCTCTCGTACTAGAAGCAGATCTCCTCAAATACCCTACGCCTATGGTGGATAGGGACCGAACTGTCTCACGACGTTCTAAACCCAGCTCACGTACCGCTTTAATGGGCGAACAGACCAACCCTTGGGACCTGCTTCAGCCCCAGGATGCGACGAGCCGACATCGAGGTGCCAAACCCTGCCGTCGATAGGAACTCTCGGGCAGGATCAGCCTGTTATCCCCGGGGTAGCTTTTATCCGTTGAGCGACGGCCCTTCCACTCGGTACCGCCGGATCACTAAGACCAACTTTCGTTCCTGTTCGAAACGTCTCTCTCACAGTCAAGCCACCTTATACCTTTGCGCTCTCTATGGGCGGTTTCCATACGCCCTGAGGTGACCTTTGCGCGCCTCCGTTACTCTTTAGGAGGCGACCGCCCCAGTCAAACTGCCCACCTGACACTGTCCTGCCAGCCGATTCAGACTAAACAGTTAGAACTTCAGCATGTCAAGGGTGGTATCCCAACAGCGGCTCCCGCAAAGCTGACGCCCTGCGTTCTATGCCTCCCACCTATCCTGTACATGACAGACCAAAATCCAATATCAGGCTACAGTAAAGCTCCACGGGGTCTTTCCGTCCCACCACAGGTAACTGGCGTCTTTACCAGTACCACAATTTCACCGGGTCCCTCGTTGAGACAGTGCTCAGATCGTTACACCATTCGTGCAGGTCGGAACTTACCCGACAAGGAATTTCGCTACCTTAGGACCGTTATAGTTACGGCCGCCGTTTACTGGGGCTTCATTTCAAAGCGTCGCTTGCGCTAACCTCTCCATTTAACCTTCCAGCACCGGGCAGGTGTCAGTCCCTATACTTCGGCTTACGCCTTATGCAGAGACCTGTGTTTTTAGTAAACAGTCGCCTGAGCCTGGTTTCTGCGACCACCCTTAGCTCCATATGATTTACACTTCACCAGAGTGGCACCCCTTCTCCCTAGGTTACGGGGTCAACTTGCAGAGTTCCTTAACGAGGGTTTTCCCGCTCACCTGAGCCTTCTCAGCTAGCCCACCTGCGTCGGTTTCGGGTACGGGCAGCCTATACCTCCCTAGAGGCTTTTCTCGACAGCCGAGCTTCAATGACTTCGATCCCGTGGGATCTCCCCATCAGACCTCAGAAATAGCGCCTCGGATTTGCCTGAAGCGCCTTCCTACATCCTTGGACCGGGTATTCCATCACCCGGAGCACCTAGCTTTCTGTGTCACCCCTTCAGTTATAACGGCATAGGCCGGGGCAGGAATGTCTACCTGCTGTCCATCGACTACGCTCTTCAGCCTCGTCTTAGGTCCCGCCTAACCCTGGGAGGATGAACCTTCCCCAGGAAACCTTGGGCTTTCGGTGAGTACGTTTCTCACGCACTTCGCGTTACTCATGCCGACATTCTCACTTCCATACAGTCCACGCGACCTCGCGGTTCGGCTTCACCCCGTATGGAACGCTCCCCTACCGATATATACTCACTAGCACATATCCCGCAGCTTCGGCAGTATGCTTAGCCCCCTACATTTTCGGCGCAAAAGTCCTCGACCAGTGAGCTGTTACGCACTCTTTAAAGGGTGGCTGCTTCTAAGCCAACCTCCTGGCTGTCCAGGCACTCTCACATCCTTGCCACACTTAGCATACACTTAGGGACCTTAGCTGACGGTCTGGGCTGTTTCCCTCACGACCACGGACCTTCTCACCCGTAGTCTCACTCCCGCAATACAGATATGGTATTCGAAGTTTGGTTGAATTTGGTAGGACCCCAGTCCCCCGCATCCATCCAGAGCTCTACCCCCATATCTGAACTCGCAAGGCTGCACCTCAATGCATATCGGGGAGAACCAGCTATCACCGCACTCGATTAGCTTTTCACTCCGATCCACAGCTCATCCAAATCTTTTTCAACAGATACTGGTTCGGTCCTCCATCCGGCTTCACCCGGACTTCAACCTGGCCATGGATAGATCGTACGGCTTCGGGTCTATTAAACGAAACTAACGCCCTATTAAGACTCGGTTTCCCTACGGCTACAGTGCTAACGCACCTTAACCTCGCTACGTCTAATAACTCGTCGGCTCATTTTACAAAAGGCACACCGTCACGCTCATAACATCGCTGCCACTCGCGCTCCGATTGCTTGTAGGCACACGGGTTCAGGTCTATTTCACTCCCCGCCAGGGGTGCTTTTCACCTTTCCCTCTCGGTACTGATTCTCTATCGGTCACCAGCAGTATTTAGCCTTGGATGATGGTCCACCCTGATTCAACCGGAATTCCACGTGCTCCGGCCTACTCGGGAGATCCTCTCAGAGGTCGTTACCTGTCGCCTACTGGGCTATCACCTTCTATGGCCTGCTTTCCCAACACAGTTCGGCTAGATAACAACTTTGTAACTCCAACGCCAGCCTGCGGGCTGACATGAGGATTCCCACAACCCCGACAACACAACGACCGCAGCCTTACATGCCATCGGTTTAGGCTATTCCCCTTTCGCTCACCACTACTCAGGGAATCTCTTCGATTTCTCTTCCTCCGGCTACTGAGATGTTTCACTTCGCCGGGTTCCATCCACTTATGGACGCCTGGATTCCTCCAGGCAGGTTGCCCCATTCGGACATCTGCGGGTCAAAGGCCGCTTGCGCCTATCCGCAGCTTTTCGCAGCTTGCCACGTCCTTCGTCGGCTGCTGGTGCCAAGGCATTCACCGTATGCCCTTTATACCTTATTCTACTTACTTTCCCTCGATTACTTCCCTCTATTCCTATGTCAAGGTGCAAAAGCGAAACTATATAACATGCACATATAAGTGACTACAAATGGTGGAGATGATCGGATTTGAACCGACGACTTCCTGCGTGCAAGGCAGGCGCTCTCCCACTGAGCTACATCCCCATAAAAATGGTGGGCCGAAGAGGAGTCGAACCTCTGACCTCACGGTTATCAGCCGTGTGCTCTAACCAACTGAGCTATCGGCCCATCACAAGATGGAAAAACAGTGCGCAAACTAAAGCATAGCATAGCTTTATCTAAAAAGCTATTATTTCTCCTTAGAAAGGAGGTGATCCAGCCGCACCTTCCGGTACGGCTACCTTGTTACGACTTCACCCCCCTCACCAGACACACCTTAGACGGATCCTTCCTCGAAAGGTTAAGCCTCCGGCTTCGGGTGCACCCAACTCGGGTGGTGTGACGGGCGGTGTGTACAAGGCCCGGGAACGTATTCACCGCGGCTTGGCTGATCCGCGATTACTAGCGATTCCTCCTTCATGCAGTCGAGTTGCAGACTGCAATCCGAACTGAGACCGACTTTGTGGGATCCGCATACCTTCGCAGGCTAGCTTCCCGCTGTATCGGCCATTGTAGCACGTGTGTCGCCCTAGGCATAAGGGCCATGATGACTTGACGTCATCCCCACCTTCCTCCAGCTTGTCGCTGGCAGTCCATCCAGAGTCCCCGACTTCACTCGATGGTAACTGGATGCAGGGGTTGCGCTCGTTGCGGGACTTAACCCAACATCTCACGACACGAGCTGACGACAGCCATGCAGCACCTGTGTACGCTCCTTGCCCGAAGGCTAGGTCCTTCTCCTTTCAGATCCGTACCACGTACATGTCAAACCTAGGTAAGGTTCTTCGGTTTGCATCGAATTAAACCACGTGCTCCACCGCTTGTGCGGGCCCCCGTCAATTCCTTTGAGTTTCAATCTTGCGACCGTACTCCCCAGGCGGAATGCTTATCGCGTTAACTCCGGCACGGATGCCTCTCGACACCCACACCTAGCATTCATCGTTTACGGCCAGGACTACCGGGGTATCTAATCCCGTTCGCTCCCCTGGCTTTCGCGCCTCAGCGTCAGTTGCTGGCCAGTAAGCCGCCTTCGCCACTGGTGTTCTTCCCGATATCTACGCATTTCACCGCTACACCGGGAATTCCGCCTACCTCTCCAGCACTCTAGATACCCAGTTTCAACCGCATCCATGAGTTGAGCCCATGACTTTAACAGCTGACTTAAATATCCGCCTGCGCGCCCTTTACGCCCAGTAATTCCGGACAACGCTCGTCCCCTACGTATTACCGCGGCTGCTGGCACGTAGTTAGCCGGGACTTCCTCGTATGGTACCGTCACTTCCTTCTTCCCATACAACAGAGGTTTACGACCCAAAGGCCTTCTTCCCTCACGCGGCGTCGCTGGGTCAGGCTTCCGCCCATTGCCCAATATTCCCCACTGCTGCCTCCCGTAGGAGTCTGGACCGTATCTCAGTTCCAGTGTGGCCGGTCGCCCTCTCAGGCCGGCTACCCGTCATCGCCTTGGTGAGCACTTACCTCACCAACTAGCTGATAGGACATGAGCCACTCCTTCAGCGGATCGCTCCTTTCACCTCTCGGCATATGGGGTATTAGCAGCCGTTTCCAACTGTTGTCCCCCTCTGAAGGGCAGGTTCTCATGCATTACTCACCCGTCCGCTACTAAACAAATATATCCACCACTCCGAAAAGTCGCTTCAATATCCGTCCCGTTCAACTTGCATGTGTTAAGCACGCCGCCAGCGTTCGTCCTGAGCCAGGATCAAACTCTCCATAAATTTCTTAAATGGCTCGCTTTACATCTGCGCACTGTATTCTCTTTTCAAGCTTCGTAATGATCGCTGCCCTAACTGGCAACGGCGAAAAATATACCATGCCTTTGAAGGGAATGCAAGCCCTTTTTAAAGTTTTTATAAAAATTCTTTTGAGATGATATAATTTCTCCGTCAATGAACAAGATGCAGTCTCCTGAAAATACATTTATACTAGGTAACATGTTGTTTGGAGGAGGTTTTTAAATATGACGAGAAAAGAACCCGAATCAAACGCTGCAAAGCGTGACGGGAAACAACCCCCACAATCTGGCGGTTTATATCTTATCCGAAAAGTACTTTTTTTAGTTCTATTGGTAATGGCGGCAGGCATTGCCGTTGTTTTTGTTTTTGGAGCTCTTTATATAAAAGAAATATCTGAAGAGCTCCCGACAACATCGCAAATACTTGCTCACAAAGAAAACGTGGCAAGTACGGTTTATGACAGAGATAACGAGATTATAGCACGATTATTTACGGAGAATAGAAAACCTGTGCAATTGAAAGATATTTCTCCGTGGATACTGAAATGTACTTTAGCTGCAGAGGATTCCTCTTTTTATCAGCATGGCGGGATAAGAGTTACTGCCATTGGAAGAGCATTAATGGTTGATATTCTCCATCGAGGAGCCCGCCAGGGAGGTAGCACTATTACACAGCAATTAGCTCGTAATCTCTTCTTATCCCAGGAAAAGACCATTAAAAGGAAAGCAAAGGAGATTATGCTCGCCATTCGCATGGAACAGCTTTTCTCGAAGGATAAGATCCTTGAAATGTATCTCAATACCATATATTTTGGACATGGCGCCTGGGGGATAGAAACAGCAGCTAAAACTTATTTTGGTAAGGAATCAAGAAATCTTACCCTCTCTGAATCTGCTGTTATCGCAGGTCTAATAGCTGCTCCAGAACGGTATAGCCCACTCAACAATATAAATAACGCCAAAAAACGCCAAGGGTATGTCCTCGGCCGTTTAATAGACCTCGGATGGATCGATAGTGAAACAAAAGAAAAAGCATATATTGAAGAAATTAACTTAAAGCATGTCCCAAATAAAGTTACGGAATTTAACAAGGCCCCTTATTTTATTTCACACTTGCTCATTAATCACCTCCTCCCTACCTATGGAGCTGATCTTGTATATAGCGGCGGTATGGAGATATACACAACCATTGACCTGGATCTGCAGGAAAAAGCTGATAATGCGATCAAGATGTTGAAAAGCCAAGGGGCTCTTGTTGCACTGGATCCTCTCACAGGAGAAGTTTTAGCCCTCACGGGAGGAAAAGATTTTTCAACAAGCAAATTTAACAGGGTTACTCAGGCTTATCGTCAGCCTGGCTCTGCCTTTAAACCCTTCGTCTTTGCTGCTGCTCTGGAAAAAGGCATTATGCCTACTGATCATTTTCTTGATGCACCTCTCTCATATGATGTCCCGGGAGAAGAAAAAACATGGGAGCCTGGCAACTATGGCCAAAAATTTCACGGGGAAGTGACCGTTCTCGACGCTCTCATTCATTCTTATAATACAGTGGCGGTACGCATGGCCGACATTACAGGTGTTAGCAATATTATAAAGATGGCACGAAGCACAGGAATTACTTCTCCCCATTTGCCTCATGATTTATCGATTGCTCTTGGAACCGCAAGTGTAACACCATTAGAAATGGCTACGGCCTTTTCAACTTTTGCCAACGGAGGTCATGTTGTTTCTCCTTTGATGATACGTGAAATTCGATCAGGGAATGGAGACGTGCTTGAATTCCATAAGCCAGAGATACGAGAAGGGATCTCTCCTGTCACCGCAACTGTTATTCGCTCTCTCATGGAAGATGCGGTTCGAGCTGGTACAGGAAGAAATGCCCTTATCCCCGGATGGGAAACTTTCGGTAAAACTGGAACTACAAATGAGTATAGTGACGCATGGTTTGCAGGAGGTGTTCCTGGCCTTGTCACTATTGTCTATGCAGGAAATGACGACCATAAAGCCCTTGGTAGAAATGCAACTGGAAGTGCTATTGCAGTACCAGTGTGGAAGAGTTTTATGAGCGAGGCTGTTAAAGTGCTTCACCTTCCGCAGGCCTTTGATATCCCTCAGGGTCTTGCAGTAGAAGCTGTTCGAGTATGCAGGCAAACTGGTTTTTTAGCCGCTCCTGGCTGTTCAGCCGCAACCTTGCTTCTGCCAGCGGGATCGACTCCTACAACCACATGTCCTATCCATGGAGGAGATATCTTTGCCTGTCAAAATGACTCCTTGGCTCCAAGACTTTATCTTCTTCCTCAAGACGAGGAACATTACTATACTTATGCCAAATTCCCAGATGGAGATATTCCTTTCTCTCTCGCCGGTTCCGATATAGAGGTGAAGGTGTCTTCAACTGTTGAGGAAAAATCGCAACTATCGCACAAACCAGCACAAAAATCAGTTATCCCTGTTGGAGAGCAAGATCCGTACAAGGACGATCCCAGCCCTGCCCAAACAATCGAGGAACGCTACCAGGACCTTCTAAAGCAATACGGCATTACAAACTAAAGCCGTATAAAAGATGCGACTCAAAAATTAAAAGGGCAAAACCGAAAAACTCGGTTCTGCCCTTTTTTCTATGAATGTCTATTCTATCTGTTTCGAATACTGTTAAGAATAATACGCTGCTCTACTCCTGCTACGAGCTTTCTCGTATAGGCTACAGTATCAGGATTGACACTCATGCTGTCTATTCCTTCTCTTACAAGGAACTCGGCAAAATCCGGATAGAGAGATGGCCCTTGTCCACAGATGGAGCATGTTTTCCCATGCTTATGCGCCGCTTGGATCAATGTGCGAATAGCACGCTGCACTGCAATGTTCCTTTCATCAAAGTATCCCATGTTGTTCAATATGCCTGAATCTCTGTCAACTCCCATTACGAGCTGTGTCAGGTCGTTACTTCCAATGCTGAAACCATCAACCATCTGGGCAAATTCCTCCGCAGCAAACACAACTGACGGAACTTCTGCCATGATCCAGATTTTAAACGAAGAACTCCTCTCCAAACCTTCGGAACAAAGGATATTCATGACACTTTCAAGCTCCCATGTAGTTCGAACGAAAGGAAGCATCATCCAGACGTTTATGAGGCCGTACTCTTCCCTGACTTTGCGCATTGCCTGACATTCAAGTCTGAACCCCGCTTCATATTCAGAGGAAATGTACCGAGAAACACCACGCCAGCCAATCATTGGGTTGTTCTCTACAGGCTCAACTTCTTCCCCGCCTTTAAGCCCTCTGAACTCATTTGTTCTGAAATCACTCATGCGCACTACGACTGGACGGGGGTAAATAGCCTGGGCCACTGTGGTTATTCCCTCAGACATTTTATCTACAAGAAGCTTTCCCTGCCCTGTCTTAACAAGATACATAGGATGTATACCAACCATATTGGTAAATATAAATTCCGTACGCATTAACCCTATCCCATCAAAGGGGAGGTTCTTATATCTGTCAATTATAGAAGGCTCGCCCAGATTCATGTAAATTTTTGTTCCTGTAATAGGCGCTAACTGATGTACGAGCTCTTCTATCGGAAGAGCTTGAGCACCTGGTGAAACTAGAGTAGCTTTTTCCGCTTCTTTCTTTTCGGGTACAACGTTACCTTCAAAGACAACGCCACGAGTAGCATCAACTGTAACAAGCACCCCTTCTGCAAGTACTGCCGTCCCGTTTTTCGAACCTACTATACAGGGAATGCCCAGTTCTCTTGAAACGATGGCGGCATGGCACGTTCGTCCACCTTCGTCGGTCACGACGGCTGCAGCTTTTCGCATAGCAGGAACCATGTCAGGATTAGTCATCCCCGTTACAAGGATGTCGCCATCTTTTACCCTCGCTATCTCATTTATATCCTCGATAACGATAACTTTTCCAACTGCGGTCCCTGGAGATGCCGCCAGACCTCTTGCCAAAACATTCAACTTTGTTTCTTTTGGGGTTGTGTTCTGATCCACAGAACTCTCTCCTTTAGCTAAAGTTGTAATAGGACGGGCCTGCAGAATATATAGTTCCTTTGTATCTTGGTCGAGAGCCCACTCTATATCCTGAGGAGCGTTATAAAGGGACTCTATTGTTTTTCCAGCTTTGCCAAGGGTTATTATTTCCATATCTGTAAGGCACTGCATCTTTACCTTATCCGGCCCAAGAAAATCTTTAACCGCAACTTTTGCAGTGCCTATATCTCCATCTTTTTCGACGATCATGGTGTTCTTTTCAGATATTGTTTTCTCCACTACATCGAGATGATCTTTCTCCAGTATAAATTCATCTGGAGTAACAACTCCAGAGACAACAGCTTCTCCGAGTCCCCAACTTGCGTTGATCATAATTTGATTGAGGTCATTGGAAACAGGATTAGCTGTAAATAGAACACCAGACTTCTCGCTTCTAACCATTTTTTGTACTACAGCGCTCAAGGCTACTTCAAAGTGATTGAAGTCCTGTTTTTCCCGATAATAGGTCGCTCGAGCTGTCCAAAGGGAGGCCCAGCATTTCTGAACATGTTTTAAAACTTCTTCTGCTCCTCGAATATGAAGGTAGGTATCCTGCTGTCCCGCAAAAGAAGCATCTGGCAAATCTTCAGCTGTCGCAGAACTTCGGACTGCAACCTGTACATTTTCCAATCCAGTTTTTTGGGCAAGCTGAGCATAGGCTTTTTTTACTTCTTTTTCAATTTCTTTGGGAAAGGGCGCTTCCATAATAAGCTTTCTGATCTCTCCGCATTTTTCAGAAAGGTCATCTGTGTTTTCAAAATCAATGTTGCGAATTATGTTCTCTATGGATGCATTGAGGCCAGAAATTCTGATAAAATCCCTGTAAGCTCCAGCAATTACACAAAACCCCGGAGGGACAGCAACCCCATTCTGAGTCAATTCACCGAGATTTGCTCCCTTTCCTCCTACAAGTGGTATGTCGTTGCGATTAACTTCCGAAAACCACCTGATATACTTATATGTTCCCATCTTACTGCCTCCTCGTTAATTAATGAAGCCCAGCGCAGCCTGAGCAGCTGCCAGTCTTGCCACTGGTATCCTGAAGGGCGAACAGCTGACATAGTTAAGGCCGATAATATGACAAAAGGCAATACTTTCTGGATTACCGCCATGTTCGCCACAAATGCCCAAAGACATGTTTTGTCGTGTTTCTCTCGCTTTTTTAACGCAAAGACGCATCATCTCTCCAACGCCTTCTCGATCAAGGGTATGAAAGGGATTCTCCTGCAATATGCCTTTCTGTAAATAGGCCCGTAGGAACTTGGACTCCGCATCATCCCTTGAATACGCAAAAACCGCTTGTGTCAAATCATTCGTTCCAAAACTAAAAAAATCTGCAACTTTCGCTATTTTATCAGCAACCAATACTGAATGGGGAACTTCTATCATGCTTCCTACTTTGTAGTCAACAATTATCCCTGTACTCTTATAGTACTCTTCGGCAATTCTGTCTACCATTTCGCGGAATATTTCCATTTCTTCAGAGAGACCGACAAGAGGTATCATTATTTCTGGGAAAACAGCTTTTCTTTCTCCTAGAACTAAAAGAGCTGCTTCAAAAATAGCGCGAATCTGTGCTTCATAAATTTCAGGATGCAAGATACCAAGCCGACACCCTCTGAATCCCATCATAGGATTGATTTCTTTAAGCATCTCAATTTTTTTGAGCACTGCTTCCATTTCTAAAATTTTTTTCTTCTGTGCTGGGGATTCCTTTTCCCTTTGCATCTCGAACAACTGCTGTCGTATAACATTTTCTTTTGGGAGAAATTCATGGAGAGGCGGGTCTAACAGGCGAATGATAACAGGGCAGCCGCTCATCTCCCTAAAAATATCAGCAAAATCATTTTTCTGCATTTCCTTTAAAAGTTCAAGGTCTTTAAGGCGACTTTCTTTATCCGGAGCCATTATCATATGCTCCATAACAGGAAGTCGATCCTGGGCCATAAACATGTGCTCCGTCCGACA
The DNA here is from genome assembly GCF_000025885.1 of Aminobacterium colombiense DSM 12261. Classification (NCBI taxonomy): domain Bacteria; kingdom Thermotogati; phylum Synergistota; class Synergistia; order Synergistales; family Aminobacteriaceae; genus Aminobacterium; species Aminobacterium colombiense. The sequence goes on along the minus strand of NC_014011.1, from coordinate 788,894 downwards.
CAAACCAATTCCCTTAGCACCAAACTCCCTCGCTCTTCGGGCATCTTCGGGAGTATCAGCATTCGCCCATACCTCTAAAGAGGCCGCCTCGTCTGCCCATTGAAGAAAAACGGAGAGCTCTTTGGTAATTTTTGCGTCTACAAGGGGGGCTTCTCCTGCATAAACTCTACCATTGCTTCCATCTACTGTAATAATATCCCCCTCTTTGAGGATCAGGCTTTCTCCGTAAAGAACCTTTTCATCCACATCAATGAAAAGCTCTTCGCAACCGCTTACGCAAGGTTTACCCATACCTCTGGCAACAACAGCAGCATGGCTTGTCATTCCGCCACGACTTGTTACCACACCTTCCGCGACAGCCAATCCATGAATATCATCTGGACTCGTTTCAGGGCGTACAAGAATAACATTCTTTCCCTCATCATTCCACTGTACTGCTGCCTCTGGAGAAAACACTATCATGCCTGAACATGCTCCTGGTGACGCTGGCAACCCCTCTGCTACAAGAGGCACATCCACCTGGCTGCCTATCTGTTTGTGAAGAAGAAGTTCTGCTTCCCTTGGCGTAACTCTAGTTAAAGCTTCACTTTTACCTATAAGGTTTTCCTGAACCATATCATGAGCAATCCTCACTGCTGCTTCTGCTGATCGTTTACCACTTCTTGTTTGAAGAATGTAGAGCTTACGGTTTTCAATAGTAAACTCTACATCCTGCATATCCTTATAAAACCTTTCTAAAGACCCTGTGATATCAACCAGCTGATTAAACATGTCAGCCATCATATAGCGCAATTCTGATATGGGGATAGGGGTTCGTACTCCCGCAACTACATCTTCTCCCTGAGCATTAATGAGAAATTCCCCATAAAGGTCTGCAGAACCATCGGAAGGGTTTCGTGTAAAACATACACCTGTGCCGCACTGCTCGTTAAGATTTCCAAAAACCATTGAGACTATACTAACAGCAGTCCCTAAATTATGTGGAATACTATGAAGATTGCGATATGTAATAGCTCTTGGGTTGTTCCAGCTCTTAAAAACAGCGGCAAGAGCCATTTTTAACTGCTTCCATGGGTCATATGGGAAAGAAGAATGAGTGTGGGATTCATAAATGTGAAGGTAGGCCGCAACAATTTCTTCAAGGATCTGGGCAGGAATTTGATAATCATATAGTAAATTATTTTTTTTCTTGGCTTCATCGAGAACTTTTTCAAAAAGATCAGGACTCAAACCAGCAACAACTTCACCGAACATTTGAATCAGTCGCCTGTAGCTATCGAGAGCAAATCTTCTGTTTTGAGAGGCTTCTGCCATATACTCCAACGTATCCCGATTGAGTCCAAGGTTGAGTACGGAGTCCATCATGCCTGGCATAGAAACTGGGGCACCAGACCTCACCGAAACCAGAAGGGGAGTGGGGCCACTGCCCCATTTTTTGCCCGTTTTAGCCTCCATTCTGAGAATTGCTTTCTGTATATCCGGCCAAATTTTGTCCACTAAAAAACTTTCCCCTTCTAAAAATTCTACACAGGCTTTAGTTGTCACAATGAATCCGGGAGGGACAGGCATTCCATTCTGTACCATTTGAGAAAGATTGGCCCCTTTACTGCCAAGAAGGTCCTTCATTGTGGCGTTTCCTTCTTCAAAATCATAAACATACTTGTTGAGTACTTTATCTCTCATAGCATTACTCACCTCCTCGTCTAAATATTGGAGGGATCTAATGTCTGATGTAAGCTAATATCTCTTGTGCGGTCTCTTCAAGGGCACGATCCGTAACGTCAAAAACTCTTACGCCGAGTGCTTTCATGATTGAATCTGCATACGCCAGTTCCTCATAAACCTTGGCTATCTGAGCGTAGTCGGAACCTTCTGAATCAAGACCTAACATAACGAGCCTTTTAAGACGGATATCTATGAGAGCCTTTGGATCTATAGTTAAACCTATGATCCGAGAAGAATCCACTTCAAATAATTCTTCAGGGGGAGCAAGATCAGGGATCAAAGGAATGTTCGCTGTTTTAATGCCCTTATGGGCAAGATACATTGAAAGAGGGGTTTTACACGTTCTTGAAACTCCAATAATAATAAGATCAGCTTCAGGAAGAAGATGGGTGTTGCTGCCATCATCACAGCTGATGGTAAACTCAACCGCTTTGACCCGTTTAAAATACTCTTCGTCCATAACATGGGAAAGCCCTGGCTTCTCAAGAGGCTCTTTATCCAGAATATCAGAAAGAGTGTTGAGCAGCGGTCCAAAAACATCTATAACATCAACGTTCAAGGAGTCGCTATTTTCAATGACCCAATGGCGCACAATCTTATCTACAAATGTACAAATGACAATGGCGTGTTTAGAAGATGCAATCTCCAGCATTTCCCTTGCCTTATCTATATTGTTAATGTAGCGAAAACGGCGTAATTTTACACTCTGGGGGTCAAATTGACTTGATGCAGCCCGTGCCACGCTTTCCGCCGTTTCTCCGGTAAAATCGGAAACCACAAAAACTTCAACCTGTTTTTTCATGTCGTGCATATATTCTACCCCCGAAGAAGATCCATTATTTCCTGTGCGTTCTCTTCTACTGCCCGACCCGTTACATCATAGATGCGACAGCCAAGCTGCGACATTATATTACTGGCGTACTCTAATTCTCGTCTGACTCTCTCCCTGTTAGCATAGGCTGAAGCTGCCGGATCAAGCCCTAGAAGCTTCAGCCTTTCCTCTCGTATTTGTATTAACTTTAAAGGATCTATAACTAAGCCAATGAGTCGCTCTTTGGGAACGGAGAAAACCTCTTGGGGAGGATCTACTTCTGGTATTAGCGGAATATTGGCCACTTTGAATCCCCGATTCGCAATATACATTGAAAGAGGCGTTTTCCCCGTTCGGGAAACTCCCAATATAACAAGATCCGCTATGGGAAGAGCCGGTGGGTTTCGTCCATCATCACACTGTATAGCAAATTCAACAGCCTTAACCCGCCTGAAATACTCTTCATCCATACGGCGATTCAGTCCCGGCGATTCCAAGGGGTCCTCCCCCAGCCTCAACTCGAGAAGTTCTAATAGGGAACCAAGAAGATCCACAAAAGGTATCCCCAATTTCTGAGCTCTTAGGGCCATTGACCGCCTTAAATTCCTATTCACCAGAGTACACACAACAACAGGGCGGGCAAGCGCCGCCTGTTGTAAAATGTCCTTCACCTTTTCTTCTGAGTCTACATAGCGAAATCGGGTAACCTGACTAAAGGAAGACTCGAACTGACTCATAGCTGAGTGAGAAACATGTTCCGCTGTTTCTCCTGTAGAGTCTGAAACTATAAACAATGACAGAGAGCTCATTTTCCCCCTCCTAGTTCTTCAGGACACCCAGATCTCCAACTTCTTTGAAAATACTATTACAGCGAGAAAGTAAGGCTAATCTATTCTGCCTGATGTCAAGGTCGTTATCCATAATCATAACATCGTCAAAGAAAGCCGTGATACGTGGAGAAAGCCTCGATAGTAGAACCATCAGTTCGTCCCAATCATATCTTTCCAAAGCATCCTCTACTAATGGTGTCATTTCATTCATTTCTATAAACAGCTCATTTTCCACATTTTTCTGAAAAAGCTCCTGGGCGATATCTTTGGAGTACTCTTCTGCCTTTGATAAGATATTTCTAACCCGTACCGCTGCTGTAACAAGGTCCACAAACCATTCTTCATTCTTCACCTTATTAACAACATTTAAAAAGTGAAGGGCCTGGAAAGGTTTGCGTCCAACAACTGAAATAGCCAACGTCACAAGATCGTGCTCATAGCCCTTTTCTTTTAGTTGTACATGAAGCCGCTGTTCAAAAAAACTCCTGGATTGCTCTAGTATCTTTTCAGGCACCTCGAAATTTTGTCCTGCTTGAGAGATAAGATCCGCAATATCTACATCCAGATCGACTCCCCAGATAATCTCGTTAATACATCGTGCTGCCCGTCTGAGAGCATAGGGATCTTGGGAACCTGTGGGCTGAAGACCTACCTTGTGGCAATTTACAATAACAAAAATTCGTTCTGCTATGCCAAGTATTGCTCCTATGATATCTGATGGGACAGTGTCGCCAGCGGACTTTGGGAGATATTGTTCATAAATAGCTTTTGCGACTCTTTCCGGCTCCCCATTACGAAGGGCATATTCACGCCCCATAATTCCCTGAAGTTCTGGGAACTCATACACCATATTGGTCAACAAATCGCATTTTGAGAGTAAGGCAGCTCTGTCTACAAGTTTAGCCTCATCTAAAAACCCAAGTTTTTCACAAAGATATTTCGCCAGTTTCTGGGTTGCTTTGATTTTATCGTAAAGGGACCCTAGTTTTTCCTGGTAAACAATGCTCTTTAACCCCTCTATACATCCCGCAAGAGGTTTTTTCAGATCTTCCGCCCAGAAAAATGCGGCGTCTTCGAGCCTTGCCCGCAATACCCGTTCATTTCCTTCACGCACTACCCCCATATTCGTAGCCCTGTTATTACTTACCCCTACAAAGAAAGGCATAAGTTTGCCGTTTTCACTTCGTACAGGAAAGTATTTTTGATGTTTTTTCATACTTATCGTCAATACTTCCTCTGGTATATCGAGAAATTTCTTGTCAAAAGAACCATAAAAGGGAATCGGAAACTCTACAAGATACAGGTTTTCATCAACGAGCTCAGGGTCAAGTTCTACTTTGCCCCCAATTTCTTTCTCGAGGGCGGTTATGCCCGAAATCATTTTTTGTTTTCGTTTTTCCTGATCGAGGATAACATAATTATCGTATAGCTTTTCCATAAATTCTGACGCATCGGCAACATCAATGCTCCTGGATCCCATAAAGCGATGGCCCCTAGTTGTTCGGCCACTTTCTATGCCGCCATAAGTAAAGGGAACTATTTCTTTATCGAGAAGGGCAACGATCCAACGAATAGGTCTGGCAAATTTTATTGTCGGATCAAGCCAATACATATTCTTAGGAAAAACAATCTGGCCCATAATATTAGTTAGTATTTGAGGAAGCAAATTTTGAACAGGGTTCCCCTGTTCAGAAATGACTGCGAAGGCATAACGCACCCCATCTACTTCCTTATGGGTTAATTCTTCGTAGTTAACCCCCTTGCTCTTAGCAAATCCTATGGCAGCTTTAGTTGGGTTTCCATTGGCGTCAAAGGCTGACTCCCATGTCGGCCCCTTATAGGTCATTATTTTATCTTCCTGGTTTTCCTGAACATCCCTAATAGTAAGAGCTATGCGGCGAGGAGTTCCATATGCCCCTATCCGTCCATGCTTAATGCGGGCTGTTTCAAATTCTTTTTCAGCGTAACTTACGATGGTTTCTAATGCGTCAGGAAGAAAGCGTGATGGAATTTCTTCAGTTCCTATTTCAAGTAAAAGATTTTTATATGCCATGACTCTTCACCTCTTCCATGGTCTAGCGAGAAAATTTATTCATAAAAGGATAGTTCATCTCTTTGCGGCTTCCCGCATATCTTTCACAGCAAAGACTCGCAAGGGCCCGAATACGGGAGATGTAGCCTGTTCGTTCCGTTACACTAATAGCATTCCTTGCATCCAGAAGATTGAAAGTGTGGGAACACTTCAGTACATAATCATAAGCAGGAAGTACATACCCTTCAGCAAGGATATGATTCGCCTCCGCTTCATACATGGTAAAAAGTTTAAAAAGCATATCCGTGTCTGCTATTTCAAAATTATAGTGAGAAAACTCCACTTCATCCCAATGGTGAATATCTCCGTATGTTACATTATCAACCCAGGCAAGATCATATACATTCTCCACTTTCTGTACGAACATGGCTATACGCTCAATGCCATAGGTCAGCTCCGCAGGAACCAGAGCCATATCTACACCACCAACCTGCTGAAAATAGGTAAACTGAGTCACTTCCATTCCATCAAGCCAAACTTCCCAGCCCAGCCCCCAGGCCCCTACGGTTGGAGATTCCCAATCGTCTTCAACAAAACGGATATCATGTTCTTGGGGCTCTATGCCTAGGGCACCAAGGCTGGCAAGATAGATCTCCTGAATGTTTTCAGGCGCTGGTTGAACAATAACCTGATACTGATAATAATGCTGCAACCTATTGGGATTTTCACCGTAACGTCCGTCTGTAGGTCTTCTAGAAGGCTCAACGTATGCAACTTTCCATGGTTCGGGGCCAAGTACCCGTAGAGCAGTTGCGGGATTCATAGTTCCAGCCCCAACTTCTATGTCATATGGTTGTTGTATAACACATCCCTGTTCAGCCCAAAAACGTTCGAGACGGAAAATAATTTCTTGAAAGTTCACATAAAAAACCTCCCTCGCGATAAAACCTTTTATCTTTGTAGGATTGTCTATTTTTAACAACTTCTGTCAAGAATCATCTTTAAACGTCCAATCTGCGTTTTCCAGAAAGCTTTCTCTGTACCATCTGAAGGAGCTCCTTGAGAAGAAAAAGAAATAAGATTTCGGCGGGGCAGCATGGCCGCCGCCTGAAGAAGTCTCAGCTCTTTCGAAGCAATCATTGAACTGCCCCCGTTTGAACTACAGTTTTGGCAAAGAAACCCTGAATCAGACCAATAAACAGCGTCTTTTAAAGCAACTCCACACTGTTCACATTTTGATAGATCAGGAGCCTCTCCACGTATATAAAGCCACCTCCACAGCAGCCGCCAAGAAAGAAATAGTGGATTGGCACCCTCGCACAAAGAACGCATAGTCCAATACAAAAGAATCAAAACATCATCTTCAGCCACGCCGGAACAGGTGTAGCGAGAAACCATTCTATTCCATTCCAAAGCTGAATGAAGCTTTTCAGGATCAAGGCGTAACGTCCACATGTCATCTTTCACATCTATGGTCTTTAAATAAAGATGTTTAGGCCCTTTATAAAGATTAAATGACCCCCATGTCAATGGTTCTGTCGCGCCACCAAACCGACCCCTTCCACGAGCGGACCCTGGTGCCTGGACCCATACGGGGCCAACTCCTTTGAGGAAAAGGTGTAGGGAGATATCGCCTTCTGCGCTAATCCTACGACGCAGCACCACTCCAGAACTGCGAAAAAGTCCTTGGGTTAAAAAATCCACAGCAACGTATCACCTTTCTATATACCCCATTCTCCAAAGCTCACCTTCAGATTTACGCCAAGCTGGCCTAACCTTTATCCAAAGGTCAAGAAAAACCCTATGACCCGTCATTGTTTCTATATCAGAACGGGCTAAGCTTCCAATTTTTTTTATTTTACTCCCCTTTTTCCCTATAAGGATAGTCTTCTGCCCTTCTCTTTCTACAACAAGATTGGCACGAATATAAAGAACGTCCCTTTCTGGATATTCGTCTGGACTTTTGTATTCTTCCACTTCTACAGCAACACTATGAGGGACCTCTTCATGGGTAAGCAGCAATACCTTTTCCCGTATAATCTCACCCGCTAAAAAACGTTCCGGACGGTCAGTAAGAATTTCTTCATCGTACCATGGGAACCCGGCCGGGAGTTTATCTTTAAGAATTTGTACAAGTTTGTCTATATTGTAACCTTTCTTAGCTGAAACACCTAAGGCACCAACTATAGGCAACTTTTCTTTAAAAAGAGACGCTACGGCCATAAGTCTTCTTTCACTTTGCTGGACCTGGTCTATTTTATTAACTACAAGGAAAATTGGGGTGGAAACTTCTTGGAGTATCTCGATGATCCTATCGTCTTCCGGCGAAATTGAGATGTCATCAACTTCTACCACATACAGGATAAGGTCTGCATTTTCTAGGGAACGAACGGCAGCCTTTACAAGGGCTTCGCCCAGCTTGTGACGAGGCCTATGGATCCCTGGAGTATCTGTAAAAACTATCTGCATTTCAGGCTCATTATATATGCCATGAATAGCATTTCTCGTCGTCTGCGGTTTCTCCGAGACAATAGACACCTTGTAAGCAAGAATATTGTTAAGCAACGATGATTTCCCTACATTGGGGCGCCCGACAATGGGCACCACTCCAAACTTAAAGTTCATTGCAGCTTCTCTCATTCGTCCTTCATGCCCTCTCTGCTAAAAGGATATGGGAGAAGATTTCGCAGCAACATCGTCTCTGCTTTATTATTTTCCTTTTCAAAAACAAGGATCATATCCGGATTAAATTCCCACATAACCTGCAAACACGCCCCACAGGGATAGCAGGGGGTACCTATTTTCCCCACAATGGCGATGGCCTGGGGATCCTTTTTCCCCAAAGCTACCATCTGAGCTATTACATTCCGCTCGGCACAAAGGGCCATACCATAAGATGCGTTTTCTACATTGCAACCTTTGATAACCTCATTATTTCCAAGAAGTAGAGCCGCCCCCACAGGGAAATGGGAATAAGGGCTATATGAATAATATTGAGCCTCTCTTGCCTCTTTAAGCAGTCTAAGAGGCGAAATTGCGCTGAAAGCCCACTTAGGGCTCTTGTCTTCAGTCTTCTTCATTTTCTTCGTCCTTTAATAGCACTTCGTGAAACCTCAAAAGCTTTATCCTGTGATCTTCCACATCAAGAACTTCTATTTCCCATTTTCCATATTGAAGAAGTGCCCCTTTTTCAGGGAATCCCCCTGTTAATGAGAGAACCAGACCTCCCACACTTTCTGCATCTTCTGATTCAAAAGGATAGGCAAGGGTTTCACTTAAGTCTTCCAGGCTCACATTGGCCTGTACAAGATAATTCCCACCCGTTTCTTTGAGAACCGGCGCTGTTTCAAAATCGTACTCATCTTGAATTTCTCCAACTATCTCTTCAAGCAGGTCTTCAAGAGTAACAAGTCCAGCCGTTCCGCCATATTCGTCAACTACGATAGCCATATGTACCCTTCTATTTTTCATTATGTTAAAAACATCAACGATTTTCATAGTTTCCGGAACAAAAAGAGCATCTCTTTTCAGTTTTGATACAGGCTCGTCAATCTTTCCAGAAAAGAGATAGGGGATGGCATCTTTCGCATAAAGAATCCCTACAATATCATCCAGGCTCTCATCGAAGACAGGAATTCTTGAATGTCCATACTCCTGAAAAATAGCCACTGAATCTCCGATGCTTGCATCGTTTGCTATAGCGTTTATATCAGTTCTAGGAACCATAATCTCGTAAACACGAGTTTCTTCAAAAGAGATGATTCCATGGATCATCTTTCGCTCCACTGCCTCAAGGACACCTGAAGCTTCTCCTATATTCACCATTTGCTCTATTTCTTCCCTTGTCACAAAGGTATGCTGCATGCGGAGATCTACACCGAAAAGAAGACCAAGCACCCGCACAAGTCGGTTCATAATCCAGATGAAGGGAGAGAAAACCACTCCAAGCAACCTAAGGATGGGAAGAGTAAAGATCAATATAGCCTCTGATTTTATGATAGCAATGCTTTTAGGTAAAACCTCGCCGAAGATAACAATGACAACGGTCATTATTATAACGGCCCAGAGCACTCCTCTATGGCCAAAAAGAAGAATCGCCAGGGAAGTGGCAACAGCGCTGGCCGCAATATTAACAAGATTATTTGAAACAAGAGTAATCGTGAGAGCACGTTGGACATCTCCTACAAGCCACTGAAAAAAACGGCGCTGATATGGGTGGCGTTCTTGAAGCGCTAGCAGTTTACCTCTCCCTGCTGCGGTTATAGCCGTTTCTGCGCTGCTAAAGAATGCGGAACAAATTATAAGGAAGAGGAGAAAGATCAAAGCTTTAATAGCAGATGCAGGAATATCCACTATCAAATCAATCCTCCTTCAATGGGGGAGTCACTTTGAATCTTATTGAGAGCCAAAAGCCATTCGTCACGAATTATTGATTGGAGAGACCACATCATCTCCTGTTTTTCGACGGTATCATGGTCTATACCTAAGAGGTGAAGAAAACCGTGGGCTACTATCAGGTACAGCTCTTCTATATACGAAACGTTGTTTTGCCTTGCATTCTCCCTGACCACTTCTTCACAAATGAGTATGTCGCCCAAAGGAAGCATCTCCCATCCGCTGGGGGGGCAAAACTCTTCTCCCTCTTCCCACATGGGGAAAGAAAGGACATCTGTTGGCTGGTCTATTCCTCTGTATTCCCTATTAATTTCCTGCATTTCCGTGGTTGAAACTATAGAAATAGATACTTCTGCTTGCTGGTTTTCGTATCTCCCCTGAAAAAGACGCTGAACAACCCGCTCCAACACTTCCTCACAGCCCTCAAGTTTTCTGAGGGCCCTAATACTTTCGGATTCTCCATCATCCACACTGTCTAAGCATAAATGAACCTTCACGTATTACTCCTCCTGTTTGCTTTGAGAATTCTCCCCGCCCTCACCCTGGCTGGGAGTTGGGCTTTGACTACTCTCGTCTGACGATTGTATTTCTTTAACCTTACGGCCATGATAAACTGATTGAAGGGCATAGATCAAGGCCTCTTTTATTTCTGCTAAATCTTTTAAAGTAAAATCAACATCGTCAAGCTGTCCCTCGACTACTTTAGACTCAACGACGCCAGATATAACCTTTTCCAGGTCTTGTATCCCCGAAATATTTCGCCGATCTGCTCGGACAGCTGCTTCTACCGAATCTGCCAGCATTAACAATGCCGTTTCCCTGCTAGAGGGTCTTGGCCCAGGATAACAAAATTGCTCTCGAGGTAATTTCTCCCCCTGAGAACTTGATTTGCGGAAAAAATAAGAAAGACATGTAGTCCCATGATGTTCCGCTATAAACTGACGGAGCTTTCCTGGCAAATTATATTCCTCCGCAATTTCCAAACCCTCTCGTACATGGGCGATGATAACAAGGGCAGAAAGAGACGGAGTTAGCTCATCATGAACATTTTCACCTTCCATTTGATTTTCAACAAAAAAGTGAGGACGCCTTAGCTTGCCTATATCGTGATAATACGCACCTGCTCTAACAAGGTATGCATTCATGCCAAGTCTATCTGCTGCAGTTTCTGCCAATGTCCCCACCATTAGAGAATGATGGTATGTGCCCGGAGCCTCTATCTGGAGTTTTTTCAACAATGGCTGAGTCGGATATGAAAGCTCCATAAGGCGCAGAGGTGACATTATATCAAAAAAGTTTTCCCAGATGGGCAGGAAAGCAATGACCACCGTACCCCATAAGGCCTCTCCTAGACAAGCAAACAAAAACACCTGCCATGACATTTCTAGTGCAATGGTCCATCGCGCTAACATTCCAGCAAAGACAGGAAGCAAGCCTGCGATAAAAAGCTGTCTCCATAAATGGCTTCTGGAGTGAACGTCTTTTAAGAAAAAAGGCCCCGTCATAGCTGCCACCAGGCCCATAAAACTCACAAGAACTATTCCTGATGTTGAGAAGGATGTCAGTAGAATAGAGGCTATAATAGACGCCCCAAAAACAACCTGGAAACCAAGAGTAAAGGGCAGAACAAGATATACCCAACCTGACAAAGTAATAATAGCCACTCCCCGGGCTCCCAACAGACCAGAAATGTATTCAGCAAACCAATAGGCCCCTACTATACAAGCAATATATATTTCGTTTGTTTCATATTTTTGTCGACCTCCTGCAGCAAAAGCCGGCAACTGTATCCAAAAAGGCCAGCAAAGGATTAGTAGAGCAGAAAAAAGAAGGATCTTCCATGGGAATTGCTGCTGAAGATATCCTTGTGATAGAAGAATACGAGAGAGCTGAGGAGTTATGATCTTTCCCTTTTCTACGATAACATCCCCAACCTTGAGATACTGCTCTATTGGTTTGAGGCTTGCGGCCAGATCATTACGAAGCCCCTGTGTTAGCTCTTCGTCAATTTTAACCGCAGGTCGAAGGACAGCTTCCAGAATCTGATAGATAAGATTATTCATCTCTGCCGGGAAGTTCAATTCTTCAATTTTCCCCCAAAGCTTTTCTGGGGCAGGAGTCGCAAATTCGTCACCATTGTTTTCTTTTATAAGAAACTGGAAACCGATAGTTGCAACTGCTTTGAGAGTTGTTTGTCTCCTTCGTTCTGGCATCTCTTGTAAAATGGCAATAAGATCCTTAGGAATCATGGCGCCCTGAAAGTCTCCTGCTTCAAGAGATTTAAGCTGGGATGTCATAGTGTTTATGGCTTCTGTATCCTTAACAAGGACTCCTGATATAGTGCTTTCAACACGGCTGCGAAGAAGATTTGTCTTCTCTTCATCAATATATTTCATAGGGGATATGGCAAGATAAGTACGAGGGGCAGGATGACCCTGTACAAAGCCGGCCCGCCCGCCATCAAAGAACCACCGCGCAAGAATAAGAAGGACCGCAAAAAAAAGAAGCAAGAACACGGAAGTCAAACGAAAGACATCTTCCTTCATCGATATTCTTGAGCTTATTCGATTCATTTTTTTAAAAATATTCAAATTACTGCTTCCTATTTTCATATTCTTCATACGCCCTAACCACTCGTTGTACTATTTCGTGGCGTACCACATCGCGGTTGGTAAGCTCAAGAAAGGCAATTCCTTTTATCCCCTCCAGAATTTCTCTCACTTGAATTAAGCCTGACTTTTTCCCAGAAGGGAGATCTATCTGGGTAATATCTCCTGTCACCACTGCCTTAGATCCGAAACCAAGACGGGTTAAAAACATTTTCATCTGCTCAGGCGTTGTATTCTGAGCCTCATCGAGAATGATAAAACTATCATTCAAGGTCCTTCCTCTCATGTAAGCAAGGGGAGCTATTTCTATAACATTTTTATCTATATATCGCAAAAAACGCTCTGGCGAAAAAAGATCGTAAAAAGCATCATAAAGAGGCCGAACGTAAGGCTCAACTTTTTCTCTAAGATCCCCTGGCAAATATCCAAGACTTTCACCAGCTTCCACTGCTGGACGCACAAGAACAATGCGACTGATGGCTCCAGCTTTTAACATGGCCACTCCATGACATACGGCCAGGTATGTCTTGCCTGTTCCTGCCGGGCCTATAGCAAAAACGATATCGTGAGCACGCATAGCCTCTATGTACAGTTTCTGGCCACCCGTCTTAGGGCGAACAGGCTTGCCTCTCGCTGTTGTACAAATAACATCATTGTAGAGGGGGGCAAGATCTGCCTTCCCCTCCACAGCGATCATATCCATACCATACCGAACATCAGCAACTAATATTTGATGCCCCTGTTTTGCCACCTTAAAAAGTTCTTCAAGGTAACGAAATACAGTCTGAACAACGTCATTATCAGGCCCTTGTACCGTGATTTGCTCTCCTCGAACTACAAGACGCACGGGAAAACGTTCTTCAATAACACGAAAGTTTTCATCGTTATTTCCTGCAAGGCGTTCCATAATATCCTGATCAGAAACCACCATTGTCTGAGAATAGGTGCCCATTTCCGACTCTTTCAAATGATTTTCATTCATATATTTTTCTAATCCTCTATACGGGATAACCGGTTCCATCAACTAGTGTTTCAAGACCGATATCCCTTTTTGTTTTTTGAGCATATTTTTTCATTAGGAAATCTTTGGCTACTGCCGGGAATAATGCGTAAGAAAGTGCGTCTTCCGGCTGAAGAGCCCATGCTTCCACTGCCTTTTTCGCTTCTTCCATTTCTGGTTCAATTTTTTCTCCGGGACGGCATGTGATGGGCATTTCATCCCCTATGGCTTTCTTTCTAATTTCAGGATCAACTTCTGCCGGGGGTTTGCCGTAGTATCCCATGAGATAGCTTCGCACTTCTTTCGGTATAATTTTCCAGCGCTCCCCTACTAAGACGTTGAGAGTAGCCTGAGTCCCCACAAGCTGGCTCGTCGGCGTTACGAGTGGGGGGTAACCCATCTCTTTGCGGACACGGGGTACTTCTTGCAACACCTCATCGAGTCTATTCATCGCGTTCTGCTCTTTCAGCTGACTTTCGAGATTAGAGTACATTCCTCCAGGAATCTGATATATAAGAACATTCACGTCTACTGCTGTCAAGCTCACAAAGATATCTTTATATTTTTCGCGAATCTGTTTAAAGTGATTGGCTACTGGTACAAGCTTCTCCAGTTTCATTCCTGTATCATAAGGACCGCCGGCCAACGCTGCTACCAGAGATTCCGTAGGAGGCTGGCTTGTCCCCATAGAGAATGGGGATATGGCGCAATCTACCACGTCTGCACCAGCTTCAATAGAAGCTAGATAAGCCATAGATGCCATGCCGCTCGTGTAATGAGAGTGGACCTGAACTGGGAGTCCTGTATTCTTTTTAATGGCTTTTACCAGTTTAGAGGCATCTACTGGACTTAAGAGACCTGCCATATCTTTTATGCAGATAGAATCTGCACCCATCTCTTTCATCTTGACTGAAAGGTCTGCAAATGCTGTTAAAGTGTGAACGGGAGAGAGGGTGTAGGAAATTGAAAGTTGCAGGTGGGCCCCTTCTTTTTTCACCTGATCTGCTGCAACTTCCATATTTCTCAAGTCATTAAGAGCATCAAATATTCGAATGATATCAAGACCATTTCCTACTGCTCTCTTTACAAATTCCCGCACAGTATCATCTGCATAATGCCTATATCCTACAATATTTTGCCCCCTCAGAAGCATCTGGAGCTTCGTTTTCTTAAACATTTTACGAAGCCCTCTTAACCTTTCCCAGGGATCTTCATCAAGGAAACGCATGCATGAATCGAAAGTAGCGCCACCCCAAACCTCAAGAGAGTGGTACCCTATTTCATCCATCATCTCAGCTACAGGGAGCATATCTTCTATACGCATCCTTGTAGCCATAAGAGATTGATGGGCATCTCTCAATGCCGTTTCAGTTACGCGCACCTTCGGAACATTCAAGTTCTCAACCTTTCCAACCTTTGCGCTTCTCTCATTCTTCCCGATTTTGACCGTGTTTTTACCCTTTTCTTCATTCATTATCATTCACAGCCCCCATTACTGTAATGATGAATCGCAAGCCTTTTTTGGCCGCTTCGTTGAAACGGTAAAATTCTTCGCCTTATCCCATAGAACTTCGAGCTCTTGTAAACCATAATCAGACCATTCTTTTCCTTCTTTATGAATCATTATTTCTACCTGACGAAAACGATACTCGAACTTCCTGTTTGCACGCTGTAAGGCTACATCCGGGTTCACTCCCAAATGTCTGGAAAGATTAACTACAGCAAAGAACAGGTCGCCTATCTCTTCCTCCATCTCCTGTTGTTGCTCTCGCAAAGTAGCCACTTCCACTTCCCTTAACTCTTCACTTACCTTTCCAAGAAGAGGAGCAATATCACCTTTCTCCCAATCAAAACCAACATGAGAAACTTTAGATTGAATTCTGTATGCTTTTAATAAAGGCGGCAAACTCTCGGGAATTCCCGCCAAAATTGAGGTATCGTCACGTTTTTGGGTCGATTTTTCGCGAACCTTGATTTTCTCCCAATTCACAAGAACATCAGCGCTTCCTCTCACATTAACATCGCCAAAAACGTGAGGATGCCTTCGTATGAGCTTATCACAAATTTCAGATATTACATCTTTAATGTCAAAGAAGCCCTTTTCTTGAGCAAGCTGAGCAACAAAAACAATCTGAAGCAAAACATCTCCCGCTTCTTCCCGTATTTCGTCTTTATCCTGCTGAGTAATGGCTTCTACCAGTTCATATGCTTCTTCTATTATATGACTTCTCAAGCTTTCAAAGGTTTGTTCCCTATCCCAAGGGCAACCTTCAGGAGACCTAAGCCGCGACATAATCTCCACAAGTTGTCCGAGTAAAAAGTTCTCTGTGATATCCATATTTACCCCCCATTTTTTTTAGCATTTTTATAAAGAAGAGACCAAATCGCTTCTGATAAGTCGCTCATTCCTTTATAACCCCCTGGACCAATAATACGATCTGTTGTTCTGATCCATCCTTTAAAGCTGCATAGCCTTTGGTGTATTCGATCATTTTTTATTATGACTATAGTCTTATCACTCCCTGATACTACAGAAGCTAGACCTGCAGAAGCTCCAGAAATCCTTACAATTACTGTATCGATAAGGTATGTCAGAGAATCTGGAAGGGGGCCAAAACGATCTCGTATTTCCTTCCTTAACTGGTTCAACTCCTTCGAGTCATTGCTTTTCAGCAACCGCCTGTAAAGAGTAATACGTATGGTATCCTGAGGAATATATGTCGAGGGAATAGTCCCTGAAAGCTCACTATCTACCGGCGTTTCAGAAAAAAGCTCTCCCCGGATCCGGGCTATTTCCTCCTCAAGCATTTTATAATAAAAACGATAACCTACACGCTCATCCTGTCCATGTTGTGACACTCCTATAATATCGCCACTTCCCCTTATCTGCAGATCCTGGAGGGCTAAGCTATAACCCGATCCTATGTCTGAAAAGGCAGATATAGCCTCGAAACGTTCCATTGTTTCTTTCTGTAGAGGCATAGTTTCAGGGTAAAGGAAATAAGCGTATGCACCTTCTTCCCTCCGTCCAACCCGTCCCCTGAGCTGATACATCTGCGCAAGACCAAGTTCTTGAGCGTCATCAACGATAAGGGTATTAGCCCTAGGGATGTCAAGACCACTTTCTACAATAGTCGTACACACGAGAATGTCCAGGTTGCCATTGTAAAAATCTAACATTGTTCTTTCAAGATCTTTTTCAGCCATCTGTCCATGGGCCATACTTATTCTAGCCTCTGGAAACATTATTTTCAGTTCTTCGTATTTTCCCTTAAGGCGATTAATCCGGTTAGACACAAAGAAAACCTGTCCCCCTCTATTTAATTCTTGCAACACAGCCCGGTGGATAAGATTCTTTTTTCTTGGCCCCACCATTGTTAAGACTGGTACCCTGTTATAAGGAGGAGTTGAAATTATAGAAAAACTTCGCAATCCACGTAATGAAAGAGATAAGGTCCGCGGAATGGGAGTCGCGGAAAGCGTTAAAACGTCTAGTCCCTCCCTTGTATCTTTAAGCTTTTCTTTATGCATAACCCCGAAACGATGCTCTTCATCGATAATTAGAAGTCCGAGATCTTTAAATTCAATGTCTTTCTGGAGCAAACGCTGTGTCCCAATAAGAATATCCACCAGCCCTTTTTTAGTGTCTTCTAAAATACGTTTTTGCCTCGATGTTGAAACAAAGCGTGATAAAACCTCAACTCTAATAGGAAAACCCGCCATACGGCTTCGAAAAGTATGATAGTGTTGTTGTGCGAGAATTGTAGTAGGCACAAGTACTACTACCTGCTTCCCTGCTTCTGATGCCTTAAAAGCAGCACGCATAGCAATTTCTGTTTTCCCGAACCCCACATCTCCTACTAATAGTCTGTCCATAGGATGTGAGCTTTCCATATCCTGCAATATCTCTTGCTCCGCACGAAGCTGATCTGGCGTTTCAACGTAGGGGAAAGCCTCTACAAAGTGTCTATAAATCTCTGATGCCACTGGGAAAGCATATCCTTTTAAGAGTTCCCTGCGAGCATAAAGACGAACGAGATTCTTTACTTCTTCTCTTACTCGTTCTCTTGTTTTTTCAACTGCCTTTTTCCATCGTGTCCCCCGTAAAGAGTCAAGCACTGTTTCTGCAGTTGCTTCTTCGGGCAGGGGATCTATCTTATAAATTTGCATAAAGGGTACAAGCAACCTTTGTTTATTGGCAAACTCAAGAATTAGAGAATCAAATCGTTCCCCTCCTGAGGCAACCTCTTCTACCCCCCTGTACACCGCTACACCATAATCTTCGTGAACTACTAACTGATTTTCGGTAAGGCGTTCTTTCCAGTCCATAGGGAGAGCTCTCCATGGCTTGCTGTGTGGAGAGAGACTGAGCCCCCCTATTTCAAAATCTGAGATTAATACTATTTTTCGATATTCATCTATAAATCCCTTTGAAAGTGACCCCTTATGAAAAACGAGCTTGTCCTTTAGGTCATTATCATTTTGAAGGGAGGTTCCCGAGGAAATAAGATGGATAGAATAACCTTCTTGCCTCCAGTACTGACAATTCCATCGGAATTTATCCATATCTCCCCTGAAATGGGGGCACTCCTGGATAGGCAATGCTAGTCGAGAACGGGCAACAGCCGCGCTAATACGAATTTTAGGTTTATTTGTAAGTAGAGACAATGAAAAATCAGGCCACGTGCTGAGGGAGGAAACTTCCGCCTTGTGTCGCAGATCCTCCCATAGCCATCGGTATGACTCCGCTTTATTCTCAATTTGCGAGGGCTCGAAAAGCACTGTATGGCAAGAGTCTGGAATCATTTCTTCCAGTTTTTTCTCGCGGGCCGCCGTTATGCTATGGATCTCTATTTCATCAAGGGTTGCGGCACTCATCTGGCTTTGGGGATGAAAGGAACGAATGCTTTCGACTATTTCATCAAAGAACTCTATCCGAATCGGAAGAGCATAGGCAGGATCATAGATATCTACAATAAACCCTCTAACAACATATTGTCCTGGGGTCCACACAAGATCGACTCGTTCATACCCGGCGACTTCTAGCCAACGAAGAAGACGTCCCCTTTCCTCACCCATTTCCCTTCTTAATGGGAAAACACCTTCTCCTGTTAAGAAAGGGGAAAGCAACCCTCCTGGAGAAGTAGCAAGGATGCCTTTTTCTTGTTTCCACTTAGATAGAGTTTCTCCTCTTTGCAAGAGCAAAGATTTATTACGTACCCCCTCAACACTGAGAGGGAGTTCATAAAGAAGTCGAACTATCTCCCCTTCCCATAGATTTTCAAAGTCTGATACAAAATCCTCAGCTTGGCGTTGATCTGAAAAAACCACAAGAAGAGGCACAGAAGCCCCACCTAATATCCACGCGCGTGCTCCTCCATCGACAGGGAGATGTACCTGCTCCCCACTCTTCCACATTTCATCTCTAATATCCCAAAGCAAACTTGTTGTTTTATTCCATGCGTCAAAGACAGAAATGAGAATCCACCCTTATTTTCGTTTATAACAACAATGGCGAGACTGAGTCTCGCCATTGTGATCAACTTTCGCCTGATCCGGTTTTGTCCCTGTTATTTATCTGACTCATGGCTGTTTGAATTTCTTCCATGAGCCAAAGCTCCACCGCATTTGCAGCCTTCTCTATAACATCAGGCAACAAAGACCGTTCTTCTGGAAGAAAAGTCCCTATGACCCACGACACCATATCCCGTTCTGCCGGAGCAGCTCCCACGCCTACTCGGAGCCGTGGGACCCCGAGGGTTCTTAAAGCTCCCAAAACTGAAGCAAGACCATTATGGCCTCCAGCTGAACCTTTCGTTCTTAACCGCAATTGTCCGAAAGGAAGAGCCGCGTCATCGCTTATGACAAGAGTCTCTTCAGGTAAAATCTGGTAATAATGGCAAACTTGAGCTACTGATCTTCCGCTAAGATTCATAAATGTAAGGGGTTTAAGCAACAGGCATTTTTCGCCTTTAATAAATAATGGCCCCCATACCATGCCCTCAAATCTTAATGAGGCATTCCCAGCAGAATATCGACTGCATAAACGGTCAAGAACCATCCAGCCTATATTATGCCGCGTTAAAGCATACTCTACCCCAGGGTTACCAAGGCCAACAATAAGTCGCAAAAGAAACTACTCCTCTTCCTCCTTAGCCTTACCCTTAGCCACTACTTCCACTTCTCCAGCCTCTACTTCTTCTTCCTCTTCTTCAACTTCAGCCTTGGGTTGAGCTACAGTAACAACCAACTCTTCCAAATCTACCAGGATATCGGCGCTTTTTGGAAGGGCTAGATCTTTCACTGAAAAACCTTCTCCCACATTTAACCCTGAAACATCAATAGAAACAGAATTTGGTATTTCCGTTGGCAACACTTCAATCTCAACTTCATATAGAAGCTGCTCAATAATGCCACCATGTTTTAATCCAACACAATCTTCTCTGCCCTCAAGGACTACGGGGATATTCACCGCTATTTTATGTCCTTTCAGAAGCTGGATAAAATCAATATGAATAATCTCGTTATTAAGAAGATTCCTCTGTATATTTCTCATCAGGCACATCTCTTCCCTGCCATTAGGAAGGGATGCGTTAAAACGCACTGTTTCCCAGTGGCCAGAACGAATGACCGCAGCTATATCTGACGCCTTTACTTTCACAGTAACGGCATCCCTGTATTCTGGACCATAAAAAACTGCCGGGACATAGCCCGTAGGTCTTAGTTTCTTGACAGCCTGCTTTCCCTTCTCGTTTCTCTCCTCAAGAACAATCTTAACCATGTCCGCCATCTACAAACATCCTCCTTTTAAAAAACAAATCGCCAACATAAGCAACGTTTTTAACTGAACAAGCTGCTTACAGATCGATCGCTGTGCACTCGCGCTATTGCCTCTGCAAAGAGCGGAGCAATAGATAACTGTGTAATTTTATCTAAGTTTTTGCTTTCAGGCAATGGAATCGTGTCTGTAAGAATAACGCTGTCAATTTCTGCTTTTTCCAATCTTTCAAGAGCTGGACCAGAAAGAACACCATGGGTGGCACAAGCATAGACTTTTTGTGCTCCACGCTCTTTCAAAGCTGCAGCAGCGTTGCAAATCGTGCCGGCTGTATCGATGATATCGTCTATAAGAATAGCTACTTTACCTTCAACATCACCAATAATTTCCATTACCTCACAAAGATTCGCCACATCATGGGAGCGACGCTTGTCGACAATAGCGAGATCCGCATTTAACGTCACAGCAAAACGACGAGCCCTAACGACTCCACCTACATCTGGAGCTACAACCACTACTTCTTCTCTCTTTATCTCACTGGGGAAATTCTCTTTGAAGTAATTCGCCAAGAGAGGAACGCCAGTCAGGTGGTCTACAGGAATATCAAAAAAACCCTGGATCTGTCCAGCATGGAGATCTGCTGTTATAAGGCGGGATGCGCCACTATGCTCAAGAAGGTCTGCCACAAGTTTAGCAGAAATAGGATCTCTAGCCTTTGTTTTTCGATCCTGGCGGGCATACCCAAAATAAGGCGTGACCACATTAATTCGGTAGGCAGAGGCTCGCTTCAGTGCATCTAGCATTATAAAAAGCTGCATAAGGTGTTCATTAACAGGATTGCATGTGGGCTGAACCACAAAGACATCCGCTCCCCGAACACTCTCTTCAATGGAAAGTCCCAGCTCTCCATCAGAAAATCGGTAATGTTTGGCCCGAGAAAGCTCTACACCCAGTTCCGCACAGATTCTTCTGGCGAATTCCGGATGGGCTGTTCCCGAAAAAATCTTCAGTTCCCTGGAACTGGAACCCATCACTCTTTACCCCCTTCTTTTCTGCTGCCTTCACGGCGCAAAACCCATCCCTCGATATTTTTCTGTTTAGCTCGAGCAACAGCAAGGGCCCCTTCTGGGACATCCTTAGTAATTACTGATCCTGCCGCTGTGTAAGAGTCATCACCAAGAGTTACCGGTGCAACTAACATTGTATTACTTCCCACAAAACATCGATCACCAATGTGAGTGGGATTTTTGGCAACACCGTCATAATTACATGTTATTGTTCCTGCGCCTATGTTCACTTTGCTGCCAATTACGCCATCTCCTATATAGGAAAGATGGGGCACTTTGCTGCCGGAACCAATTGAGCTTTTTTTAATTTCCACGAATTTACCCACAAAAGCGCCCTCACCAATATGAGAGTTCTCTCTTATATAGGTGAACGGTCCAATTGTAGCATGGTCTTCTATTTCACTTGAAGCTATAGAGACAAAATTTATAATGTTAACATCTCTGCCAATTTTAGAGTTACGAATAAGAGAATGACTTCCCACACGGGTCCCTTCGCCAACACTTGTGTCCCCATACATCTGAACAAAAGGATCGATCCATATGTCCCCCTCAAGCTTTACACGGGGGCCCACAAAGATACTCGCGGGATCTGCGCATTTCACTCCTTTGTCCATCCAGTAATTTAAAATCCTAGTTCGCAAAATAGATGTTACTTCAGAAAGGTGGATGGGGCTATTGACTCCCTGAAAGTCTACGCCGTTGTTAAAACAAACAGCATCTACTTTCTTTTCCTGCTTGCAGAGAAGCTCCACTACATCAGGTAAATAATATTCTCCCTGGGCATTTTCATTTGCAAGCAAATCAATGTTTGAAAGAAGATCTGTGGATCTGAAAAGATATATGCCACTGTTAACTTCGTTTATTTTCTTTATTTCTTCTGATGCATCCTTTTCTTCAATTATAGACAATCCTTTTCCACTTCTCACCACTCGGCCATACCCATCAGGATTCTGAGTTGTAAAACTTGCAAAGGTGCAAGCACCTAGGGAATTAACATGTGTTTTAATAAGATCAGCAAGAATGTCGCTTCTGAGAAGGGGGGCATCGCCTGGAATTATAAGGACATCTGAAAAAGAGCGCCACCATTCCCTTGCTATTTGAACAGCGTGACCTGTCCCCAGCTGTTCATGTTGCCATATAGACCGCACACCAGGCCAATGCAGGGCCATGTAAGATTCCACCAACGCACCTTCATGCCCAACAACGACCGCACTCCCGTCAGATCCTGCCTCCAGAGCCGTCTGGAGAGAATAAAAAAGGAGAGGTTCTTCGAGAACAGGTTGGAGTACTTTAGGAAGGCTGCTTTTCATTCTCGTACCCTTTCCCGCAGCGAGAATCAAAACACCCACTGTTCGACGTTTCGTCACTTCCCCCATCACCTTCTTTTCATCAGTGGTAAAACACAAAAGAGGGGAACCGTAGGTCCCCCCTTGCTTGAGTCTTAAATGGCTGGGGTGGCTGGATTCGAACCAGCGATCACGGATCCAAAGTCCGCCGCCTTGCCGTCTTGGCTACACCCCAGTATGAACGCCGGTAAATATACTAACAGAGGTTCCCATCATGTCAAGGAGGGAGTTGCAATTTTTCAAATGTGCCTATAAGCAAAACACCACTTCAATTGAATGTCAATACATCAAAAAAGCTCTATACTTAATAAAAACTATAACCTTTTAAGGAGAAGCGCCTTATGATAAACCCTTTTGATTTCTCTCTGATACAGGCAAAAACACTTCTTATCATAGTGCTAATCATGTTTTCTCTCACCGTTCCCCTTGGTGCTGTAGCCTTCAGGTCTGGTAATAAGAGATTGATCACTACAACGTGGGTACTGTTCGTTGGTGGTCTTCTTGTTATATCGCTGTATCTTCTGCTTTATGTAGGATGGTGGATAGCCTGGTCCCCTCTTTTACCTGTCCTGCTAATTATCCTCATCATCTACAAAAAATGACATGAGTCCTCCCCTGTTTAAATCCACATACCCTTGATCTGTTATTTTCAATTCAGGAATGACACTCAAAGAAAGAAAGCTCATCGCCATAAAAGGATGGGTCATTGGAGTGCCAAGATCTCTGGCTGCCTTCTCTACCTCTTCTATAGCCTGAATTACATCAAGGGCATTCCCATCGCACATAAGGCCACCCACAGGCAGCGAAAGAGAAGCCATAACTTGATCTTCAAATGCGACAACAAGTCCGCCTCCTAAACGCCTAAGTTCATTTAAAGCGCTAACAATGGAACTATCATCCATACCTGCAGCGATAAAATTATGAGCGTCATGGGCTACTGAAGAAGCCAGTGCTCCTTTATTTAACCCCAGGCCTTTCACGAAACCTGAAAAAAAACGTTTGCTACCGCTATTTTTGTCTACTACCACTATCTTGGCTAGGTCTCTTTCGCTATCGGCAATAACCTCTGCTCTTCGAACAGTAGGCGTTTCTATGCAATGCTCAGTTACTACTTGTCCTTTTATAAGGCCCACAACACGTATTTTCTTATCCCTTGATGATCGTATAGATAGTTCCTCCCTGGAGGGGATATAAAGCGCTTTGACTGCTGTAGGATAGCACTTGTCCCGTTCAAAAGGAGTATTCAACACTTCACCATTGCGTACTGTCCATTTCCCCTTCTTCCATACATGAATAACATTGCACCTCTCAAGGGAGTCGATCAACACGAGATCAGCACTATATCCAGGTGCTATTGCACCTCTATCAAACAGTTTAAAATAACAGGCTGGCGAAAGGGTGACCATTCTAAGGGCGGCAAGGGGGGAAAGACCTTCTTGCACCGCAAGCCGTATAATACCATCTAGATGCCCCTTCGTGTGAATATGTTTAGCAGTAAGATCGTCACTTACAAACATGGCGCGAGAAGAACGCGCCTCATTTTCAATGATCAACGGCAAAAGTTCCGCTAAATTGTGTTCTGTTGCTCCTTGGCGAATCATAAGCCACATGCCCCGCCGCAATTTTTCCAAGCCTTCATCCCGAGTTGCGCTTTCATGATCACTAGAACAACCACTCAGCAAATAGGCACAAAGCTCCTTACCAGTAACTCCAGGAGCATGGCCACTCTTTACCACATCCCATGAAGCAAGTAATTTGCTCCACATTCCTTCATCCCCGTTTATAACAGCGGGGTAGTTCATTACTTCACCTAGAGCGGTACACCACCCTTGTTCATAGGAACTTTTAATAGCCCAGGCATCTAGCTCTTCATGAGGCGTTTCAAAAGGAGAGGCCGGAACACAGGAAGGTGCTAAAAAGAAAATATCCAAGGGGACGTTGAGAGACTCTCGATACATAAACTCAAGCCCATCCATTCCGCATGTATTTGCTATTTCGTGGGGATCAGCCATAACGGTGGTTGTCCCTCGAAGCAAAACCATTTCGGCAAAACCTGCCGGCGTAAGCATTGTACTCTCAATATGGCAATGTCCCTCTATAAAACCAGGAGCAAGGACCGTCCCAGAAGCATCCACCTCTTCTTTACCCGAATATCCTTCTCCAATTCCGGCAATCGTCCCGCCGTATAAAGCTACGTCTTTTTTTTCATATTCGAGGGTAAAAACATTTGCGACTCTTGCATTCTTAATCACCAAATCCGCAGGAAATTCACCTTTTGCAATTGCTAGCATTTTTTTAATATCCACGAAGCGCTCCTCCTATTTAGGTCAAAAGACACTTATAATAGTTGCTACAAAGATAAAGAAAGAAGGGATTCCCATGTATATTCATAAACGTGCTGCGCATCTGTTCCTGATATTATCCGCTTTGCTTGCCTTTCAGTCACTTCCTGCTGTGGCTTCCCCTATATTCACCATCTACATCCCATGTGAAATAGACTCTTCCGCCTATGTTTTGCTGCCTGACAACTCCCGCAAAGATGTTGGCATAGTGGTCTCTCTACCTCAGGCAAGCCGATGGCCAAGCTATACGGCCAGTCAATGGGGAGAAGAGGGAACCGTATGTGCTTCTGCTGTAAATGCCATACATTTACTTTGTTCTGTTGAGGAGGGGAAAGGACGTACCATCAGTATTCTACCAGAAACGACAATAGCTCCAGCAGCAGGAAAACAAACCTTTTTTTCTATTAAGTCTGATGGCGGCAAAGGCATTTTCGGAGGATGGGCGCCCACAGTGGGAACCCCTGTCTATATCCTAAGACCAGAGGGAAGCCAGGAACGGCTTTCTTCTGATAAATTACCTGGACATGGCGACACGCTGGTCATCCCAGTGGAAGAAAAGGATCTCACCTTCTTAATAGATATAGAGAATCGCCCTGGAGGGCGAATTATAGCATGGGACACCATGGGCGCACATATTATTGCCAGGGTTATTCGACCAGTTTACGGTGTAGGGCGCTTCGAAGGAACTTTTTTCCAGAAAGGAAGCCGCATAAGGGCAAATCATACGGGAGTTATTGATGTTAGCACCTCTCCCTATGGGGAGATCGGCGGTTTTCAGATTCTGCCCCTTTTCCATGCGGACTCTAAAGAAATGTCTTCGGCCTGGAAATTAACCCAATGGATGATCATCGCTTCAGAGAATGGAGATACACTCGTAGGGGAAGGCCCTCTTTTTTCAGGGGGGATGGTACCTGGAAGCCAGCTTTCCGATGTATTATGGAATATGTGGTCTACTTACGGTCGACGTCCCCTTATTATGTGCAGAATTAATGGGGGGGGCTGGCAGTTTTTGCCAGAACGTACGGGAAGAAACGATGAGGCATTGATTAATATTACCCATATCCGCCTCTATTACCCCTTTACAAAAGAACTAAACAAGTAAAAAAAGGAGCTTGTGAAAGAAACACAGGCTCCTTTTCAACTTATTCCACCGTTACACTTTTAGCCAAGTTTCGTGGCCGGTCTATGTCACAGCCTCTGGCACGAGCAATATAGTAGGCAAAAATCTGCAAGGGTACAACAGCCAGGAAAGGGTATAGTTCATGGTCCGTTGAGGGAATATAAAAAACGTCATTGGCAACATCTTTCATGTTACTATCACCCTGAGTAGCAATAGCAATGACGGGAGATTTACGGGCTCGCACTTCCACCACATTAGAAAAAAGTTTCTCATAAAGACTATCCTGAGGGGCGATAATCACTACGGGAATATCGCTTTCAAGCATAGCAATGGGACCATGCTTCAATTCACCGGCAGCGAAGGCCTCGGCATGAATATAAGAAATTTCCTTAAGTTTCAGGGCTCCTTCATGAGCTAAAGGGAAAGAACGTCCTCTGCCCAGATAAAGAAAATCCCGGGATGAAGCATACTTTTCCGCTATAGGCTTAAGCATTTCCTGCCGCTCGAGTATCTCCTCTATCTGATAGGGTAATTTTAATAGACCTTTCACGAGCCGTCCCTCTTCCTCAGAGGATAGAGCCCCCGACAGCTTGGCCATGTATATTCCAAGGAGATAAAGCACTGCCAGCTGTCCAGTAAAGGTCTTTGTCGCGGCGACACCAATCTCTGGACCGGCCTTTAAAAGCAATACGTGATCCACTTCACGGGCAAGAGATGAGCCTAGACCGTTTGTAATAGCAAGACACAAGGCACCTTTACTCTTTGCCAATCGTTCAGCGGCGAGAGTATCAGCTGTTTCTCCCGATTGAGACACAAAAATCGCTAGTACATCCTCTCCCAAGTGTATAGACCTTTGACGATATTCAGAGGCAATTTCCACCCTTATGTCTATGGGAAGCATCCCCTCCATGAGGCGTTCCGCGACAAGAGACGCATAATAGGATGTTCCGCACGCCACAATATGAATCTTCTTTATCTTTGCAAAAGATTCTTGACTCCAGCCAAGTTCTTTTGAAAAATCTACTGCCTCTCCTTTTATACGATCACCCATAGTGTTCCTTAAAACCGCTCCTTGTTCATTGATCTCTTTCAACATGAAGTGAGGGTAGCCGCCCTTATCCACCATTGAAAGATCCCAGTCGACTCTCTGAGAGCTTTTTTCGAGGGAAACACCTTTATCACTCCAGAAGTTTATACCCTGTGGAGTGAGGCGAGCGATATCGCCATCATTCATATAAAATATATCCTGAGTGTAAGGAAGCAACGCCGGAACATCGGAAGCACAAAATGCTTCTCCCTTTCCCCTCCCCACCACAAGGGGAGATCCTTTTCTCACGCAATACAGGGTGTCAGAGTCTTTTTTTAAAAGAATGGCAAGGGCAAAAGACCCTCGCAGTCTTTCGTAAATGGACACAAGAGAGGCGATCATATCGCCCTTAACACTGTAAATTTGAGATATGAGCTTTGCCACTACCTCAGTATCAGTTTCTGTAACAAACTCTACTCCCTGACCAATCAGCTCTTCTCTCAGCTCCTTGTAGTTCTCTATGATTCCATTATGGACAAGAACAACCTGCCCCCGCTCATCTCTGTGGGGATGAGCATTAATCACAGAAACCCCGCCATGGGTAGCCCAACGTGTATGTCCAATGCCCAAGTGTCCTTCAACATGACGAGCAGACACAATATCCTCAAGCTGCTGAACTTTTCCTATTTCTTTTAGTATCTGAACCTCACTGCCGTTGTTCACTGCAATACCGGCAGAATCATATCCTCTGTATTCCAACCGTTTCATACCATCTAGAAGAATATCAGCTGCATTACGAAACCCTACATACCCAACTATTCCGCACACAGGATCAGTGCACCGCCTTTCCAACAGGCAAAAGAAGACCTGTTGCTCTTTTTGTCCCAGAAATCACTTCCTGGATTTGTAGAGCAATTTTTGGGTTCGGTCTTCTGAACCCCAGGGGCATCCGCCGAATTTTCGATACTCCCCCGCCCTCGTCAACTGGAATCCCAGTCCTGGCGCTCACGAGACAAGCCGCATATTACAATTGGTTAAAAACACATGGAGATTTTTATTTACCTTCCCCCTTTTTATACTCTTCTACAACTTGCAGTACTATATCACGTAAAGACGGATCTTTCAGGGCCAATTCAACATTTGCCTGCAACCATCCCTTTTGCGTACCACAATCCAGTCTCCTTCCTTTATAAACAACACCCCATAAAGGCTCTTCCTTTGCTAACTGGATAAGACCATCGGTGAGCTGTATTTCTCCCCCTGCCCCTGGTTTTACCTCTTTAAGAATGGAGAAGATTCGAGGAGAGAGGACATATCGTCCCATTATAGCCAAATTACTGGGAGCGCACCCCTTTACCGGTTTTTCTACCAGATTGTGAACTTGAAAGACCCTTGCATGAATTCTCTCAGCTTCAACTATTCCATACCGGGAGGTGTCTTCATCTGAAACCGTCTCTAAGGCAATAACACTACCTCCCAAACTTTCATGTACCTCTATTAATTGAGCCAGCACTGAGGGCTGAGCAATCATTACATCATCAGGAAGAATAACGCCAAAATAGTCACCACCGCATAGAGATTCCCCGCAGAGGACTGCATGGCCAAGCCCCAAAGGTTCGGCCTGCCGCGTAAATATAAAGCGGGCCATTTGGGGAATTTGGCGAATAAGATTTAAAAGTTCCTTTTTACCTCGCTCTGCCAGTGTCTTTTCCAAGTCCCAAGTTCGATCAAAATAATCTTCGATGGAACGTTTGGATCGACTTGAAATCATGACCATTTCAGTACAGCCCGCATCTATTGCTTCTTCCACCCCATAGGAAAGGATAGGCCTGTTAACGAGGGGCAGCATTTCTTTAGGAACGTCTTTCGTGGCAGGAAGAAAGCGGGTTCCTAACCCTGCAACTGGGAAAAGGCATTTAGAAACTATCTGCTTTTGCATCCTTTCCACTCCCTTTCTACCTAAGTCAAAAAACTAACAGCACTTCATCTGTATCTGATCAACAAGATCTTTTGAAATGTCTTCCATTAATTTAGGATCTTTTGCCTCAACCAGAACCCTCATAAGTGGTTCTGTCCCTGAGGCGCGGATGAGTACTCGTCCTTGTCCCATAAGTTTCCGGTTTGCTTCCTGGGATATGTCAGTTATAAATGTGGGGTCTATAACACTATTTCGACATACCTCCACATTCCTCAAAAGCTGAGGGTACCTATCAAAACGGTCAACAAGAGAGTCAATATCTTCTCCCATTTCCTCGCAGGCTTTCATAAAAACAAAACCAGTACAAATCCCATCACCAGTAGATGTGAACTCTCGAATAATAATATGGCCGGACTGTTCCCCCCCTAGATAAGCGCCACGATACTTCATCATTTCTAAGACGTATCTATCACCTACAGGGCAGCGAAAGACTCCGATATTATGCTTTTTTAAATGTTCCTCAAGGGAGAGATTGCTCATGACCGTAGCGACAACACCATTCCCTAATTTGCCTTTTCCCGCCAGCCATCGCGCAAGAACCCATAGAATAATATCGCCGTCAAGAATCCTACCTTGAGAATCAGTTAAGAGAACGCGGTCAGCGTCCCCATCGTAGGCAACTCCCACTTTGGCTCCGCTATTCTTCACTTGGGTGGCAATATAGGCCATGTTCATAACGCCTACACCTTCGTTGATATTAAGGCCATCTGGCACGTCACCAGAGATTTGCCATTTATGGTTCCCAACTATATCATCAATAATGTGCAAAATAGGAGCAGAAGCCCCATGAGCACAATCAAAAGCAAGAGTTTCACATGACATGGATGAAGACGAAATAAGACTTGCCAGCCATTGGGCATATACTAGAGCTATATCCTTTCTTTCCTGCACTTCTCCGATGGAAGCCCCTGTAGGGCGCCAATCATCAATTAAATCATCGCCAAGATAGTCTTCGATAGCAGCCTCTGCATCGTCATTAAGCTTGTGACCTTCGTTGTTCAGAAATTTAATTCCATTGTATTCAGCAGGGTTATGAGATGCGCTTATTACCACTCCGCCTTGAGCCTTTATATGCTTCACAGCAAAACTTACACCCGGCGTAGGAATAACACCAAGAGTCAACACCTGCGCTCCAGCCGAGAGCATGCCTGCCACTAATGCATCTTCAAGCATTTTTCCCGATCTGCGAGTATCTCTCCCCACGACAATCCTTGGACGGGGAACTCCTCTTTCCGTCAAATACAGTACATATGACCGCCCGAGACGCAACGCCATTTCTGGAGTCATTACTCCTCTGTTTGCCACATCTCTAACACCATCTGTACCGAAAAGACAACGCACTTTCTTCTCACTTTCCTCCAAGCCTTTCACCTTCCCCGCCTCCCTAATTATTCCACTTCAGCACGTACTGTAACCCGAGAGGGGTCAACTTTGACCACGTGAATACTTTTTGAAGTGTTTCTTATCTGTACTGGAACCATTAGTTTTCTTGAAACAATATTTGTCACGTTAACGTAAGGCTCGATAGGGAAATTTGTTTCGTTTATTTTTTCCACTTCAGATGGAATCCCTTCTATGGTTATGTTAACAGTGGTGGGCTCAACACTCCACCCCGGATAGATGCTATTTCCTTCAACTTCCACAGCAACATTGTTAAGGAGTTTAGACACAGTATAGGGTTTTAGAAGAATATTAACACGCACTGAAGAAGCTCCCGTATATTTTAATGACGAGTCTTCTAAAGGTTTCAATGGGACAACCATGCTTTGTTCTTGAGAAAGGCCCGTAATGTCGATAGTTTCCGTTTCAAGGCGCGAGAGAGAGCCCAAGCTAGGATAGGGACCTTCTACCTCCACTTCGGAAGGCTCTACCACAATGGCTTTCACAGAATAATCAGAATCCGGCTTGCCCACTACCTGCACGTTGACAGGAACTTTCTTTTTCGGAAGCCCCTGGGCTAGTACTGCCATAAGCTTTACTTGTCCGGGATCAATGGTCACTTCGTCTTCAAACCCTTGAGACTTGATAATTTCCACAGGAACTGTTATTTCTTCCCCGCTTTTCAGCTGGTCAAAGGTTGGAGAAACGCGAACACTTTCGATCCGAGCCAGGTCTTTCTCCACACCTTTTACAGTTATATCTTTAGGGGTAACATGGACAGACTCAAGATAAAGCCCCGATGGCAAGCCATCTTTTACTGTTACTTCCACAGGAACAACCCGTTCTACGTATCGCACCATCTCCATTGCGATCTGTGACGGATTAATACCTACCAATTTGACATCTTTTGGAACAATGGCCCTTACAGCCAAACGATACTTCCCAAGGGAAAGTCCTTTTGCGTCTACTTCACAGATAATGCTCCCTTGTTGGAGGCTGTCTAATACCCGTCGACTTCCTGAAACACTTATCTCTACAGTTTTCGCCTCTGTCTTTAATATGGTCTGAGGAGGGACATTCAAAAAATCCACCTGGCATTTAAATGTTTTCACTATTTCATTTGCCCGATCTCCTGACACATAAAACCAGAGAAGAACGGCAATGACAATAGATATTATTCTTAAAAAATTAGGGGATGAAAGAAGTGTGTCTATTTTTCTTCTTACAGGCGACATGGTAGTAAAACTCCCTTCTTCGCGGTCTATTGCCACAGAGAACGTATCTCTTCCTGTATTCTGTCCAGAAAAGAACGCCTTTCATTCTCTTCCGCTCCAAAATAATGCATAAGAAGCTTATACACCTGGTTATCCTTCAGATTTCTTGAAAGATGTCCATTAATGGCAAGGGAAATCTCTCCTCGTTCTTCTGAAACAACAAGGGCAATAGCATCTGATACTTCCGTTACTCCTAGAGCTGCGCGATGGCGAGTCCCAATCCACCTTGAAAGATTTGTATTTTCAGTCAGAGGCAAGTAGGTCCCAGCAGAAAGGATCATATCCCGATCTATGATCACTGCTCCGTCATGAAGAGGATTATCTGGCCAAAATATGGCAATGATCAGTTCTTGAGAAACTTCTGCGTTTAATCTCACCGCAGTGCTCCAGAAATCTCTCAATCCTGTTTCCCTCTGTAATACTAAAAGAGCTCCAATCTTCTGCCCTTTTAAATATCCAAGAGCCCTTGTAATTTCCTGACTGAGAGCTTCTGCTTTCTTTTGTGCTCTTTTTCTCCTCCAGATATTTCCTCTTCCCAGTTCTTCCAGCATTCGCCGAAGCTCTGGTTGGAAAACTATAGGGATAGCGATGATCAAAACACCGAGGACCTTTCCCAAAAACCAAGAAAGGGTTCGAAGATCAAGAACGCGTGCGAGAGAAGCCACTACTCCAAGAACAAGCAATCCTTTAACAAGCTGCATTGCCCTTGTACCCACCAGCAACAGCAGCAAACGGTGGATAATCACCGTTATAATAATAATATCAAGAATATCGTGCCATCGAAAAAAATCGAGCATGTCAACCCTCCCACGCTATTTTACTTTATAACATGGATAGAAACATACGGAGACGTTGTCAAAGCAAGCAAAGCACTATATTTGACTGAGAAATGCACCTTATCGCCCACATGTAATGTTCTGCCATATTTCTCTGCATCCAGCACCATATGATCGCTAGAAGCGCCTAAAATTTCGATGCCCTCTTCAAGAGGAGAAAGTCCTTCTATTCTGGCATCCTGTTTTCCTATAGCTGAAATAGCTCTCAACCGCACTCCTCGGTCAACAAAAGAGGGGATATTTCCAAAAGCATCTGCTGCTATTTCTCCCAGGGGGAAACTTGGTTTTCTTTTAACTTCTATGATCTCTGTCTCAAGAATCACTGTTTGTTGTTTTAAAAAAGGCAGAGGCCTTCCGCCGGAAGAATCTGTTCCCAGCAATATGGCCTCGCCAATACGCAATGCATTTACATTAGACGGCATAGTGCCATCTTCAATAAGGGCCAGAGAGGACGTGCTCCCTCCTGAACAGACTTTTAAAGGGTAACCTAAAAGGCTCTCCAGTTCTTTTTCGAGAACACCCAGTTCCTCTAGTTTTTCCATGGAAGGGCGGACGCCGCCAAAGCAGCCAAAATTCACACCCACTCCCATGCATCTCACGCGTTGACATCCCTTTAGAATCTTGCCGATTTGCTCTAGCTCATCAGGCCAAATGCCTTCTCTTAAATCTCCAAGATCTATCATAAGCAAAACGAGATGATCTTTCTTTTGAAAAACACTTTCATGGTCAAGAGCACGAATTGTTTCGGACATAGACACCACAGAGGAATCTCCATACTCCACTACTTCAGGAATTTCGCTCATCATGGGCGGGCGAAGCATCATAACAGGAACGGAAAGACGCATTTCCTTTTTTAATCGGTATAAATTCTTTATTCGGCTGTCAGCAATACCTTCACAACCGCTTTCAACCATCACATGGACAATGTCTCCCTGGGCACAGGCTCCCTTTGCCACACCATATACTCCAATATTCCACTGCCTGCATAATGAAACAATTTGCGCTGCATTGTAAGCTATTTTGTCGCAGAAGACTATAAGACGAGGGTAAATGCCCATGTCTTTGTTATCCTCCTCTTAGCTTGCGAAGTATAGCTAAATTGCCTTTATTCCCGCAACCACCCTGTGGAGTTTCTAAAAGTGCCGGAACTGCATTCCACCGCTGGTCATTCACTATAAAAGAAAAAGGCAACAATCCTAAATCTCCTTCTCCTATGTGCTGGTGTTTATCAAGATGGCTGTTGCGGCCATAGACGCTATCATTTAAATGCCAACAGCCGATTCTTTCAAGCCCTATCTTATCCAGAACAGATGCTACAAAGCGCTCATATGCCTCAAGAGACCGTAATTCATATCCAGAAGCAAAGAGATGGCACGTATCAAGACATACTCCGACCCTTTCATTCTTTGGGAAGTTATGGAGTATGGATTTCATTTCGACAAGAGAACTCCCAAGGACACTGCCTTGTCCCGCCATAGTTTCAAGTAGGATACGCACTCTCATATTTGAAGTTTTATCCAAAACCTGCTGCAAACTATCTATTAGCTTTTCCACCCCTTCTTCTCTGGGACGGCCACGAGAAGAACCTGGATGAACTACAAGGTCATCAATTCCAAGCATATCACAGCGCTCAATTTCCTCAATAAGGGCTACTATGCTTTTTTTTCGCATATCATCAGGAGAAGCCAGATTTATAAGATAGGAAGCATGGACCACAACTTTACGAATAGAACTATTACGCCATGCGTAAAGAAACCTCTCCGCGCGAGCCATAGAAATAGGGGCACAATGCCATTGAATCTGATTTTTGCTAAACATCTGTATAGCTTCACATTCAAGCTCTTCTCCTCGCTCTATAGCTTTCTCCAGACCGCCGGCAATAGAAATATGGGCGCCAATCAGAGGCATAAATTAATTTCTCCTTTACGAACCATAGTGATGAAGTAACGTAAGATATAAGCTGTTACTCCCCAGACGACCTTTCCGTTCGGAAGATCATAACAGGGGGTTTCGGTCACATTGCCACCATGCTCTAACCTGTAAGAACGAGGCACCTCAGGTATATCATCCAGACTCATAAACGCCGTACTGGCCACTTCCTTTGGCTCGATCAGCAAACTGGAGCTTAAAGACTCGTCAACAATAATTCCTACTACGGGATAGACTGTAAAACCACTCGATATGGCTCGATGAGGATCTAAGAGATATAGAGGCCTTATGTTTTCCCGTTTAAGGCCTATCTCTTCTTCAGTTTCTCTTAAAGCAGTTTCGAGGGGCCCTTTGTCATAGCGTTCTCTCTCACCGCCGGGGAAACACATTTCACCACCATGATGCTTCAAATTTAACTGGCGCTCCAAGAAAAGAATTTCAAGTTTTTTCCCTGTCTTGAAAAGTGGGATAAGGACAGCACTCAATCGTCCTTTCCCCGAAGGGGCTACTGTTTCCCATGAAGGGAAGGATGACGGTATATTACAGTTTCGCACGGTTACATTGTTCATACTCATACAACACAGCTCCTCACGCTCTTAAATGAACACTCCCAGCGTATATTACTCCACGGAAGCCATCTACAGTAACAGACATGCCATCATGCAAAATAGAAAGAGCGTTATTAGCGCTTACAACACAAGGAATTCCAAGTTCTAAAGCAACTATAGCTGCATGACTTGTTAGCCCGCCATGTTCCGTAATAATAGCAACAGCCTTTCTCATAGCAGGTAAGAAGTCCCTGTCTGTTTCTGAAACAACTAGAATATCTCCCTCTTCCATTTTACCAAGGGCCTCTTCTGCGGTACGAGCCGTTTTAATAACACCAAATGCTTCTTTCTTCAAGAGGGAAAGGCCTTTCACTAGAATTTTGCCTACTGTATGAACCTGTAGCATATTCGTCGTTCCAGGAATGCCCATAGGGACCCCTGCTGTTACTACAACGAGATCCCCTTCCTTGAGAAGTCCTTTTTTGAAGCTTGCCGTAAAGGCATTTGCCACTGCTTCATCCTGATCTTTAATATTCTCAACTAAGAGAGGTTCTACACCCCAATAGAGAGAAAGCTCTCTCCAAGTACGAACAACTGGTGTAGCTCCTATGATCAGACATGGCGGACGATGTTTGCTCACCATCTGGGCAGTGCTGCCGCTCCTTGTTAATGACACAATAGCTGCCGCCCCCATTTCACGAGCAACTGCCACGGATGCCCCGCTTACAGCATCTGGGATGCCCGTGCTTAATTGTTTTCGATGAAGGGGATGTTGCCAGAGTTCAAGTTCTTTCTCTACTCGAGCAACAATACGCTGCATAGTTTCAACGGCACGCAGGGGGTATGCCCCCTTTGCTGTTTCACCAGAAAGCATTACAGCATCAGTTCCATCAAGTACTGCATTCGCCACATCACTGGCCTCTGCTCTCGTTGGACGAGGATTCCTAATCATGGAATCAAGCATCTGAGTAGCAACGATCACAGCTTTGCCTTTTGAGCGGCAAAGGTCAATAATCTCTTTTTGAACAAGGGGAACTTCTTCTGTTGGGATCTCTACACCTAGATCGCCCCTGGCAATCATAACCCCATCCACCACTTCAAGAATTTCCAATATGGCATTAACGGCCTGGCGAGTTTCAATCTTTGCGATAATCTTCATGGCGCCGCCCGCATCTTCTATTATCTTCCGTACTTCCATAATATCCTTTTGATTTTTGACAAAGGATACTGCTATATAATCCATTTCGTTTTCAAGACCCCAGCAAATATCCTTATGATCTTTTTCTGAAAGTGCGGGAAGAGAGATAGAAGCTCCCGGAATATTGACGCCCTTCCTTTCACCCAGTTCTCCGCCTACAACGACCTGACAAAAAACATCAAGTCCCTCTACACTAGTTACTTTGAGATGCAGGGTGCCATCATCAATGTATATATCCTGCCCTACATTTACTTCTGAAGGAAGACTGGGGTAATTAACATATACCTCTTTAGAATCTCCCACTACGTCCCTTGTTGTTAGAATAATCTTCTGGTCTTTTATCAGCACAATAAATCCTTCTTTTAAGGTTCCGGTACGGATTTCCGGTCCTTTCGTATCAAGAAGGGTCGCTATGGGCTTGCCTATTTCTTTTTCAGCTTTTCTGACAAGATCAAGACGAGCTTTGTGTTCTTCGTATGCTCCGTGACTAAAATTAAAGCGGGCGACATTCATGCCAGCTTCAGCCATGGAACAAAGCATTTCATATGTAGAACAAGCTGGGCCAATAGTACAGACTATTTTCACTTTCTTCATTTTTATGACCCCTTCCATCACATAAGCTATATGGTCACTCAACAAAAAACCTCATAAGCTTCTTCAGGAAGCGCTGGAGCTAAACCCTTAGATTTAATCGTAGGCCCATCTACCTTTATCCCTGAAAGAAGGATTACTACGCTTCCTACTCCATTTCGAATCTCTAACAACACCTGAGAACGTCCAGGAAAGTCCTTCAAAGAGCGTATAAAATTTTTCATTGAATTCGGTTGCAATAACGTTCCATCGAGAACTATCTTAACAAAAGGTGGCATTTTTCCCTGTATGGCCTGGAAAGAAACAATCTCCTTTGCTATGATGTTCCCTGACCCTCTTTCATCAAGAGTCCCACGAATAATGCAGATCTCCCCTGGCTCTATCTGGTCTTTTATAGAAGACCAAATCTTAGGAAAGCATATAACCTCCAGTTTTGACTCTGCATCTTCCACCTCAAGGATTCCCATGGGATCTCCCCGTTTTGTATATTTTTCATGGACGGAAAGAATCATTCCGCCTATCTGAGGAAAAAGATTTCTGCTCCTCCAGTATTTAAGATTGGAGATGCTGCATGTACTATATCTACTGACCAGCGTTTCATGCTGAGTAAAGGGATGGCCGCTAATATATAGCCCCACCACTTCTTTTTCCATGTCGAGACGTTCATAAATAGCATAATCTTCTATATCAGGAAGTTCCGGTTCAAGATCCCCACTCTCAGAATCTTCATCTAAAAGACTTAGGAGGGAACATTGGTTTTTCTCCTCGCCCTTCCTCTGAGCTAAAGCCACAAAATCAGGAAGAGCTGAAATAAGCTGGCGTCTATTCGAGTTAAGGCCATCAAAGGCTCCTGCTTTAATAAGATTTTCTATTACAGATTTGTTTACAACCCTCAAATCAACACGACATAAAAAGTTCCATAGCGAAGAAAATTCACCGCCACATTCCCGTGCCGCAATAATAGCTTCTACTGCCCCGTGACCTGCCTTCGCAACGGCTCCCAATCCGAACCGAACTACTTCGTCTACTGCGGCAAAAGACTCCATGGAAGAGTTGACATCTGGGGGCAAAACCTCTATGCCAGAATTTCTTACTTCGCGAATATAGCGAGCCATTACATCTTTTTTTGAACCTATTTGACTTGTTAGATAGGCAGCCATGAATTCTGGCTGAAAGTTTGCTTTCAAATAGGCTGTCTGATAACTGATCAAAGCGTAAGCTGCACTATGGGACTTGTTAAAACCATACCCTGCAAATTCCTGGATGATATCAAAGATTTCTTCTGCTTTTCGAGCCGGAACGTTATGTTGGGCACAACCATCAGCGAACATCTTTCGCTGCTGCTGCATTACTTCCACTTTCTTTTTCCCCATGGCTCGACGCAATAGATCGGCCTCTCCTAGGGAATATCCAGCTAGACAGGCCGCACTTTGCATTACTTGTTCCTGATAAAGGATAACCCCATAGGTTTCTTTCAATACTTCTGACAGCTCAGGGTGGAGATACTCAACTACAGCCCGTCCATGTTTGCGCTCAATATACTGATCAACCATCCCACTGCCCAAAGGACCTGGCCGATACAGAGCAAGGACGGCAATGAGATCCTCAAAACAATCCGGTTTTATCTTACGAAGCAATTGTCGCATTCCTGTGGATTCAAGCTGGAAAACACCGAGTGTGTTTCCCCTTTGTAACATTTCATAGGTCAAATTGTCATTAAGGGGAATTTTATTAAGGTCTGGCGGCGTTTTGCCATTTAACTTGATATTGTTTATAGCCTCTTCCAAAACAGACAGCGTCTTCAGACCCAAGAAATCCATCTTTACAAGTCCCAGCTTCTCCAGAGGCTCCATGGGAAACTGTGTCACAATCTGGTTTTCCCCAATCCTTCGCACTGGCACCAGATCTGTAATTGGCATAGGGGTAATAACCACGCCTGCTGCATGCTGAGAACAGTGGCGGGCAAGGCCCTCTATCTTAGAAGCGCTGTCAAGAAGCCGACTTACCGCCAAGTCTTTATGGGTGAGGTTGCGAAGGTCCTCGCTTTGATCCAGAGCCTCCGGGATTGACCTTGCTCCATCTGGAATAAGCTTAGCAACAACATCCACATCACTGTAGGGCATCCCCAATGCTCTTCCCACATCTCTAATAGCTGCTTTGCTTTTCATTCGATCAAAGGTTATTATCTGTGCAACTCTATCTACACCATATTTTTCAGCAATGTATTGAAGAAGCTCTTCCCTCCCCTTATCAGAAACATCCGTATCTATATCAGGCATACTGACACGCTCTGGATTAAGGAAACGTTCAAAAAGAAGATTGTATTTCAGAGGGTCCAGTTCAGTAATCCTTAAGCTATATGCAACAAGAGATCCAGCGGCAGAACCTCTTCCCGGACCAATTGGAATATCTCGATCCTTCGCTGCTCTTATAATGCTGGCCACGATAAGAAAGTATCCCGCAAACCCCATTTTTTTAATAACCTTCAGCTCGTAATCAAGGCGTTTTTTATATTCCTCTGGCACATTATCCTTATGAAGACGCTGTTTAAGACCTGCCATTGCTTCTTTTTCAAGATTCGACTCAAGAGTTTCACCTTCTGGAAGGTCAAAGCTTGGGAGTTTATAATCT
Organism: Aminobacterium colombiense DSM 12261; assembly: GCF_000025885.1. Taxonomy (NCBI): domain Bacteria; kingdom Thermotogati; phylum Synergistota; class Synergistia; order Synergistales; family Aminobacteriaceae; genus Aminobacterium; species Aminobacterium colombiense. The sequence goes on along the minus strand of NC_014011.1, from coordinate 749,447 downwards.
CTCGTACCGAGGTCAAATTTCAGAGAACAACGCTCTGCTATAGCGAGGGTGTTATCAAGAGCATCCGGTAATTCAGCTCCAAAGAGACTGTCCATCTCTTCAGGAGACCGAAGATAAAAATCATTTGTTGAAAAAGACATTCGATCGGGGTCGTTTATGGTCGCCCCAGTCTGAACGCATAGAAGTATTTCATGCCAGTCGTAGTCTTCTTTATTCAAGTAATGAGCATCATTGGTGGCAACAAGATTAAAATTGTTTTTTCTTGCCATTTGGACGAGGGACCTATTGACCACAGCCTGTTCAGGTATGGCATTGTACATAATCTCTAGAAAAAAATTGTCTTCCCCCATAATGTCCCGATACATATGCGCCTTTGCCAAGGCATCATTCTCTTTACCCTGAAGGATCAGCGATGGAATTTCTCCCGCAAGACAAGCAGACGAAGCAATGATCCCCTGACTATACTGAGTAAGAAGATCGTAATCTATTCGTGGTCTATAATAAAAACCATCTGTATTGGCAATAGAAACGAGCTTAATTAAATTGTTATATCCTTGCTGGTTCTCAGCCAAAAGGAGAAGGTGAAAATTTCTCCCCTTTTTTTCTCTAGATGTGTGTCCTTCTGGATCAACATAGACTTCACAACCTACAATAGGTTTAATGCCTGCTGCAAGGCATCTATCATAAAACTCTATAGCGCCATACATTGCCCCATGATCGGTAAGAGCCACTGCTGGCATGCCCCAGGAAGCAACCCTCTCAGCCAATTCTCCACAGCGAATGGCTCCATCGAGAAGGCTATACTCACTATGAACATGTAAGTGTACGAAAGGACGAGTGGTCATTCTTCTGTAATTCCTCCATCTAATTCTTCTACGTTGTCCTTCTTGTGGAGAAGAACTTCTCCCCCTCCCCACCGGAGAACAGTATCAACCAGGCCTGAAAAAACCGTTTCATCATCCTCTTGTTCATTCCCAAACTCGGGTCTGATTTCCGCAGTAGGAGGAAGATCATCAAAAGGGAGACTCGATGTAGGCTCATCTTGTATTTCAACTATCGCCTCTTCAATTTCTGCTAAAAGAGGAGATTGAGAAAGATCACACTCCGTCGTTTTATCACCACAGATAATACGTAACGTCAGTTCTCCCTCAAAAATCTCTTTGATCTTTTGTTGCAATACAAAGGAGTTCCTTTCGATGGAAACTAGCTCCATGGAATAATTGCAATAATCGGGGAACTTCAGAGAAAGCACGTTTTTTTCGAGAAACACAGAGGCGTGGAGCAACGCACAATAAATGTGGATTTCTCCATAAAGGAGGCTTGCAAGCACTTTTCCCCATTTTTCTTTAAAGGCAGGGTGGTCCTCTGGCGGCAGGGAGTGAGGTTCCCGAGTTTTCTCCAGCTCTTTGGTAACCAGACTGCCATGTTCTATTAATTTATTAAGAAAGAGTCCTGAGAGAACATCTGATCTCATCCCCATGCGCACTTGGGGAAGGATTTGGGCACAGAAATCCATAATCTTCAATAGATGATCTGGATTCCAATCCTTAGACTCCTGCTCTAAAAAAATTTTTTCTTTAGAGGAACCCTCTATGAACTGCAAAGCGCCCCCACCCCATGAAGCCACAATCCAAAGATCCCTAAATATAACAAAAAGATCTTCAACAACCTTTTGCGGGGAAGCTCCCCGTTGGAACATTTCCTGTAACTCTGAAAATACAGAGATATCACCAGAACGCACACGAGAAACCCAACGCTCAAGTTCAGGCCGACTTCCTCCACCTAAAAGACGGCTAACATCTACCAGCCTGAGTTCTTGTTCCGCCAAGGCCATAACCTGTTCTAAAAGAGATAAGGCATCTCTCATTGCTCCATCAGCCTGTCTGGCTATTTCCCAAAGAGCTTCTTCCTCCGCATTCCTGTTCTCGTTATGGGCAACCATAGATAGGCTTTTTACAATATTCTGAACATCAATTTTCCTGAAAGGAATGTGCTGACAACGAGAGCGAATGGTTACCGGCACCTTATGAGGTTCCGTTGTCGCCAAAATAAAGACAACGTGGGATGGAGGCTCCTCAAGGGTTTTCAGTAATGCATTGAAAGCAGAAAGAGAAAGCATATGAACTTCATCAATTATATAGACTTTGTATAAAGATGAAAAAGCAGACAGAGAAACATGGGCTTTAAGTTCCCGTACTTCATCTACGCTATTATTCGATGCCCCGTCTATTTCTATAACGTCAAGGCTTTCTCCTCCGTTGATAGCAAGACAATTAGGACAATCGTTGCAGGGTTCTACGCTTTGTTTCTGGCCTGTACAGTTCAACGATTTGGCGAGAAGACGGGCTAAAGTAGTTTTCCCACACCCGCGAGGACCAGAAAATAAATAGGCATGACTTACCCGTTTTTCTTCCAAAGCTTTCGTAATAACCTGTACAGCTGCATCCTGGGCCACTATTTGTTTAAACTGCGCAGGTCGATATCGACGGTAAAGAGACACTGTCATATATAAGCTCCCCTTTCGAGGGCATTCAAGTATTCCGTATGATATTCTATCATCTTTATAGAAATGAAAATTTAGAAAGCCTCATTTACTTTAATGTAGATAGTCGGCCATAGGATGAGATGCTTTTGCCTGATGTAATCTTTCCACTAAACCGGTTCGGAGAAAAATAAGGGGGTCTACTCCTCCTGGTAAAGGTTCTGAAACAAGAAGGGTTGGCCCGACTCGGATCCCTTTTTTATTATCAAAAAGCTCTATAACCTCTATTTCATAGGGAGCCAATTCCATTTGGTAATCCCTATCCAGCTTCTCTTTTATAGAAAGGAAGAGTTTTCTTACATCACTTTCATCAGGGCCAGACCAGACTTTAACTCCATCCACCAAAAGAGTTGTTGATCTTTCTTCTGTTGCCACATCAACAACCAGCATATGAAGAACTTTTTTCCTTTCAATGGGCCAATTATTCTCACGAATTATTTTTGAAAGGTAGGCTACTCGCTCCTTAACGTAAGGGTGATCCATAAATATCCCCGGATCCACATAAGGATGGCGTAATTGCTCTTCTGCCAACCCCTCCATGACAGTCAACGCGGCTGCAGGCGGGTATCCCGCTTTCTGCAGCGCATAAAGCCCTTCAACATCTGCTTCCTTTTCTAAATCCTTACTATATGCGTTTGTAATGGCTATTTGTGCCATGCTAGTCAAAAAAGCAGGTGCGGCTTTCCCCCCACTTGCCAGAATGAGAGCCAGCGCAAAAATAGAGATGCGTTGGGATTGAGCCATCTGAAGCATAACATGTTTTCTATCAGCATGGATCATTTCATGGGCAATAATAGCCCCTATTTCAGCATCACTATGAAGAAAATCTAAAATTCCCGTCGTCATATATATAATGCCACCAGGCAAACTGAAAGCATTCAGAGATTTTTCCTGGATAATCCGAATTTCAAAGGGGAGGGTGCGAGTCATGTGGGGCTTAATTTTTTCGCAGATCATAGAAAGATGAGCAATTTTTACAGGGTCGGAGACTCGTTCCCAATGCTGCTCTATCTCTTCTGAAACCTCTTTGCCAAACTTAATTTCCCGCTGCATCTCATCTTCCGCTCTGGCATAAAAGCAAGAAAACAAAATAAACAGCAAAACCAGCGCTACTACACTCATTCTTTTTTTCATATAAAACCGCCCTTACAAAAATCTTTAGGGGAGAAAATAGGGCTTTTTGTATAACCAAGCATGAAAAATCATTCGTCTTCGTCACACATAATGTGTTCGATAAGGTGCGCTCGGCTCACTATACCCACAAAAACACCATCTTCTCTCACTACTGGTGCCATTTTTAATCCTTGCTGAATTAATGATAATGCCGCATGAAGATCGGAGTCTTCTTCTGAAAAATAAATTACCTTTCGCGTCATGTATTTCCCTACAGGTTCCATACCCTTTTTACGAAGTTTTTCAGAAAGCTGATCAAAGTCCGGAATAAAAGCTGCTCCCTTCTCCAGATACTCGCAATAGCTAGGTAAAGACGCTTTTATTATATCCTTCTCGCTGATAAAGCCAACAAGAAAACCCATTTCATCGACAACTGGAAGACCTGTAAGATTATGTTGAGAAAGCATTTCAATCGCTTCTTTCAAAGGCGTATTTTCCGTTACAGACGTCAAATCCCGGTCCATCAAATCCCCTATTCGCATTTTCGAGTCCCCTTTTAATCGAAACGCTCCAGCTGCACACGCGGCATTAGAGCTTCTATCGCTTTGCGACTTGAGAATCCTTTCTCAACATGCATGGAATCTTCCCATGCACATGCCATAGCAAACCTGATTCGGTCCTCTACGTCCATTCCCTCTTCTCCCCCAACAATGAGACCCGTAATAAGAGCATCTGCTGCTGCGAATAAGGAAACAACCGACCGCCGTTCGGCGAGAGCTAAATAAATACCTTTAGGGGTGAAAAAAACGTCTCCGTATATGTGGTATGAAGTAGTAGCCCATTCCACGCCCTGGTCGTGGAGTTTTGAAACGACTTCAATAATATTATCAAGAGAAGTTAACGATATTCCAGATATTCGCGACATAAAACGATGATCTATTTTGGCGATGGTAGGGCCAGCTTCAAGCGCAGACTGAAGGGGCAGTCCGGCAGCGTCAACAATTGTCGGAATGTTATATTCCTTTGCCATTCGAATAAGTTCTCCGTAAATATCTTGGGGAATACCAGGAGGGAGAGAACCACCTAAAATAAGTAATCTGGTGCGTTGCAGCATTCTTTGATAATTGCGAAGGAAGCGATTATAGGCTTCTTCAGAGATATAGGGACCAGGCTCGGAAAGCCCTGTTTCAATATGTCCTGACTCGTCTACGATATAAACGTTTGTTCGCGTTTCACCCTTTACATGGATAAAATTTGTTGTAATTCTATCTTTGCGTAGGACATCACGAATATAGGCCCCATTAAAACCTGCAAGAAATCCCATAGCAGCTGATTCATAACCTAACTGGGCTAACATCATGGAGACATTTATCCCCTTGCCGCCAGGAGTACGGATCGCATTCTTTGAGCGGAACCACCCACCTGGCTGGAACTCCGGCACTAAAAATTCCTCATCGACAGCGGGATTCAAGGTTACCGTTACTATCATCAATCTCCACCTCCATGAGTAAAGGGAAGGTAGGATTATCCCACCTTCCCTGAATGAGCCCTACTCTATTTAAGAAATTCGGAAAGTTCAGAAGCAGTAGCTACTGTTTTTTTAGAAGCAACTACACCTTTCTTAAGCTCCACAACAACTGGCATCTCACCCAATTCAAGTTTTTCAACCATACGTGCGTTGCGGTAACCATCAATGATAGCAACCTTTTCCCCTGTTTCCTTGCTCATCTCTTCCACGGCATTGGAAAGCCTTACCTGGGATTCAACAATGCTGGAATAGAAGAAGGCCACCACTCTCTCAGGATCCAAAAGGGTGGAGCGAAGATGAACCTGTTCATTTATATAGGCAGATGCTGCCATAGCTGCTATGGCGCCATCACTTGCGGCTGTCACTACCTGGCGAAGGTTCTTGTCGCGCACATCACCAGCGGCAAAAACACCTTCAACTGATGTTTCCATATCATCGTTAGTCACTATCCAGCCGCCTTTTTTAGCCTCTACAAGACCGCGGATGCATTCATCATGAGGAGCCTGTCCGACAAAAACAAAGACACCAGCTACAGGCAGATCAGAAACCTCTCCTGTTTTAACGTTCTTCAAAACAAGATTTTCTACCATACCATCGCCTTCGATTTTTTCGACAACGCTATTCCAGATGGGTTCAATCTTCGGATTTGAAAGTGTCCTTTCAGTGGCAGCTCTGTCAGCTCTAAAAGCATCACGACGATGAATAATATACACCTTGGAAGCGAAATTTGTAAGGTAGCAGGCTTCTTCAACAGCCGTGTTCCCGCCGCCAACAACAGCGATTACCTGATCTTCGAAGAAAGCCCCATCACAAACTGCGCAATAGCTCACGCCGCCGCCAATATGTTCTACCTCTCCTTCGCAGCCAAGCTTCCTGAAATAAGCGCCTGTAGCAAGAATAATCGCTTCGGCTTCTATTTCTCCCTTGTCTGTTACTACTACTTTGCTGCCGTCGCGAAGCTCAATTTTCTTAACATCAGCGTCACGAAATTCTGTATTGAACTTCTCTGCATGCACTCGGAACATATCACCAAGTTCTTGGCCAGAGGCATGGGCCACTCCTGGCCAATTCTCTATCTCGGCAGTAATATTTATCTGACCGCCGGGAACACCTTTCTCAATAAGAAGCACGTCGAGTCCTGCTCTGCGACCATATATAGCTGATGTCAGACCGGCAGGGCCAGCCCCGATGATCACGAGCTCTCTCTTTTCCATTCAAACATCTCCTCCTCGTCCTTTGAAGCTTTATCTAATACAGAATAATATATATAGGTGATCGAAAAGATCATCTGCGCCATTATACACGACACCAAACTGCGATGCGATATATACCTTGAAAATCCTTCGCCAGCTTCATTAATCGTAGCCCTAAAGCGTTGTAATTTGCAAGAACTTCTCCTTGAGTGCTGTCTCCTAATTCTACAACCAACATCCCTCCTGGTTTGAGCCAGATGGGAGCAACATGAAGAAGCTCCTTATAGTAAAGCAGTCCATCCTCTCCGCCATCAAGGGCCACATAGGGCTCATATCCAGCAACCTCTTTCATTAGTCTTCCAATCGCAGCAGTGGGGATGTAAGGTGGGTTGCTAATAATAAGGTCTAGGCTCTGAGAAGGAACTGGAATGTCACTCATTTCTCTAGAATGCCATAGCAAACAACGATGAAGCAAATTATATCTTCTCAGGTTTTTCCATGCCCATTCTATAGCCTGAGGAGAAACCTCTATTGCTACCCCTCTTGAAAGAGGTCTTTCTGCAAGGATAGTGGCGGCAATGCAGCCACTCCCCGTTCCCCAATCAAGAAAAGAGCCTTTGACAAAGTACCGAAGAGCCTCTTCCACAACGAGTTCCGTTTCGGGACGAGGAATCAGACAACCTGGCCCTACTAGGAAGTCCCTGCCCCAAAAACTCTCATATCCAATAATATATTGCAAAGGCTCGCCAGAGATTCTGCGTTGTACCATTTGGTTCAGAGAAATGACCTCTTCCTCTGTAAGATACACTTCAGAAGCTATAAGCAAGAAACGGGATCGGGATATTTCCTTCAAAGAACAAAGAAACCACTCTGTTTCGCTCTCCGCCCTCTCTATACCCGCTCTTGCCAAAGCCTGAACAGTTCTTTTTTTTGCTTGGTAAAGAGTTTCCCTATTCGTTCCCAAGCTTCTGTAATCGCTCCGTCTGATCCGCCATAGTCATGGCATCGATCATTTCATATAAATCCCCGTCAAGATATTGGTCAAGTTTATAGAGAGTTAAGCCAATACGATGATCTGTTATTCTATTCTGAGGATAATTATAGGTTCTGATCCGTTCTGAGCGATCTCCGGAACCAATCTGGCCTCGCCTCTCTTCTGCCTGCTCTTCCGCCTGTTTTTCCTTTTCCAAGCCATAAAGCTTTGCACGAAGATACATCATGGCTTTCGCTCTGTTCTTTATCTGCGACCGTTCATCCTGGCATGTAACAACAATGCCTGTGGGAAGGTGAGTAATACGGACTGCGGAATCCGTCATATTTACATGCTGCCCTCCAGCACCACTTGAACGGTAAGTATCAATCTTAAGATCTTCAGTACGTATATCCACATCCACATCTTCTACCTCAGGCAAGACAGCCACAGTGGAGGTTGACGTATGAATACGCCCCCCCGCTTCAGTCATAGGAACCCGCTGTACCCTGTGGACACCGCTTTCAAACTTCAACTTGCTATATGCACCGCGGCCATCTATTTTGAAAATAACTTCCTTCAAGCCACCGATGCCCGTCTCGTTTGACTGAATGATCTCTATTCTCCAGCCCTCTCGTTCACAAAATCGACTATACATGCGATAAAGATTGGCAGAAAAAAGCGCGGCTTCCTCTCCCCCTGCCCCTCCCCGTATTTCCATAATGACGCTTTTTTCATCGTTAGGATCCACTGGCAGCAGAAGGACGTGAAGTTCGTCACGAATGCATTCCAGAAGAGGCTCTTTTTCCTTTATCTCTTCCCTGGCAAGTTCCTGCATATCCCCATCCCCCGAATGAAGAAGAGAATGGGCTTCCTCAAGGTCACTCTTTACCTTTTTATACTCTCTGTATTTCAATACAGCCGATTCTATTTGAGCATGTTTTTTTGCAAGTTGCTGTATCTCTTTCAAATTAGCTGCGACAACAGGATCCGACATTTGCTTTTCAAGATCTACAAAAGTCTTTTCCAAATCATCAAGTTTACTCTCCAAATTCATTGTATTCCTCACCTCCGGAACGATCATACAGGGGCCTGTCCAAAGCTTCCTCCAAAGCAGCTAGCGCCACTTCTACCTGTTCAATACTCGGTTCTCTCGTAGTCAGGTATTGAAATGACAAAGCAGGCCACAAGATGATCCTTCCTAACTTTTGTATAGACGATGCTGCCCGGATAATCTCATAAGAGATTCCCACTACTACGGGAAGCAGCAAAACCCTCATCATTATCTTCCAAAGCAGACTACCATGACCGGCTATAGAAAAAACTATAATACTCACTATCACAACAATCAAGAGAAAGGACGTGCCACAACGGGGATGGATGCGAGAATAGTTCATAACATTTTCCGGGGTCATATCAACTCCGGCTTCAAAAGCATTTATGGTTTTATGTTCCGCGCCATGATACCGAAACACATCACGAATCTCTTTCCATAATCCGATACCTGCCACATACAACACAAAAAAAGTGCCGCGCAACAGGCCTTCGAAGACATTCTTCCATGTTTCAGAAAGACTCCAGAACTCTCCGCCAAGATGGGCCAACCAGACGGGAAGGGCAACAAATACACCTATAACCGCTATGAGCGCAAAAGCAACCGATCCTGCAAACTCGAGAGGGGTAATAGTTTCTTCGTCCCCCAGGGCTATTTCGGCAGAGCGATTCAAAGCGCGTATCCCTATCTTGAGCATTTCGAACATAATGACAAGTCCCCGTATCATTGGGCACTTCCACCAGAAAGAAGAAGTTCTGAGAACTGCGTCCCAATGTTCCCGTACTATTTCACCGTTCTGCTGTCGGACTGCAAGCCCCCACCTTTGGGGGCCCCTCATCAGAACGCCCTCTATAACAGCCTGTCCTCCCACGGGCATGCGCTTCTCCCGTTTCCCAGAGAAGGTACAGGCCGTCTTATTGTCTGAATTCAATACTATTCCTCCTCGAGAAGTTCCTCTATGGAATGAAAGGGTTTTCCACAGGGGCGAGCTTCACAGCAAGCACCCTTTACAAGGCAGGAAGGACCTGCAATATTAAAAATGACAGGAGCTTCTCTTCGAACCACTTTAAGCATTTCTCGGGCTACCTGGCGGATCTCCCATTGAGCACGGCGGCAAAGCCGCAATGAAAAGAAGTGATAAAGCTCTCTGGCATTCATGGTCATTACTAGGCTTGTTGTCCAGCCATGGGGTAATATATACCGCGCGTCTTCCTTGGGAATTCCTTGCTCAACAAGCTTCAGATATACGGAATGGGCCGCCTTAACCTCGTTAAGGAACAGTTCTTTCCCCTCCTCATGAGCCGCAACAGTTGGAGGAAGAACCACTTCTGGTTCGGCCATAGAAACATACCGCTGACTTCTTTGACTATAACTCGCTATGCGATGACGGACAAGCTGGTGGCTTGTCACCCGACTCATCCCATCTAGAGAAAAGGTAAAAGACGCATGCTCGAAAGGAGAATGATGACCGCTCCTCCGCAAGTGAAAAATCAGCGATTCTACTGATGAAGGGTCTTGTTCTTTCATAATTAATCCAGCAGGAATATCGCTATAACACAGGCGCGCTGCTGCCGCTACAATTCTGTCAGGATCTGGTGTATGCCCTAGCAAGGTCACCTGACACGTCATGTACTCATCAGCTCCTATCCTTCAAAAGCATGTAAAAAAAGGGGAGCTTTGCCCCCCTTTCTACTCTTCTGTTTCTACTTCGCGCTGTCCGTAATTGATACCTTCGTATTTCTTACGGAATTTTTCAAGACGACCAGCTTCGCTCACAACCCGGCTTCCCTTTTTGCCGGTAAAGAAGGGGTGGCATTCAGAACAGACCCCCACGCGGATCTCGGAAGATGTGGAGTGAGTGTTAAACGTATTGCCACAAGCACACGTTACAACACATTCCTTATATTCGGGATGTATTCCCTTTTTCATCTATGTTGCACCTCCAAAACTTTTCTTTACTGAACAAATATGCACTTTACCATATGGAATAAAGACATGCAAGCGGTTATTTAGATATGCATTACACCGAGACCGCATCTCTCATGATGGGCAACGGCATGATATGCTGTATCGCCCATAACTGCCACTGCAATCCAACGATCATTACGTACAATTGCTATTTTAGCTCCGACACTCGCCTCTAGCATTCCCACCGTTAAAAAACCTTCTAGAGCCTCTACTGCCGCATGCATAAGGGCGTGCATCTCATTACGAGTCTTCTCTACTACTCCAGCATTTAAAGAAGCTCCAACAAGGGCTCGAGTAATTTTTTGAGGGAGATCCCCTGCCAGTCCTCCAACTTCTGTTGCAACTGACCGCCAACCATTCTGTAATAATTCCCGTTTTAGTTCATTCTCTGAATCAGGAGTGGTGGTAGACGCTAATAGCAACGCTGCCCGACCAACCTGGTTTTCATCATTTAAATGAACATGGATATGTAACTCCAAGTCAATTCCACGCTGCGAGCACCCTATATTATTTTCCACTTTTTCTTCCTCAGCCATAACCTCCTCCATTATGACTTCCTCCTGATTATTAAATATTTTTTTCCAGAGCATGCCAGACACCTCTCCTCTCGAATACTTGTTTTACTATAGCATATTTATTTAAGAAGCTCTCTTTGTATGAATTTTATTAAAAAACCTTTATAAACCTTTAAAAACACTCTATTCTTGATAGTCTTTCATAATAGCTTTATACTATATGAAACAAGAAAAATGAAATGGGGGGATGTGAGGAAGAAAGTTTCCTGTTTTATGAAAGTATGTTGGCATAAAAAGAAACAAAAAACTTTCGAGGGGGAATGAGAAACATGATGAGAAAGACAACGGTTGCTGTAGCTGTGTTATGTCTTTTGTTTGCCGTCTTTGCCGGAGCCGCCTCTGCAAAGACATTTATTTCCATCGCAACAGGTGGTACCGGTGGTACTTATTATCCTTTAGGCGGCGGTATAGCAGACATTCTGACTCGCCATCTTGAAGACGTACAAGTCACTTCAGAAACAGGGAATGCCTCTGTGGCCAATATCAACCTTCTTGGGACTCATCAGATTGAAATGGCCTTTGCACAGAACGATATTGCCTATTGGGCTGCAAAAGGAACTGGCCCCTTCAGAAAAGGCGCATACGATAATATCCGCGTTGTAGCCTCTCTTTACCCCGAACACGTTCACTGCATTACGCTGAAGGGAAGCGGCGTTAAAGACATTATGGATATTAAAGGAAGAAGGGTTTCAGTGGGAGCCCCCGGCTCTGGAGTACAGGGAGATGTAGATGCTATTCTGAAAGTCGCTGGCATAAAATATGGCGATATGCAAACAGATTTCCTTGACTTTAACAATACGACCCAGCGCTTTAAAGACGGACAGCTTGACGTAGGGTTTGTCGTCGCTGGATATCCCACATCTTCGATCATGGATCTTGCCACCATGCATGATGTTGATCTGGTAGAGTTTAACGAAGAATTCCTCTCCAAACTAGTTAAAGAATATTCCTATTTTGTAAGAAGTGTTATCCCTGCAGGAACCTACCAGGGAGTCGATCATGATGTTACAACTCCTGCCGTAATGGCTCTGCTTATCTGTGACGCAGATCTGCCTGCAGATCTTGTTTACCGCATGACAAAGGCCCTCTGGGATAATATTGAGGAACTTCGTCCGATTCACGCCAAAGCTCAACTTATTACCCTTGAAACTGCCCTTGATGGCGTATCTGTGCCTTTACATGACGGAGCTGCTCAATTCTACAAAGAAAAAGGAATGAAAATTCCTGAATTTTAAGAGATAAACATATAAAGTCCATGAAAGGGGGCTTCCTGGTATCAGGAAGCCCCCTTTCTCAAGTAAGGACAAAAAGGATCCTATTATCTATTTACAAAATAAACCTGAAGTTCCTCTACCCATCGAGCAAGGTACGTACATTGAGCCTTCCCGCTCACCCAATCTTTTCGTCCGCCGCCTCTGATCCCTAACGTCCTATTGTTCTTCACAAAACCCTGAAGATCAAGGGATGTTTTTTCTCCTCCTCCTAAAAGGAAATGACATCCTTCCTCGGCTGGTACTATACAAAGACAAATCGCCTCTGGTATCTCTTTAAGTTTGCGACTTACACAGGAAGAGGCTATTTCTATAGGAATATTAAAAAGTTCAAAGGAATATAGAGGGTAACCTCCCATAGAGTGCTCCATCCAGGGGAAGAAAACATATTCTTTAAGATGTTCCAATCCTTTAATAAGAGCTTTGTTCTCCGTTTGAAGTCTTTTAAAAACTTCTTCGAGTTTTTCAAGAGGACAACCAATGGTGCGAAGCAATTTTCGCATAACATAGCTCTCTTTCCTCATTGTCTCTTCTCTATGGACCGTAAAGCGAAACTCCCATTCAGGAGCTCTGCCGTTGAACCCTTCAATAAAAACACCTCCAATATCGGAAGTTCTGGAAACGTGGGTCCCTGAGCATGCAATCATATCGAAGTCGGGGATAGTCACCACACGAATCAAATCATTTTCCCCTATACGCTCCCAGTTTGCTTTCAGATCTATCATCTTTTTTGCATCTTCAGGAGACAATACATCCACAGTGACAGGAAGATCTTTTTTAATAACTTCATTTGCGTCTTCCTCGGCCTTAAAAAGAATTTCCCAGTTCAATTCGTGAGGATAGCGTAAATATACCGCAGTGGATTCTGTTCCTACGTCAACTTTATAAATATGCAGTTCTGGGTATGTGTTCTCAAGTACCTTTGAAATAACATGTTCCCCGGAATGCATCCGCGAAAGAAGCCACTGGCGCTCCAAGTCAACAAAACTTTCAACTTGCATATTTTCATGGATGGTACCACTTTTGACTTTTATATAAAGGACAATCTCTTCTCCTTCTTTTTGGCAATCTATGACATGGGCAAGAAAATTTTCAGCCCTTAAACAACCCGTATCTCCTGGCTGACCTCCTCCTGCAGGGTGGAAAGGATTGGGATCAACTATAATTTTTATTACTTTTTCAGTAGAATCAATTATTTTCATAATCTTGGTCTGCCCGATCATAAAAATCACCTCCGTAAACAAATACCTAAGCCAGAGAAAGACGCTGAAACTAAAAGTCCAAGAAAAAGCGGGGGGACATTAGTAAATATAAAAGGCGCTATCAATACTGCCAATAAGCCTCCACCAGCAGAGCATAATGTCCAACAGGGAGAAAGCTGAAGGGGGAACAGAAGGGCAACGATGAAAGGGAAAAAAGTTCCAGCCCCCCGCAGGCTCATACTTAAATAACTCCACTGAAGAATCATATCACCACTAAACAACTCTCCCATATAAGCTGCGCTTAGAACTATAAAAATCACAGCTGCCCTACTCATAAAAAGAGCTCTTTTTTCATCCATTTTCATATATGGCAAGGCTTTCAGAAAATCTTGCACTAGATTTGTAGCAATACCAAAAGAAAGACCTGCAGCAGCACCAACTACAGTTATCAATATTCCTGCCCAGAATATTCCACCCAGGATGGGAGGAAAGTACAAGCGTATGAACATTGGCAGAGCTTGTGACGGTACAATAGAAACACCAGCAGTCCTCATAAAAAGACCTATGTAAATCCCCATTAAGCCAAGGGGAGGAATAAGGATACCAGCTAATAACGTCCCCTTACGAGCCGTGTCTGGATTTGAAGCTGCAAAAACTCCTTGTATATAAATTTGAGTACAGAAAATACCAACTATCATCGACAGAAACGCTCCCAGTCCCTTTCCCACGCCAAATCCGAAGGGGCTGAATAAAGTTTTATTTCCAATATTATGATAAAGCCAGGAGGGGGTTACTCCTTTACCCATACCAAGTAATACCGAAACTGTCAGAATAAGGAAGAGCATCGCTATCTTTGCTTTCCCTATAACGCTGTAACTTTTCAGACCGCCTAAACACAGAAATCCAAGGATCAGACAAGCTACACCAATGGATGCAACAAAAGAAGGGAAAGGAAAAACTGTCTGCAACAAAGCAACACCTGAAAGAAATTGAGCAACCACAGAAATATATGTTCCAACTGATGATGCCACCATGGAAAGCATGCTGACTGATCTGCCATAATGTCTTTTAAGAAATTCTGGAATGGTCACAACACCAGAACTTCGCAAAGGAGATGCAAATCCCCATCCCAAAATGAGACACCCTATGCCGCCACCCAGAGTGAACCACCATGCTGAAAGGCCATATTCGTAAGCCATCTGAGCGGTTCCCACCGTAGAAGCCCCTCCAATAAGAGCCCCCATAATAACACCCGCGACTCCGCTTAACCCTGCTTTTCGTCCTGCAACTGTATAATCACTGGCTTCCTTTATTTTACGGGCAACGATCGTACCAAGTCCGAGAAAAACAAACAGCACAAGCAATGCTGAAGCAGTAAAGAGTTTCACCCTAATCATTTCCTTTTCAATCCGGCTTACGTCACAAAATGATGTGCCTGCGAGGATTTGAACCCCAGACCTTTATTTTCAGAGCTTCGTTTTTTTCAAAGCACTGATTAACGGCTTTCTTCATATGAATCATAGTCAAAAATTAAAAAATCACATTACATGTTTCTTTTCTTTACGCTGCTAAAATAGAAAAATTTAAAAAGAAAACATACGCCATATTAAAAATCAAGGCTACTAATTTACCCCAAAAAACTTGAAGTCACGACGTATTCTTGAATTTCGTAAATCGTAGTTTGAGACACTCAACTTGGAGGCTCTTATTTTGTCTACCAGGTTGAAGATGCAATAAAGGAGCCACCTACTCTATCTGTTTATAAAGACTCACACAATCTATTTAATATATAGTATTCATTTAAATTACGATCAAGCAAAACTGTATTATTAAAGCGACATTCACTTACATCGTTCAAGTCTATCTCTGAAAATATTATTCTCTCTTTTTCATCTACCTTACCTGAAACAACATACCCCTTGGGATCAATCACGACAGACCTGCCAAGAAACTCCCTCTCATCATTAGCGGGACCTATCCTGTTCACTGCCGCCACAAAAACAACGTTATCAATAGCTCTACATGCAATGTTCACATCCTACCATTCCTTGAGGTTGTCTCCTTTTCTCCAAGCTGCTACAACCACAATAAGTTCTGCCTCCTACTAAATGCTCTTTGTCGCAAAATTAAAATGTAGATTGATCTCTTCTTTTATGTCCAAAACAGCAGAAATAATTTTCTCGTTAACATCTTCTGTGGCACGTGAGTCTGGTAAAACTACAGAAATGCTCGCATAGTTCTGTTCATGAGGAAAATAAAGTCCGGTTGCTATACCAGTAACACCATCATCCTTTTCCCCAAAGCTTATGACATAGCCCTTTTCTTTTGCTTCAGCGTATTTCCTTAGAAGTTTTTGCGGATCAATCAACGTGCGTGCTGTATAAGTTTCAAATTTACGTGTATTAAATATTTGCGCAACCATTTGAAAAGGCATTGTAGTAAGAACCGCAAAGCCAGATGCTCCCGCATGAATGGGGAAAGATTGATTCAACTTCGGTGTGACGCTAATTTGCTGAGATGCTTCAATTTTGTCGACACAAATAACTTCGTTATTATTCCACACGTTAAGCAATACCGTTTCTTTAGTAATATCGGCTAGCTTGCATAAAAAAGGGTGAACTTCCCGACATGAAGCAAACTCCTCGCGCGCTATCCATGAGAGGGTGACAAGCTTCATTCCCAAGCAATACTTGTCGTTATCAGGCAATCGTTTTAACCACCCTCTGCTCTCTAATGTCAAAACTAACCGATGGGTTGTACTTTTGCTTAACCCTGTCAATCTACTAATCTCACCTATTCCAAGGGGAGTTTTTTCTTTACCAAGGGCTTCAACTATCAAAAGTGCCCGCAAAAGAGACCTGTTAAAATATTCTTCGCGCGCCATGAGGGCTCCTTCTTTTTATTGCAAATATGTAATCGTTGTCCATGAAGCTTTCTCCTAATTATTATTCGCCATTTTTTCCCATAAGCTCAAGAAGCCGGAGCTCAAGGACCTGTGAGGGGTCGAAGTCTGCAATTTGTAAGTAATAAGCTGCACTATCAATAAGAGCCTTGGCTGGAATCATACCATAGATTTCTGTCTCGAGAACCGACACACCCCAACGCTTTGCTTCCATACGAATTGTTTCGAGTACCCTGTAAAGAGAGTTTGCCTCGTAGTCAACCAAATTCATACTGACTTGTGTAATTCCACGCTCTTCAAGTGCAAGGCCAATGCCTTTAACATGACAGAAGCCACCTGAAGACGCACGAACAGTGTTTGCGATCTTCTTTGCTATCTCAACATCTTCTGTCTTAAGGTTAACGTTAAAGGCAACAAGAAGTTTTCTTGTTCCCACTGCCGTTCCTCCAGCTGTGGGATGAAGCCCTGGCCCACCAATATCAGGATAACGATCTGGATTATTCTTTGCCTCATCCTTAAGAACCTCGTACTGCCCCTTTCGGACAACTTCCAATTTCTTTCTTGCAGGCATCTTTGCCGCATCTTCGTAAAAGTAAACAGGAATACCTGTATTTTTAAAATAGCACTCACCAAAAGAGTGTGCCAAGTCGACGCACTCTTTCATAGTGATACCTTTAAGCGGAGTAAAAGGAATGACATCAACTGCGCCAATGCGAGGATGCCCTCCATGATGTAAATTCATGTCAATATGTTTCAGTGCAGTTTTTGTTGCTTCGATAAGGGATTCTTGGATCGGAGCCGGTTCGCCCACAAGACTGATAACAAGGCGGTTGTGATCTTCGTCAGCTCTGTAGTCCAGAAGATAGAGTCCTCTCTTACCGCGAAAAGAATCAACGATTGCCTCGATAACATCCTTGCGGCGACCCTCACTAAAATTAGGGACACACTCAATCAATTGCGTTGTCATAACATACCTCCTACAATCTTTATATTTATAGTTATAGTTATAGTTATAGTTATAGTTATAGTTTTGAAAAGTATTTATTGTGTTCGCATAGAAATTAGCGGATTCATATCTGCCACCCAACACTCATAAACTTAAAATAAGGCCAATAATACTAATGGCGTACCATCTCGCGGGACACTATCCCATTAATTTAATACAAAGTATAGGCATGGATACCTGAAGTGTCAACGTTGATGGCACACCGGGCAAAAAGTCATCTGTTATTTTATAATTTAAAAAAGGGGGGCTTTTCTTACCCATGGAAGAAGCAATGAAAGTGGCACTTCGTGACAGGATTGTGAAATAAGGGCAAGTAGCTCAAGTTGCTGCTATACAGGCTATACATAAGAACATAATAAAAAAACCGGCCCGCTTAAGCGACCCGGCTATTTTATTAAATGGCGTGCCTGCGGGGATTCGAACCCCAGACCTTTGGCTCCGGAGGCCAACGCTCTATCCGCTGAGCTACAGGCACCTAATGAACGTCGAAAATATTACCACGTGCCAGGATTTACTGCAACTGAGTAAGTCTGAACATTATTACTTTTTAAAAGTTACAATTGTCACCCCATGCCCGCCCTCGCCGGGGCCGCCAAGACGATAGCTTTCAACATAACTTAGATGTGCACAAAATTGGTGAACTTCCCGACGGAGAATGCCTTCTCCTCGGCCATGTATAATTTCTACACTCAGATATCCTGCGCGCATTGCTCTGTCAAGATATTGCTCTACCAGAGGCATGGCTTCGTCTACTGTCATCCCCCTGATCATCAAGGAAAGGGGCACGCCCTGAGGCTTAGTTGCGCTCATGGCTGGGCTTTCCGGCAAGGCGTCTCTGACCTTTTTTGACGTTGGTGTCAAAGAGATCAAGGGAACATCCATACGTGCAGCACCTGCCTGCACTTCTGCTTTATTTCCTTTCAGAGCCAGTATAGTGCCTGTTATAGAGGTCCCCGCAATTGAAACAGCATCACCTATTTCTAAATTGCGTTTTTCATCCTTCATTTTTTTAATGAATCTCTTTTCCTCTTTTTGCTCAAGTTCTTTTCTTTTTTCCCGTATGTTCTCTCTTTTCCCATGTAAATTCCTTTGAACCACAGACCTGGCTGCTTCGTCCAGGTCACGTATCATCCGCCTTGACTCTTCTTCTGCTGATGCAAGAACAGTTGCAGCCTGTTGTTCTGCTTTGGCTATTATTTTCTCTCTTTGTTCTTCAAGCGCCTTCATTTTTTCAGAATACTCCTTGCTCAAAAGGTCGGCCTTTTGACGTTGCTCTTCCATTTTTTCCCACTCATGGTTTAGCAGAGCCTTCCTCTCATGAAGATCTGCAATGACTTCCTCCATGGATATTTCCTGCTCTTTAAGGGTCGCCCTGGCCTTCTGAAGCACTTCTGACGGCATGCCGTAACGCTCTGCAATATAAATGGCATTACTTCGCCCCGGGATGCCCATGAGAAGATGATACGTAGGCGCCAGGGTCTCTACGTTAAATTCCATGCTCGCTGTTTCCACATGGGGAGTAGTTAAAGCGTAGCTTTTAATAGGATTATGGTGGGTCGTCGCTAAAGTAATGCTTTTCTTTTCCCGTAAAGTGTCTATGAGAGCTATTCCTAATGCCGCTCCTTCCTGAGGGTCGGTCCCAGCCCCAAGTTCATCGAGAAGAACAAGAGAAGATCGCGTTGCTTCTGAAAGAATATGGATAATGTTTTTAAGATGAGCGCTAAATGTAGAAAGATTCTGCTCAATACTCTGTTCGTCCCCTATGTCTGCAAATACGTTGTCAAGATTACCAACTACAGTTCCTTCCTTTGCTGGAAGGGGAAAACCGCACCACGCAAGGATTATGCCCATACCAACAGTTTTAAGGGCTACTGTTTTACCACCAGTATTTGGCCCAGTAACAACAAGGACATGGAAGCTTCTCCCGCATTCAATTGTAAGAGGGATTCCCTTTTCACCCAAGAGTGGGTGAAGTAGATCATAAAAGACAAAAAAAGGCTTTTTTGAGAGTTCCGGAAGAGTCCATCCATATTTTCCCATAACGTCAGTAAGAGCATAGAGTATATCTATCTGACCTAGAACACCTTCTGCGTCGACTATTGCTTTTTCTCTCCCAAGAATCATTTGAGTGAGTTCTGATAATATTCTCCTCTTTTCCTCTTCTTCATCCTGTATAAGAAGTACAAGGCGGCTATTAAGCTCTGCAAGACTTCGAGGTTCCATGTAAACAGAGTTACCGGAACCAGAGCGGTCGATAAACGTGCCGGGGAAACGAGATGCGAATTCTTGCCGGACAAGAACAGTAAATCTATTCTGTCTAAAAGTGAGCAAACGTTCCTGCAACATATTATTTATTCGGGAATTAGCGAAAAGGGCCTGTGCCCTTAATCGAATTGATTGACGAACTGCCTCTTCACTTTTTCTAATTCGCAACAAAGTCGGAGTAGCAGAATCAAAAAGGTTTCCATCTTCATCCAAGACGGCAAGTGATTCAATCTCGTATTTGAAATCTCGTATTTTCTTAAGCACGCCTGCAAAAGGAGCGAACTCATCTTTCACTTGGTTTAAAACATCTTTGATTCTGGTCGCAAGCAACAGAAGCATGCGGACAGCAACTAGCTCCTGACCTGTCAAGAGTGCAGTTTTTCGAGCAGCATGTATTTCTTCCGCAACACTGCTTACATTCTGATTCCAAGGAAAATCTCCATAACGATCAACATAATCACGATAAGCAATCAGGAGGTTCTGGCGGTTGCGAAGGGTGTCTATTGTTTCACAGGGAGTTATAGCTGTGAGAACTGATAAGCCAAGATCGCTGCGTAGTGATTTAGCAAAGATAGAAAGAATTTTATCGATTTCAAGGAGATTCCAAACTTCCTTACGTACTTTCATGGGATAGGTTATCCCCTTCCGCAGAATAAAGAAATGTATTGACATACGGCCATGCCTGAGAAGCTAGTTTCATAGCAATGCTCTCCTTAAACCACTGAGGAGATATAAAAGAGGAAAACGCCATCAATACTGCATAGAGGAAAAGGACAAGGAAAACTCCCTTCAGAGCTCCAGCCATCCCCCCAAGAATCCTATCAATGAAGGATAAGGCAGACCATCTTAAAAAAATCTGAACCATACGGCATGCAAGGGTCGCAATGACAACAACAAGAATAAACAGCAGGGCCATTGAAATGACAAGAACAATCGAAGGGTTACCGGCCCATTTCTCTAAATACCAGCTGGAAAGGGCAGGGCCTAAATGCCATGCAAGAAAAGCCCCCCCAATTACTCCACCAAGAGAAAACAACTCACCTGTAAGCCCCCGGAAGAGCCCACGTAAAGAGAGAAAGATCAATACAAAAACAATTGAAATATCAATACCTAACGCCAGAGTCATGGTCTGGAATTTTCCCCTGGAGAATATTTTTGAATAATATCTTCAAAAGTCTCATTGGCGTGGTCAAGACAATAGGCAAGATGGAGACTTACCAGAAGCAAAAGATGCTCCTGGCCAGTCTCTTTGCCAATCTTATCAGCAGACTCTTTCAACAATGAAACAACTCGCCCATATGATTCCTCGTTCAATGTTGTTTTCAAGTGGTATTCCTTTTTACCGAGCTTGAGCGTTACATCCCGCACAGGGATAGACAAAGCATTCAGCTCCTCTGTTAGGAATTATGACCTTGTTCTGATTGTTCTGGTAACAAGGCATTCAGTTTATCGTAAACGCTCTTCATCTGATTGTCTAGCTGAGCCTTTTCTTTTTGCAACATCATTCTCTCTCGCTCAAGTCTTTCTATTGTTCGCTGAAGCTCTTTCATTTCTCGTATATGCTCCAGATCTTTTTCTGACACTTTTTGCCTGAGAGAGTGAGCTTCTTTTTTTAACTGCTCGTTTTCATCTTTTAACTTTGTTAGCAATTCTGCTAAACGATTAGCCAGTTGTTCGATAGAATTCAGAGTTATCATAGCCAGTGCCTCCGTTCCTGAACTCATCATTTAGCGAAGAGTATACCCTTTTGACGCCATTTCTTCCCTTACTCTATTATGCACTGCATCAACTTCTTCATCGCTAAGCGTGCGTTTCATATCCCTATAGGCAAGGGAGAAAGCCAGGCTGCGCGATCCTTCCGGAACGCCATGGCCCTTATACACATCGAAAAGACGAAGGTTCCAAAGCAAAGAACCTGCTGCTGAACGAATTTCATCTTCTACTGTCTTTCCTTCTTTATTTTCAGGCACTAAAAGAGATATATCCCGGTGGACAGCAGGATATGGCGGATTTTCGCAGAACAAAGGATGGACATCCTCAATAAGTGGATCAAGGGATATCTCAAAAGCATATATAGGGGACCCCATGTCCAGTTCTTTTTCAAGGGATGGTTTAAGCCGGGCAATGTAGCCAACTTTTTCATTGCCAATACATATCTCAGCTGTTTGTCCCCCGTGTCCGAAGGGTTCTGCCCCCAACCTTAAGATGTAATTTACGCCCCTGCTCTGAAGAAAAGCTTCTACATCGCTTTTGACAGACATAAAATCTTCTACTAGACATTCTTTATAAACATTACGTATGTCACGGCCTGGGTAGATAAGCCCTGCTAACCTCTCTACTTCTTTTTTCCCCGCGTCTGATTCTGAATCCCGCAGGAATACCCTGCCCAGTTCAAATAGGCGAACAGCCTCTCTCCACCCGGATCGGAGTGAAGAAGCAAGAGCGTTAATCAGGCCTGGAAGCATCAATGTCCGCATTGCCGAAAGGTCTGCGCTAAGAGGATTGGATAAGACAAAGGGGTGTGCCCTTTCATCATCTTCCGGCAACCGAAGAAGTTTTATATAAGACGGTGACAGGAAAGAGTATGTTACAACCTCAATGTATCCTCTTGCCAACGCTATTTGGCGCAGACCTGCCTGGAGTTCCGTCCATGCCCCTCTTTCTCCTGGATGGCTCATCTTTTGAGGGAGACGACTTGGCATATCGTTATATCCCCGAATTCTGGCCACTTCTTCGATAAGATCTTCCTCTATTGAGATATCTGGCCTGTAAGAAGGGATTTTAAAAATACGCATGTTCTCTTTTTCTTTTGACACCTCTCTGATACCAAGACGCCCAAGAATTTGAGAAGACTCTTGAAGATCATCCCATAACAATAGTTTATTGAGTTTTTCCCGGGTCAATACTACTTCACGGCCGCTGATGGATCCTGTTGTTGCTTCAAGGACTTCCCATTCCGTGGTAGCGGCGCCCCACTTCTTCAGTAGAGAAATAACATAGGCCATAGCTGGGTATACGAGTTCTGGATCTACTCCCCTTGAGTACCTGAAAGCCGCTTCACTATTAAGCCCAAGGCGGCGAGAAGTGCGGCTAACCCTTATTGCATCAAAATTAGCGCTTTCTATGACAACATTGCGAGTCGTTTCACAAATTTCAGTATTCTCCCCTCCCATAACTCCAGCAATACCAATGGCTGATCCTCCACTTGTAATGAGAATATCAAGGGGATCAAGGACTCTTTCTTTGCCGTCAAGAGTAATGATCTTTTCTTCTGGCGTGGCAGAGCGAACTGTAATTTCGTTCTCTGGTAAACGGTCTAGATCAAAGGCATGGAGAGGCTGACCCATTAAAAGCATGGTCAGGTTGGTAGCATCGACTATATTGGATATGGGGCGCATACCCATAAGAGATAGTAATATGCGTATAGGCAATGGAGATGGTTCGATCTTGACATCTGTAGCAAGTCCCAACAGATAACACCGACAACCTTCGTCCTCCAAAGATATAGAGCGGAAATTAACAGGCCACTCCATACCTTCATTTGAACGATTCTTAAAGTTTTTCCTGCCTACAACATCTGGGAAAAGAGCGTACACTTCCCTGGCGATGCCAAGAGCACTCAACAAATCCCCTCTATTCGGTGTAATAGAGATATCAAGAACCGCATCGTCCAGGCGTAGATATTTCTTTACGTCTTTTCCGACAGGAGCATCCGAAGGTAGGCGTAAAATGCCAGATTCATCAGCTATATCAGGGAGACCAATTTCATCAGCCGAAAGCATCATCCCCTGGCTCACCACACCATCAAAATCCCTTTCTCCAAGCACTGTTCCATCAGCAAGTACGGCACCTGAAGGCCCATAAGGTACAAGATCTCCAATTTTTAAATTGGTAGCAGCTGTGACACAGACTGCTGCCCCCTCCCCATAATTGAGAGAGGCTACTCGAAGGGAATTTTTACGAGAATGCGGTTCGAGAGCAATAACCTGGGCAACCCGCACACCTGATAACCTTTCGCATGGACGAGTTATTGCCTCTACTTCGCAACCAGTGAGAGTAAGTTTTTCCGCAACCTCTTCAAGAGACGCGGGAATAGATACAAGGCCATTAAGCCAATTCCAGGACACTAACATGATTTGCACCTCCCAGAAAGAAGATAGGGGACATTCCCCTCAAAAAGAACGCGGAGGTCTGTCAGTTTGTACTTTAGCAGAGCAAGGCGATCAAGCCCCATTCCCCAGGCAAAGCCGTTGTAAACATTAGGATCAATACCACCAGCTCTCAAAACATTCGGGTGAACCATACCGAGACCGCCTATTTCAAGCCAGCCCGTACCTTTACAAATACGGCACTGGGGATTCTTCCCAGAGCATTCAACACACTCTACGTCCAGTTCAAGAGAGGGTTCGGTGAATGGGAAATAGCTAGCTCGATATCGCGCTTTGAGCGGCCGACCAAAAATACTGTTAACCAGCACTTCTAAGCATCCCTTTAAGTCAGCAATGGCAATATCTTTATCCACAAGAAGGCCTTCCAGCTGATGGAACATGGGTGAATGAGTCGGGTCACTATCCCGTCGATAGACCTTTCCTGGACATACTATTCTAAGAGGTGCCCCATATTTCAGCATAGAGCGAACCTGCACTGGAGAAGTATGTGTTCTAAGCAAATGTTTTTCATCAAAATAAAAAGTATCCTGCATATCCCTTGCCGGGTGAAAAGATGGAATATTAAGGGCCTCAAAATTATGAAAATCATCCTCGATCTCGGGGCCCAAAGCAACAGAAAAGCCTAATCCTGAAAGGATATTTATGACATCAATAGTAACCTGTGCCACTGGATGAAAAGCACCCCACGTCCGGCCGCGAGAAGGGAGGGTCACATCAATGAACTCTTTCTGTTCTGCTTCCTCCCATTCTTTTTCTTCCAAAAAAGTTTTGCGTATTGAAAGCTGTTCTTCTATTTCATCTCTCAGCTTGTTGACCAACTGCCCCACCGCTGGCCTTTTCTCTGGAGGCAGTGATCCAAGAGTTTTCAAAAGCGACGTGACTTTCCCTTTTTTACCAAGGTACTTCACTTTCAGATCCTGAATTTCATCAGCAGAACTGGCCTGTTCAAGCTGATCCAGAAATTCAACACGACACTTTTCTATATTGTTATGAATTTCGCTCACGCTCCATTACCCTCCCTTTCACGTTCTTCCTCAATGGCCAATAAAAGTTTATCCAAATCATTCTTTTTACCGGCGATAAGAAGGAGATCGTCTTTATTTATAACCGTATCTGCCGACGGCAAAAATCGTGACCCTTTCCTATCAAAAAGCAAAACCATTGCATTATATTTCTTCCGAAAATCCAGTTCGGCAAGGCTTTTCCCCAACATTTCACGCAATGGCATAACTTCTCCCACCAAATAGTCTCCACCCGGAAGTTGAGAGAAACTTGAAAGCCAAGGATGGACAAACTGTTCCGCTACTTTTTGCCCCATATCCCGTTCTGGGAAAATAACTCTATGTGCCCCGACCCGCGAAAGGACTCTGGCATGAAGTGCCGTCTGAGCACGAGCTACAACAAGGGGGATATTAAACCCCTTGATTATAGTGGTTGCAAGAATACTAGCCTCTATGTTTTCTCCTATGGTAACGACAGCGATGTCCGCTTCTTTCGCCCCAACTTTTATAAGAGCATCTTCATCAGTAGCGTCAAGCTGAGCTGCTAAAGCTATAATATCTGCTACTGCTTCAACTTTGGCCGGGTCTGCATCAACTCCAACTACATACTGCCCCATAGCAGCCAGCTTTTCACATAAGGAGAGGCCAAAACGTCCCAATCCAACCACAAGGACCATTTTTCTTTTCTCAGCCATACCCATTAGCCTCCTAGCCTACCGGGATGTTTGTTGCAGCGTAATTCACATTATCCCGTGTTTCTCGAGTTATTACTACGTACATAAATGTAAGGATACCAACCCTTCCCCAGAACATCAACATTATAAGAATAATTTTACCCATTGTAGAAAGGGACGACGTAATTCCCAATGAAAGTCCCACCGTGCCCATAGCGGAGAAGGCTTCAAAGATCAATGTGTGGAAGGGAGCCGTTTCCGTAAAAGACAATAACACTATACTCAAAAGGACGGTACTAACGTACAGAAGGCTTAACGAAAGAGCTCTGCGCACATTATTAAAGGATATATTACGATTAGCATAAACAATGTTATTTCTTCCCCTCATCTCACAAAGAGCCGAATAGACTAAAAGTCCCAAGGTCGTCGTTTTGACCCCACCACCAGTAGAGCCGGGAGAAGCCCCTATGATCATCAATAGGCAGGTAACAAAAACCCCCAAAGCTGTAAAGTTCGCTGTTCGTATAGTATCAAACCCCGCAGTGCGAGGGGTGACGCTCTGAAAAAGAGCGTTCCATACTTTAAGAGTTGGAGATAGTCCTCTAAATGCCCCGTTCCAGTCAGAAATAAGAAATAGAAAAGCTCCGCCAATGATCAGGATACCTGTAACCTTTATGACAAGGTGGCAGTGAGGTGTCAATGGTTCACCCCTTCTCATATATCGGGCTATTCCCAAAAGAACAAGAAAGCCTGCACCACCTAAAATAATTAGAAGCATAATAGTGGCGGGGACAAGAAAAGTATGAGCATAACCTTGCAAGCCCGTTGAGAAAGGAGAAAAACCTGCGTTGCAGAAAGCACTAATGCTATGAAATAAAGCCAGATATAAAGCCCGCGCCGGGTTGTAGTCCCGAACAAATGCTATGAAAAGGGGGACGGCCCCAGCCACCTCTATTGCAACAGTCATCTTCAATATGAGGATAAGAAGCTTAATGGCTCCTGCCGGCGTATCGAGTCCAAGACCTCCCGCAAAAAGCAAACGTTGGCGTATCCCTATTTTTTGTCTGAAAAGTAGTAGAAGGGTCGTAGCGGCAGTCATAACCCCAAGTCCTCCCAGTTGTATAAGGACAAGGACAACCCATTGAGACAATAACGTCAGATCTTTACCGGTGTCTACAACAGTCAATCCTGTAACACAAACAGCAGATGTCGCCGTAAATAAAGCGTCTACAACTGCGATAGAGTGCTCTCCCTCCAAATTAAAGGCCCATATAAGCAGGGTTCCTATCACTATCAGCGATAGGAACCCTGCTACAATGGTTCTCTCTACTCGGAGAGAACTATACGTTTTCAAAACTACTGTCCTAACGCATTACGGGCTTGTTCAACCAATTTTGCAAAGGCCGGCATATCGTTGATGGCCAGTTCTGAAAGCATTTTTCTGTTAATTCCAATGCCCGCTTTTTTAAGTCCGGCTATAAGCGAACTATAGCTCATCCCCTGGGCCCGCGCAGCCGCATTTATACGAGTGATCCACAAACGCCTAAAATCTCTTTTCTTCAGTTTGCGGTCATCATAGGCTCTAGACAGAGATTTAAGAAAAGCTTCCCTCGCTCTTCTATAAACATTCTTCTTTTTGCCCCAATACCCTTTTGTGATGGAAAATAGCTTTTTCCTTTTTTTATTACTAACGCTACCACCCTTAACACGAGGCATAGCATGTCACCTCTCTTAATCATAAATTCTTTATTTTATACGTGAAATCGACCCCTAGCTATAGGGAAGCAGCTTTTTTAGATCTCCAGCCAATGTTTCTGGAACATACCCCGTTTTACGGAGACGACGAAGACGACTTCTGCTCTTTCCTGTCAAAAGATGCCCTCTTCCATTTTTTCTATAGCTGAACTTGCCTGTTCCGGTTGAAGAGAATCTCTTTTTTGCTCCTGAATGAGATTTCAACTTAGGCATAGTAATACCCTCCTTTCACACTGTTAAGTATACTAAAACACTACACCAAAGAGTTGTTCAGTAAGATTATTACTCTGACTGTTCAACTTCTTCCTGATTTTTATCCTGTTTGTTTGTTTCCTTTGTTTTTGTCGGCCCTAAAGGTGTGAGCATCATTCTCATATAACGACCTTCCATACGAGGTTCTGCTTCTACCTTGCCTAAACTCTCTGTGTCATGAACCACTCTTGCAAGGACATTGCGCCCTTTATCAAGGAAAGCCATCTCACGACCTCTGAAAAAAATAGAAACTTTTACCCGGTGTCCGCATTTCAAGAAATTCATAACAGCCTTAACCTTAAAATTATAGTCGTGTTCATCGATTTTCGGACGCATTTTGATTTCTTTTAGGGTTTGTCCCTTCTGTTTCTTTCGTGCATCTTTTTCTTTTTTCTGCAGTTGATAACGATATTTGCCATAATCAAGGATACGGCAAACTGGCACTTTAGCCTGGGGAGCCACCTCAACTAGATCAAGATTTCTCTCTTCTGCCATACGTAAAGCATCCTCTATTTTGGTGACACCTATTTTGACTCCGTTATCGTCAATCAATAACACTTCACTCACAGTGATTTCATCATTGACGCGGGGTTCCCCTGCTTCTCTTTTGGCTATAACACTTCACCTCCGTGATAATATAAAAAAGGGCCGATGGATTTCCACCGACCCTCACACATACAAAGCAATACTCTCAAAGAGTGTTATGGTTTCGACCAGACAACAACGCCTTGCGTCGTCAGGTGAGAGGGTGGGCCTCTTCTTTAGACTAAGAAACTATATCACAGCTGCTGAAATCTGGCAATTACTTGTTAAGTAGCGGATTCTTTTCTTCCATTAAAACATCAATAAAACTGTTGATTGACATTGCACCAAGATCCCCTCTGCTCCGCTCTCTAGGCGCGACCTGATCGCTGGCAACTTCTTTTTCTCCGATAACGGCCATGTATGGGATTTTCTGAATCTGGGCATCTCTGATCTTCTTCCCCAGCTTTTCATCTCTGCTATCTATTTCAACCCTGATATTATTAGCAACCAATTTCGCCTGAACCAATCGTGCATAATCAAGAAAATCTTCCGAGATAGGAAGCAAACGGACCTGTACAGGCGCTAACCAATAAGGAAAAGCTCCAGCGAACTGTTCTATGAGTATTCCGAAGAACCGTTCCAGACTTCCCAGAATTGTTCTGTGAAGCATTACGGGCCGATGTTCTTTTCCGTCAGCTCCGACGAATGTCAAGTCGAATTTTTCAGGCATCTGGAAATCAAGCTGAATTGTTCCACACTGCCATGTACGTCCGATACAATCCTCAAGGTGGAAATCTATCTTGGGACCATAAAAAGCGCCGTCACCAGGATTGACGCGATATTGCATATTAGTTTCTTCCAGAGCTTCTTTCAAGGCAGTTTCAGCTATATTCCACTGTTCTTCTGACCCCATGGAGTTCTCAGGACGGGTAGAAAGCTCCATTGTATATTTAAAGCCAAAGATATCCCTATATATGTACTGGCAAAGATACATAATCCCTTTGATCTCATCTTTAACCTGCTCTGGTGTGCAGTAAAGATGAGCATCATCCTGCGTAAAACAACGTACTCGCATTAAACCATGAAGAACACCTGATCGCTCGTGGCGGTGGACTATCCCTAATTCCGCCATCCGCAAGGGAAGATCACGATAACTTCTTATCTGACTTTTATAAATAAGAATTCCACCAGGGCAATTCATTGGTTTAATGGCAAAAGGCATCTCGTCGATCTCTGTAAAATACATGTTGTCACGATAGTGATCCCAATGCCCAGAACGAATCCAAAGACTGCGATCAAGAATAAGAGGGGTTCGAATCTCGCAGTACCCGTTCTTTTCGTGAACTTGTCGCCAGAACTCAGTGAGCTTGTTCAGTATAGCCATGCCCTTGGGGTGGAAGAAGGGAAATCCAGGACCTTCGGGCTGAATACTGAAAAGGTCGAGTTCTTTGCCTATTTTACGGTGGTCTCTATTCTTCGCTTCTTCAAGTCTTGTTATATAAGTTTGAAGAGATTCCTCATCTGCAAAAGCCGTTCCGTAGACACGGGTCAACATTATGTTTTTTTCATCGCCCCTCCAATAAGCTCCGGCTACTGAAAGAAGTTTAAAATGCTTTATCCATGAAGTATTCGGTACGTGAGGCCCTCTGCAAAGGTCTACATAGTCTCCCTGCCTGTACAGACTCACAGTCCCATCTTCTATCTCCTCTATCAATTCCACTTTGTACTTTTCTCCACGCTCTTTAAAAAAGGCAATCGCTTCTTCTTTTTTCAAAATCTGGCGCTCTATGGGGAAAGCACGCTTCGCAAGACGTTTCATTTCCTTTTCAATTTTTGGAAGCGCTTCCTCCGAAATTGATTCCGGGAGTTCCATATCATAGTAGAATCCGTTTTTAATGGATGGGCCTATCCCAAAGTGAGCTTCCGGATAAAGAGATTGAAAAGCCTGAGCCATAAGGTGAGCTGCTGAGTGCCGTATAATATCAAGCCCCTCTTCGCTGGCGCCATCTATAGCTTCTAACAATCCGCTCTCTGCGATCTCAGCTGAGAGATCAACATAACGACCGTTAATCTTGGCTGCCACAGCCCCTTTATGCATCTCCCAGCGCTTCAATACATTAAGAACACTGCCACTTTCAATTTCTATCATATCCTCATTGGCGTTTTTAAGCTCGAACATGCGTATCACCCCTAAAAAATAATGCCCACATCTCTCCTTCTGGAGACGATGTGGGCTATATCGCGGTTCCACTCCAGTTCCAGCTTATAAAGCTGGCCCTCTTTACGCTGTAAGGGGCGTTCCCCTGCATCTTACGCCAAAAAGCTTCAAGCTTCGATGCCGGCTCAGGAATGGTCTTCGGTCTACCCTGCTGCATGAGGCTCTCAGCCCATGGCCTCCACTCTCTGTTCAGTGGTCGTAAAACTACTCTTCCCTTCATAGCCTTACATATTCTATTTGGCGAAATTTATACTACCTAAAAGTAAGAATGTCAACTCTTTTACTTCACACCGGTACTGCCAAAGCCACCTTCTCCACGTACTGAATCTGAAAGGGATTCATTTTCCTCCCATACTAACTGAACCACAGGGGCTATGATCATTTGTGCAATCCTATCCTGTGGCATAACCTGAAAAGGTTCCTGTCCGAGATTAATAAGGATAACCCGAACTTCCCCCCTGTAATCAGAATCTATAGTCCCTGGAGTGTTAAGCACCGTAACACCGGAACGAAGAGCGAGACCGCTTCTTGGTCTCACTTGAGCTTCATAACCTTCTGGAAGCTCAACATAGAGACCAGTACCCACACTTCCCCTCTCTCCAGGCTTTAGAAGAAGAGGCTCCGCCGCACGAAGATCCACCCCGGCAGAAAAGGGAGTTCCATATTCCGGTAATGGTATTTCTATGTTTCGCCGGGCGACCTTAACCATTACACGCTTCATCGACGAGGTCCACCCTGCCTACGGTCCGGCCGTTCCTGACTTCCACCACGACGCTGGCCAGGAGCGGGACGGGGAGCGGAAGCAGCTTTGGCTTCAATAGCGGTTTCCTTTGCCTTCTCCTCTTCAAGGGCTTTGCCGAATCCCTCTTTTATAACCCTTTCTTCCTGGTCATACAGTTTCTTGCGTGTCAGATTAGTCCGTCCCATATCGTCTATTTCTTTGACCATGACAAGGACTGTATCCCCAACACCAAAAACATCTTCCACTTTGCCGACACGGTGAGGGCTGATTTCGCTTATGTGGAGAAGACCTTCTTTGCCTGGCAAACACTCTATAAAAGCCCCGAAATTCATAATCCGAGTGACTTTGCCCAGATATATTTCCCCTGGCTCCAATTCTTTTGTAAGCCCCTTTATTATTGCCAGTGCGCGTTCAACACCCTCACTTGATGTTCCGGCTATATATACTTCTCCATTATCTTCCACATTGATCTTCACTCCTGTTTCCTGGGTAATGCCTCGGATGACCTTACCGCCAGGGCCTATGATATCTCTGATTTTTTCAGGATCAATATGGGTCACATAAATCCTTGGCGCGTAAGGAGAAAGGCCGGAAGGCTCTTCTATGGCAGATTCCATTTTCTCGAGTATAAACAATCTTCCTTCTTTTGCCTGATTGAGGGCCTTTTTAAGAACTTCCCTAGTAATGCCACCTGCCTTGTTATCCATCTGAAGGGCCGTCACACCTTCGCGGGTTCCGGCCACTTTAAAGTCCATATCACCATAGTGGTCTTCAAGACCCTGAATATCACTCAAGATCTCTACTTTTTCCCCTTCCTTTATGAGCCCCATGGCAATGCCAGCGACATGTCTGTTAATGGGAACTCCGGAGTTCATAAGAGCAAGGCTTCCCCCGCAAATAGATGCCTGAGAACTGGATCCGTTCGACTCCAGGATATCTGAAACAAGACGGACCACATAGGGGAACTCAACCTCATCGGGAATTATAGGGCGAAGAGCCCGTTCAGCCAAGGCGCCATGCCCTATTTCACGACGTCCCGGACCCCGCATGGGACGAACTTCTCCAACTGAATAGGGGGGAAAGTTATAGTGAAGGATGAACCTCTTGTTCGGTTCGTCCTGTTTAAGGCCGTCAAGAATCTGGTCATCTACTCCCATCATCCCCAAAGTAGCCACAACGAGGGCCTGAGTTTCGCCCCGGGTAAAAAGAGCTGAACCATGCACACGAGGCAAAACTCCCACTTCACATGTAATCGGGCGAATCTCATCCATTGCCCGACCATCAGCCCGCTCTCGCTCATTAAGAATGCGGGACCGCATTGTTTTCTTCACCATCTCGTCAACTGCCGCAGAAATATAAGCCTCCGTACCAGGATAATTTTCTGCGAAATGCTCGATAGATGTGGTTTTAACGTAACGAATTTTTTCTGCCCTGGGTTTTTTCTCGTGAATACTGACTGCCTCTAATACATGCTTTTGCATTTCTGCTCCTAGCCATGAATCTATCTCTTCAAAAAATTCTGGTTCAGGAATATCTATCTTTTCCTTGCCAATCTGCTTCCGAATCTCTTCTTGCATGGCAACAATCTTTTTAATTTCAGTGTGGGCAAGATCCAGAGCATCTACGAGCAACTCTTCTGATACCTCGTTAGCTCCCGCCTCAACCATGGTAATGCCGTCCTTATGGCCAGATACGAGCAAATCCAATTTGGATTCCAACATTTGCTCTTCAAGAGGGTTGACTACAAGCTGGTCATTAATATAGCCGATGCGCACAGCTCCTATGGGGCCTCCCCACGGAATTTCAGAGATCATAAGAGCTACAGACGCTGCATTAATGGCGAGTACACTGGGGGGGTTAAGCTGATCTACTGATAGCACAGTAGCAACAACATGTATGTCGTAGCGAAGATTTTCATCGAAAAGTGAACGTATAGAACGGTCAATGACACGTGCACTCAAAATGGCGTTTTCAGTTGGTCTTCCTTCCCGTTTGATAAACCCTCCGGGGATTTTACCTGCTGAGTAATATCTTTCTTCAAAGTCAACTAGCAAGGGGAAAAAGTCAATCCCCGTACGAGGTGTGTCAGAAATGCAGGTAGTGGTCAAAACCACTGTATCCCCGCTCCTAGCCACTATGGAACCATTTGCCTGTTTGGCCACACACCCCGTTTCGAAGGTCATTTCATGACCCCCGATCTCAATTGAAAATACTTTTTTCATCCATTGTTCCTCCTCTAATTTTCTACCTCTTCGTATTGTACTTGATAAGAATAACACATCCCACAAAAAAAGTGCGAGAGCGGATATCCGCTCTCGCACAGAAAAACCTTTGAATAAAAATTTATTCTGTTTTTTTAGTGACGAAGACCAAGGCGTTCAATTAAAGTCTGGTATCTGTTGAAGTCTTTCTCCCTCAGATAGCGAAGAAGCTTACGCCGTCTTCCGACCATCTTAAGAAGTCCCCTCCTGGAATGGAAGTCCTTTGTGTGGTTCTTCATATGCTCTGTAAGCTCACGAATCCTCACGGTCAACATGGCAATCTGAACTTCTGGAGACCCTGTGTCCACATTATGGGTGCGGTACTCTTCAATGATCCTCTGTTTCTGATCCTTCTCCAACATAATTGTTCACCTCAATTAATGAAATCCCGAAAACCAAGAAATACAGCTTTGTGTAGATCCTAGTAATGGGTTAAAGAATATTACCACGGATATTTCTATATGGCAATGTTTTGACTACCTGCGCACATATTCAGAAAAACTACATAAATTTTCAAAAAATCTAATTCTGCACTCGACATGGGTTAAAGTATATGGTTAAATAATAGAGAGTTAACAAAAGCATTTAATATAAATTGGTTCGGGGGGGAGGTAATAAGCATGTCACTGCTTATTATTGAAGATAATAAGGATCTTGTTCAGGTTCTCGCCGAGGGCTTTGCAGAAAATGGGTTTTCTGTAGAGCGCGCTTATACAGGAGAAGAAGGGCTGGAAAAAGCGAAGAACCCGGAGTGCGAGTGTATAGTTCTGGACCTCATGCTGCCTGGCATAAGCGGACTAGAGGTTCTTGAAAGACTTCGTTCAAATGGTGCTACTCTTCCTATCATTATTCTCACGGCGAAAGACAGTGTAGACGAAAAGGTAGAGGGCCTTAATAAGGGTGCCGATGATTTTCTGGTTAAACCATTTGATTTCAGAGAGCTTCTTGCAAGAGTTCGTACCCTTTTAAGGAGAACTTCTGAGTTGCAGCATAATCTCCTTCATTGTGGATCTATGACAATAGATCCAGTAGCTAGGGAATGTAGAGTGGATAACACCATATTACCACTGCGTAGACGGGAGTTTGATATTCTGGAATTGCTTCTTCGACATGAAAACCAAGTTTTTACCAGGGAAAAGATAATTTCTCAAGTCTGGCAAAAAGAATATGACGGGACAAGTAATGTAGTTGACGTACATATAAAATATTTGAGAGACAAGCTGCGCGAGCAAGGATTAGATACAGTGGTTGTAACTGTACGAGGAGTTGGGTACAAGGTAACTTGCCCAGACTGTATCTAAACATTAAGTGGAAAGCCAGGGTATCAGGCATTGAACTTGCAACTTCGCAAACTTCTTAGGTCTTTTAAAATACGTTTAACAAGGGCTTCAGCAAACCAAAGGGGCAATCTGAAACTCCTCAGGTTGTCCCTTTTTTCCATTTCTTTTTTTATAATTATGTCCCTTGCTGTGTTAGCGTCATCCTTCACTTTAACTTCCTTTTTTTCCTATATGGGAGGATTGTTTGCCGGTTGCGCACTATCTTTTTTTATATCCCTCTGGTTTCTTGAGCTTCGCATTTACACTCCCTTACGAAAAACGTGTCAATCCTTACGAAAAAAGAAGAGAAAAAATGACCGCGTAACAATACCCTTTCTTGGGGATCATCCCCAACTTGTAGAGCTTCGCGAATCTCTTAATAAACTGCTCCGCCAGTACGAAGAATCCCTTGCTCAACTTAAGCAATTGTCAGCAGATACGAGCCATGAGCTTAGAACTCCTATTGCCGTCATCAAGGGAAAGATCGAAATAATGCTCATGTCCACTAGAGAACCTAGTTATTACGTGGAACGGCTTCAGCAAATAATGGTTCAGATCGAAAATATGCAACAAATTGTAGAGTCTATACTCGAGTTGTCCCGGTTTTCAAAGTTCTCAGGCCCAGAATGGATGGAATCGGTGGATTTACTTATGGCAGCTGATGAAGCCTGTGAAAACATGTTTCCCCTCATTGAAAAAACAAGACGTCAGCATCTGGTGAAAAAACTCTCTTTTGCCCCAGTTTTCGGGAGCATTGAACTTCTTACAAGAGTTGTTACAAACCTCCTGGACAATGCCAGCAAATACACTCCTGAAGGCGGAACTATCGGTGTGGAAACATGGAGTGATATAAAAAAGCAGAAAGCCTATTTGCGTATTTGGGATACCGGCCAGGGGATGGATGAATACGCTATTCAAAAGTGCAGAGACCTCTTTTGGCGTGCGGACACAGCTCGAAGCGGAGGCGGATATGGGCTGGGACTTCCCCTTGTGCAGAGAATATCTGAATTGCACAAAGCTGAAGTGGACATCCAATCTACTTTGGGAAAAGGAAGCTCTTTCACTTTGACTTTTTCCCTTGATACAAACACCCTTTCCGAATATGAGATATCGTGATAATAAAATATTTTTAATCGAAGTAAAGGGGCTGTCCTTCAAAGGACAGCCCCTTTACTTATAAGTATAAGTTTGCGTTTTAAAAACTCATGGAAACAAAGAACGTTCTCCCGCCCCGGCCTAAAAGAAGCACTAAAGAATTGTCCTTATTCCCCACGGCTTTATTTAAGTCGCTCACATCAGACACTTTTGTGCCATTTACCTCCAGAACCAGGTCTCCTTCACGAATCCCTGCACGAGCAGCAAATGATCCCTGCTCAACAAAGGTTATAACCACTCCATCCTTTGATCTTAGTCCGTACTGGGAACGAAGCTGTGTGGTAACATTACTTGCTTCAACACCAACTTTTTTAAAAAGCTCTGAGGTTTTAGGCGATCCTTTTTCCTGGCTTTCTTCTCCTGCAGGAGCAACTTCTGTTAGTTTAACAGAAATATTTTTCTTTTCTGCTTTACGCACTATCTCAAGATTAACTGTATCCCCTGCCATAAATTGGCGTATTCTAAAAACAAGATCCTGATGATTGTCTATCTTGTTACCATTAACAGCAATAATCACATCGCCACGCTGCAATCCTGCCTTATCCGCTGGCGAATCTGACACCACATCGCTGATAACGGCTCCTTTTTCTTCTTTTAAGCCATAAGCTGTGATAAACTCTTTCGTCACTGGCTGCACGTACACACCAAGCCAACCTCTTTTGACCTTTCCATATTTTACAAGATCATCCATTATCTGCTTCGCCATGTTAACAGGAATAGCGAATCCTATTCCCTGAGCATAAGGGACAATAGCGCTGTTTATCCCCACAACTTCCCCCGAAAGGTTGATCAGGGGACCGCCACTATTCCCCGGATTAATAGCTGCATCAGTTTGCAAAAAACCGTCAAAATTTACATCTCCAGCGTGAATGCTCCTGTTTTTTGCAGATATGACACCAACTGTCACAGTGTGCTCCAGGCCAAAAGGGTTACCTATGGCAACAACCCACTCTCCCACGTCTATACGGTCAGAGTCACCAAGTTTGAGCACAGGCAGATTGCGGGCGTCTATCCTGATCACGGCTAAATCAAAAGTAGGGTCAGTTCCTAGGACTTCAGCGGGAAAGGTCCGTCCATCAGAAAGAGTTACTGTAATCTTATCCGCTCCCTCTACAACATGACTATTGGTGAGAATTTGGCCGTTGTCTGTAACAATAAAGCCAGATCCACGCCCTTTCATTGGTATAGTTCTAGAAAAACGCTGAAACTCTTCTCCAAAGAAACGCTTGAATATGGGATCATTCGGGAAAGGAGAGACTGACCGTGTAACTGTAGCCTCTACATCTATGTTGACCACGGCTGGAGAAGCATCCTTCGCTATGACCGCTATAGGGTTCCCAGTGAAAACATCTTGAGCAAAAGAGGAAGTGCTTATCGCACTCAGAGCAAAAGCTATTATGGAAAGAAGAGCAATTGTGTTGTACATCCTTTTCATATTATTTCACCTCCGTTTACTTTCCATATCTATTGTATCCGGCTTTTTGAAAAGGACATCGTTTCTTTTACTGATACTTTAATCATAAATTTTACGAATAAGTTTCCAGCAAGAATAAGAAAGCCAGATTCCACCTACAATTACCATGGAAAAACTACCTCTATGAGATGCTTCTATTCCAGAAAGGTACCAATCAATACGAAGTGGATCCACAAAAATACGCAAGAAACCCCAAAGGATTAAAAATAGGGGCCAGAGAAATGCAGCTTTTACAAAGCGCTCGCTTTCCCCTAAACGAAACTCAATCCATTGCAACGCAAGGAGAATTGCAAGAGCTCCGAAAGAATAATAAAGCTGAGTGGGATGGCGGATTAAAGCTTCCGGATCAATAGCGAAGCGTACTCCCCAAAGGTGAGATGTTGGAATTCCCCCACAACAACCATTCAAAAAACAGCCCCACCGGCCAATAGCTATTAACGCAGCGGAGGGGAGGGATGCCGATTCTGCAACACGCCATAGAGACAATTTTGTACGGAAGATATAAAAGAAGGCAAAGCAACAGCCGCCTATGAAACTGTAATAAGAAGACATTCCTCCTTTCCAAAAATGAAGTATGCTAAGGGGATCTTGAAATACAGCTTCTCGACCAAGATGAATACCCATGCCAGTACATATACCCGCAATAATTCCCAAAGCAACCATTCCCAACAAGTGCCCCATTTTAGAGGGAGGGATGCCGTAGTACTGAATTCCTCTTTTATACGTCCAGAGAAAAGCCGTCACTAACGCAACGATCCACAGCACGTAATAGCTGTGGATCGTAAAATTCCTTATAGAGAATAGTTCCGGATACATAGTGTGTTAACGGCGTTTGCTTCTTGTAGAATGGGCTGGGCAAACTACTACTTTGCGAGACGGCTCTTCTCCTACAGAGCGTGTCATTACGCTATCTGTATCTTTCAATGCCAAATGGATAATGCGTCGTTCCCAACTGGACATGGGTTCAAGATAGGCAGGTTTGCCCCTTTTTTCCACTTTTCTGGCAGCTGCTAGGGCCAGGCGTTTCAGACTTGCCTCCCGTCTGGCTCTATACCCGTCACTATCTAATTTGATACGGGTCTCTCTGGTCTCGTCACGCATCATAAGATTGAGGAGATACTCCATGGCTTTCAGAGTTTCGCCGTACTTTCCAATAATAATTCCAGCATCATCACCAGAAAGGTTCAAAAAACCATCTTCCTCGTTTACAGAGAGGGAAAGTCTCATACGTTTAATAAGATCCCCCGCCAGTTCTTGCCCCTTTAAGACTGATACCGGCAGCTCAGTCCATACTTCTACCCTTAATTTTCTCCCCAATAGACCAAAAAAACTTTTTTCTTCTTCGATTATCTTAACAAGGAAGTCCTCCGGATTTAATCCCAGCTTGGCCGCGGCCAATGTTTTAGCTTCGTCTATGGAGCTGACTTCCATAATAAACTTGTCTTGCTCGGTCATGTATAATCCCCCTTCGACACTCTACCATGCCCGGGATACCTTTAATTTTCCTCTTTGCCTGCGGGTTTAGATTTATGTAAGACTGGCTTCTCCTGCATTTCCTGACTTGTTTTTTTGGTAATCCACCACTGCTGAGCTACTCCCAGGAAAGATGAAACTCCCCAATACAACAAAACTCCCCCAGGCAGGCTAAGGCATATAAAGGTGAGAAAGAGAGGCATAAACCAGCTCATCATCGCCATCTGCGGATTCCCCGTAGAACTCATCTGCTGCTGTGCCCACGTGAGAATACCAACAACAAC
Organism: Aminobacterium colombiense DSM 12261; assembly: GCF_000025885.1. Lineage (NCBI taxonomy): Bacteria > Thermotogati > Synergistota > Synergistia > Synergistales > Aminobacteriaceae > Aminobacterium > Aminobacterium colombiense. Next base: position 710,556 of record NC_014011.1, on the reverse strand, counting down.
AAGGAGCATGAGGTTCCCCAGATAAAGGCCTACTTGAGCCAACCCCGCAGGGTTGGCGAGAACACCAGATAGCACAGCCATAACACCTATTTTAGTTGTTTCTGGAAGAGCTACCGCCTGAGCCAGCGTTGAAAGGACAGATCCTTCAAGGCTAATGAAGCCAAGGAAAGGAACACTTCCAAAATTATAGTTCATCAACAAACGGAATAATAGAATAAGAATAGGCAATTGTACAAGAAGAGGCAAACATCCAGCCGCAGGGTTTACTTTGTTTTCTTTATACAAGCTCATAATTTCTCTATTCAGTGTTTCTTTGTCATCCTTATACTTTTCCTGCAACATTTTCATGCGGGGCTGAAGCTTCTGCATCCTTTGCATGCTAACCATTTGTTTATGGGTAAGAGGGTGAAGAAGAATTCTTACCGCCAGTGTCAGCAAAATAATTGCAATTCCCCATGAACCCGTTAAATTATGAAGGGTTTCAAGGATAAGAAGTATAAAATCCCCCGCTGCTTTCCAGAGAGTACCCACACCATTCACCATCCTCAGTCAGAATTGTAGATTTTAGGAGATATTTTTCTCTTAAGTGGAAAATCTGGCACTGGATCATATCCCCCAGGATGCCACGGACCACATTTCATTATACGGATTAATCCAAGCCAACTTCCGATCAAGATACCATGCATTTCTATAGCCTCAAGGGTGTACTGAGAACAGGTCGGATAAAATCGACAATTCTTTCCTAACATTGGAGAAATCCATTTCTGATAAAATCTAATAGCAGTCACGGCTATTTCTGTCAACATTTTAATCTATCCGTCATTTTTATTCTTTTTCTCCCACATATTCCCCGGCCACGACTCATCAAGTAACCCTACACGCCCTAAAAGAGCCACCATATCATCATACACGTCATAGGCATTTGCTTCCAGCCCTGCTGTTCGAAGAGAAAAAACACACCACCATGTTCCTTTTACCCATGGTAGAATACGACGTATGCTCTCTTTCAGAATGCGCCGTCCCCTATTGCGCACACAAGCCGATCCTTGGCGTTTCCCTACGGCCAGCCCTATCCTAGTTCTATCGTCGGGGGCCTCCACAAACAGCAACCGCACCAGCTCGCCTTTGAAGCGACTGCCGGTGCGGAAAACATAATCATATTCCCAACCCTTCTTGAGCCGCACAGAGCGTGAATATCCGAGCTTCAAAGCTACACAGCCAAACGCTTACGCCCCTTGCGTCTCCGGTTGCGAAGAATTCTCAATCCGCTGGGGGAACTGGAACGAGAGAGGTATCCCATTTTTCTCTTTCGCGGTCTATTATGGGGCTGAAAAGTACCTTTATTCACGACTACACCTCCCAGTTACAAAATAAAACATCAATGCAAAAGACCGGAAACCGATCAGCCTTGATACTATATCACACCGTTTTCTCATGAGCAACAGAATTACTCTTGACTGTAAATCGTTGTATTGGAACTAAGGGCAAATCTTTCCGTATCCGCCAATCCTGTCTATCAATAATTCTACCATCAAGAATAACAACTCTGCCCTGATCACTTTTTGATCGGATAAGGCGTCCAAGAGCTTGACGTAGAAACATTTTGGCCTGAGGGAGAATTACTGTTACAAAAGCTTTTCTTCCTTCCAATTCGTTTCTTGATTGTACAACTGGATCTTTCGGGTGAGGAAAGGGGATTCTGTCAATAATAACCTGGGTCAACCCTTCTCCCGGCACATCTACTCCTTCTCTGAAGGAAACACTCCCAATCAGCACGCTTGAAAGATCTGATCTGAAACGTTCAAGAAGTTCTGTTCGGGGTAATTCGTTCTGAACATACACTGTGTAAGGATGTTGGCTTCCCTTAAGCCAATTGCCCACCTTCTTAACAAGTCTCATGGAACTGAGGAGAACCAAAGAACTTCCCCCGTTGTCATTACAAAGACGTTCTACTACACGACAAACCCGCTCGTCATAGCCTTTTTCTATGACTTTCAGACCAAGATCCACCACGAGTATTTTCATTTGTTTTTCAAGATCAAAGGGAGACTCTAGGACATACGTATCTGTAGGGATAATTCCTGTTTCTCTCTTCCAAAAATCAAAAGATCCCTCTACTGTCATCGTAGCAGAGATTGCAATGATCTTTTCTGCTTTTTGAGAAAGAATCCCCTCTGATACCTTATCCGAGCACAGGGTAGGTTCACTTACGAGGGCATCTCCTTCTCGCCAATACGCCCACTCAGGGAAATGGCCCACTGCTAAACACCACTGAAGAGAGTGGGAAAAAAGCCGAACCTCTTCTATCCATGCAAGGGCGAGAGCCAGAGGACCGTCATCCACGTCATAAGGTTTCTCATTGCACAGCTCTTCAATAGAACGCAACATTTTTAAGGCCGTCTCTATATGTGAAGAAACCAGTAATCCGCAACGGTAAAGCTCTTCGTTACGAACAGGGATAAGCACTCCGTCGGCTATGGAAACCTCAAGGAGCTCAAAAAGTTTTCTTCCTTCTTCTTGGACAGAAGAAAGTTCGTCCCGCAACACACCTTGTTCTTCCTCTCGATTTGAGAGGAACGATTCGGCAGTTGCGGCCCCTTTGCTTCTAAGAAGCCGAACCAGATCTTCCCATGAAACCCTTACAGATGAAATCGACCGAGCTGCATCGACCATACGGTGGGCCTCATCGCAGATCAACACATCAAAATCCACAGGGAAGGTTCCCTTCCCGTTCATTACATAGGCAAAATACATATGATAATTCGAGACAATTACATCCCAATTCTGTGCTTTCTTTAAGGCTTTTTGAATAAAGCACCTATCACGATAAGGACAACGATGTCCAAGGCAGCCACGAACTTGCGCGGCAACTCTAGGAAATATTGGAAAATCGGAAGGAAGTTTTAACTCTGAAAGATCACCTGTTTGAGTTTTTTTTAGCCACTCAGAAAGGTATATGGAGGCGGCACCACTATCTCCAAAAGAAAGAAAACCTTCATGTTCGAGTTCAAGGGCTCTTCTGACACAAACATAGTTGCCCCTCCCCTTAAGAAGACCAAAGGAAACATCATATCCCAATAGCTCTTTAAGGCGGGGGAGGTCTTTTCGTATTAATTGTTCCTGAAGGGTAATTCCGGCTGTGAGAAAGAGGATCCTTTTCTCCTGAGGCAAGGCCCACTTTAAAGCAGGAGCCAACAGCGCAAAGGTTTTACCTATTCCAGTAGGGGCCTCAGCAACAAACACTGTATTTCTCTGTTGCATAAAGGAGTCCCATATTTTTTGAGCTAAAAGAAGCTGGGGCTCTCTATATTCATAATCCTCAAAATTTTTTTCAAAAAGCCCTGAAGGGGCAAAAATTTTATCCATCGGATGCATGTTGCTGTTCATTTTACAACCTCTTCTCTATGGCGAAAGCATTGTTCTATTGCTAATATATCAGAGAGCATGTTAAAATGTGGTGCGTTTTATGGGAGGAGGTGAAGGAAATGCCCAATAAGAAATCCGCTGAAAAGAGAATGAGAACCAGTGAAAAGAATCGTCTCTACAATCGTTACTGGACAAGCCGATGCAAAACGGCTGCCAAGAGGGTTCTCGAAGCTGTTAATAATCAGGATGCCGAACTGGCTGGAAAACGGCTTCAAGTTGCCCAGAGCGTTATTGATAAAGCTGTTGTGAAGGGTGTTATGCACCGTAGCACTGGGGCTCGCCGTAAGTCGCTTCTTACCAACAAGGTAAAGGCCCTAGCGGGGGCAGCTCCTGAGAGCAGCCAGGAATAAAAGGCTTCCACCCATAAAAATTCTGAATTTTTTAGCTGAGCCAGGATAGGGATATCCACGACTCAGCTTTTTTCTTTTTTTATGCTGCCAATCAAGCGAAGAACTATGGTTTCAAGGCCAGCCCAACCTGCTCCGGCGCCAGTTTTTTCCCCATAAGAAAGACCAGTTAATTCCACAATGAAGGCAAAAAGGGTTTGTTTATCATAATTTTTTCTTGCTTCCGAAGCCATTTTACCTGCATAACTGCGAACCTTGAGCATCTCCAGTATATCTTTTTCTGAAAGAGATGGGAAAATATATTGATAAATAACTGGTTTTAAACGATTGTAAAGGGCCGTTACTAACATTAAAAACGGGACATCTTGATGAAGATGAGGGAAGAGGATCAAAATTTCTTTTCGATTTCCCTGACACACCCCATCAAGAAAACGAAGCATAGAGCTACGCCCCTCATCAAAAGAAAGTGCCCTTACCATTTCTGAAGTCACTGTCTGACCATCAGAAAAGGCTGCAATCTTTTCAATCTCGCTTCGCAGCTCTTCTCCATCTTCTATCCAGTCTATGAGCAAAGCAGCTGCCTCTTTTTCTAAATTTATGCGCCTGTCCCCACAAAAATTTAGGAGCCAACGCAGCCTGGCCGATGGCCAGAAAGGAATTTCTTCGGCCTTCAAAATTTCTGCTCGCTGGAGGGCCTCTTTAGGAATATATTTAGAGGGACTACCATCATAAACGAGAAGGACAAGGCAAGATTCTTCTACAGAATTGAAAAAGGTAATCATAGATTCCGGCAATACCCCTAGATTTTCTGCATTTTCAACAAGAAGCATTTGCTTCTCGCTAAAAAGCACCCGGTTTTTTCCCAGTGATAGGATATCTTGCCAGGAACCTCCTTCCTTGCGGCCACTAAGGCTATATCCCTGAATCGTGTATTTTTGAAGGGTCTTAGAAAGAAGACGCCTCTGAGAAACCTCAGAGGCGCTTATAATTACGATTTTGGGCACTACTCCTTCACCACCACATTCACCAGCTTATCTGGTACTACTATAACCTTAACAAGATCTTTCCCCTCTATGCGCTTCTGTATAGTGGGTTCATTCAAGGTTTTTTGCTGCAACTCATCTTTAGAGAGCCCCGCTGGCAAGTCTATTTTATGGCGAACTTTTCCATTTACCTGTATAACTACAGTCACAGAATCAAGGACAAGAGCTGCTTCGTCTTTAATTGGCCATGCACTCAAAGCCAGCCGATTCTGATTTCCAAGCATCTGCCAAAGCTCTTCTGTAATATGAGGACAGAAAGGATTAAGGCACATAAGAAGAACTTCTACACCCTCACGAAGAAGACCCCAGTCTTTTTCATCCTTTGGTGAACATGAGTATATGCTATTTAACAACTCCATTAAACGAGCAACTGCCGTGTTAAACTGCCTTTCTTCCTGAATATCCCGGGTCACATCCTCAATTGTCTTATGTATCTTTCGTTTAAAATCCCGACGATCTTTATTGACGAGGGAGCCCATTTCAACCCTTTCCATTGAGGCGTTCTTGAGCCCCTCGAGATTTTCTTCAATATAGCGCCACACTCTATTTAAAAACCGATGTACCCCTTCTACTCCCTGTTCAGACCACTCAAGGTCATTTCCTGGAGGTGCGGCAAAAAGGATAAAGAGCCTTGCCGTATCGGCGCCAAATTTCTGAATAATCTCATCGGGATCCACTACATTGCCAAGGGATTTCGACATTTTGGCCCCATCTTTAATCACCATCCCTTGGGTAAGGAGATTAGAAAAGGGCTCCCTGGCATTACAAAGGCCCAGATCTGCAAAGACCTTGGTGAAGAAACGGGAATAGATTAGATGCATACAAGCATGCTCTATTCCTCCAATATACTGATCTACAGGCATCCAGTAGTTTGCCAGGTCCGTTTCAAAGACTTTCTTGTCGTTACGGGGATCTACATATCTAAACTGGTACCATGATGAACAGATAAAGGTGTCCATGGTATCCACTTCTCGCCTGGCATGCCCTCCACAAACCGGACACGTAGTGTTAACCCAATCATCCGCCTCCGCGAGAGGAGAGCGCCCCCCCTCTTTAACAGTGAGATTTGTAGGCAACAAAACAGGAAGGTCCTTTTCCGGTACTGGAACCATACCGCAATGGTCACAATAAACGATAGGAATAGGAGCCCCCCAGTAACGCTGACGGGAAATAAGCCAGTCGCGAATACGGAAATTCACTTCTCGCGTACAAAAACCTTTTTCCTCACCCCAATCGAGCATTCGGCCAATAGCTTCCTGGGTGGGAAGTCCATTAAATTCTCCTGAATTGAAAGCTATGCCATTATCCACAAAGGCCTCTGACATCGTATCCCCGTCGAGATGGTCCCCCTCGGCAGGTTGTATGACTGCAACCACAGGGATTTGGTATTTACGAGCAAAATCAAAGTCGCGTTCGTCATGGGCAGGCACACCCATAATTGCCCCGGTTCCATAGTCCATAAGAATATAGTTTGCAATCCATATAGGAACATCTTCGCCTGTAGCTGGGTTGGTGGCGTAAAACCCTGTGAAAACACCGTTTTTTTCCCCACCAACCGCTGTACGGTCTATTTCACTTTGGCTGATACATGTTTTTACAAAAGTTTCCAATTCTTCTTTATTAGAAGCTTTTTCAAGAATCGTATCTACTAGGGGATGCTCAGGAGCAAGGGCCAGGAAGGTCACGCCAAAGATCGTGTCGAAACGTGTGGTAAAGGTTTCAATTTCCTCTCCCAATTCCTTGGCGGTGAAGGTCAAACGAGCTCCTTCAGAACGGCCAATCCAATTTCTTTGCATAATACGCACTCGTTCCGGCCAGCCTGGAAGCTGATCGAGATCGTCAAGAAGTTCCTGAGCATAATCAGTAATACGGAAGAACCATTGCTCAAGTTTTTTCTTTATGACTGGAGAATTACACCGCCAGCATTTCCCTTCGCTATCAACTTGCTCATTAGCAAGAACCGTATTGCAACTTTCACACCAATTAACAGGAGCTTTTTTACGATAGGCCAGCCCTTTCTTAAAAAACTGCAAAAAGATCCATTGGGTCCAGCGATAATAATCCGGGTTACATGTTTCAACCCGCCGATCCCAGTCGTAACTACAGCCCATTCTCTTGAGCTGGTCTGTCATTTGTTCAATATTTTTATGGGTCCACTCATGAGCTTGCACACCATACTTGAGAGCAGCGTTCTCTGCTGGGAGGCCAAAAGCATCAAACCCCATGGGATGAAGGACGTTGTACCCATTCATCCATAAGAACCGTGCCATCATGTCGCCGATGGAATAGTTCCGAAGATGTCCCATGTGAAGAGCCCCGCTAGGATATGGGAACATCTCAAGGCAGTAAAACTTCTTCTTAGACGGATCTGCCTTTACTTTGAAAGTGTTCTCTTCCTCCCACACTTTCTGCCACTTTTGTTCGATAGAAAGAAAATCATAAGCCATGCATCTGCCTCCTCGCACCAGATACCTCTGAAGTCATATCAGGGAATTATATCCCTCATATGTTATATGTGCAAAGTATCCTATTCTTTTTCCTCTTTTTCAAAGCGCTTAATAAAGGGCTTGATAATATCCATTGGCAGAGGGAAAAATGTGGTGGAATTCTTTTCACTCGCAATTTCTTTTAATGTTTGTAAATATCGAAGTTGTAATGTAACAGGAGAAACCTCCATTTGCTTTGCCGCATCGCTCAGTGTCTTGGCTGCCTGCAGTTCTCCCTCGGCATTAATTATTTTTGCCCGCCGTTCCCGTTCTGCCTCTGCCTGTTTAGCCATAGCACGTTTCATCCCTTCAGGAAGTTCAAGCTCTTTAACTTCAACGGCACTGACCTTGATTCCCCATGAATCAGTTCTTTCATCAATAATTTTCTGAAGTTCGCTATTGATCTTTTCTCGTGAAGAGAGAACTTCATCTAATTCTGCTCCTCCGATAACAGAGCGCAGTGTCGTCTGAGAAAGCTGGCTCGTTGCCAACATATAATTTTCTACTTCAATTACTGAATTAGCAGGATCCATAACTCTAAAATAAACTACAGCATTCACTTTGATCGGCACATTATCCTTTGTTATGACCTCCTGGACGGGAACATCAAGGGTTACAATTCGAAGATCCACGCGGATAACACGATCAACCACAGGAATAACGATCACAAGACCGGGCCCCTTTGCCCCTATAAGACGACCTAAACGAAATACCACAATTCTCTGATATTCAGGAACGATCTTGATAGCAGACATAAGGATCAAGATCAGAATGATAACAAACCCAAAGGAACTTCCCAAATTAAACAAGAAATACAAAAGTCCATCCAACATAATTATATACTCCCTCCTTCTTTAAGAGCATTTTCCCTATCTTCTTTCTCTACGTAAAGGACCAATCCTTCCACACGCACAACCCGTACAGGCGAACCCTCAGGTAAGGTCTCTCCAGATTCTGTTCTGGCCTTCCACAGTTCACCATGACATTTGACGAGCCCTTCCGGTTGAAGGGTTTCTAGAACTTCTGCCTTATATCCGATCAATCCTTCCTGTCCTGAGTAAACCTGTCGTTTCATAGATTTCCATATAAAAACGACGGCTATAATAAAGAAGAGAGAAAAAGCGACAGTCATTCCGATAATAACGCTTTTAGAAACACTCAAAAGCTCACCTCCCGGAGCGCGGAAAAGAATCAGCCCACCAGTGACAAGAGCTGCCATGCCAAAAAGGCTCAGTATGCCTATACCACCTACAAGCAGGTCGACAATAATAACAACAATGCCAGCTAAAAGCAGTATCAAGCCAGCCCAATTAAAAGGAAGCATTCTGAGCCCATAGGCCCCCATCAGGACCATTACAGCACCAGCAGTCCCAAGAATAAATCCTCCAGGAGAAAGGACTTCCAGAACTATTGCAAAAATACCGGCGGTCAACAAAAGATATGCCACGTTAGGATCAGATAAAAGCTGCAGCATTCGTTCCCTTGGCGTCATTTCCACATTGATAACCTGATACGATTTGAGTGAGAGGGCTCGTTTATCCCCGCGCACATCAACTTTCCACCCCTCAAGATTCTCTAACAGCTCGTCAATATCTGCAGCCAAGAAATCAACGACTTTTTCTTTATGGGCCTCATAAGCGGTAAGAGATAAACTTTCGGTAACCATTTTTTCAACAACTTCTGCGTTCCGGCCTCGAACCTGGGCAAGCGAACGCATATGGGCCGCTAGATCATTCGTAATCTTACGTTTCATCTCTTCATCGGGCACATCTTTTCCTGACGCGACAACTGGGTGTGCAGCCCCTACGTTCGTCCCTGGCGCCATTACGGCCACATGGGCAGCCTGCAATAGAAAAGCCCCTGCTGACGCCGCCCTGGCCCCTTCTGGTGCAACCCACATGACCACTGGAAGAGGGGCATCGAGTAAAAACGATGTCATTGCCCGCATAGATGTAACAAGGCCTCCCGGGGTGTCCATAGTAAACACAACAAGACCTGCCTTGTTTTGGTAAGCTTCTTCAACAACACGCTTCATATATTCTTCCATGGTAATGCCCACACTCCCCTGCAAGGGGGTAACAATAACATTAGTAGCAGCAAAAGCCGCTTGTGAAAAAAGGGCAAAAACACTTAAACATATTATCAGAACAGACAGGTTTTTAACCTTCATGGCATCACCTCCTGTAGGGCATCTCGAATGTTCACTGCCCGACAGATACGTATCTCTTTCGGGAAATCCCCTTTCTGCTGATGACTTACAATAGCTTTTCTAAATCCCAGGCGCGCTGCTTCTCTAAGACGAGTCCCAATACGCCCTACCGGGCGAATCTCTCCAGCCAATCCAACTTCTCCTAAAAAACAACAGTCTGAAGGCAGAGAACACTCGTGAACAGAAGAAGCAAGCGCAACAGCAAGAGCCAAATCCGCACCAGGGTCTTTTACGACAAGGCCCCCCGCCACATTCAAATAGATATCAAACATGTTACACGTTGTCTTTGCTCTCTTTTCTAGCACAGCAGTGAGAAGATGAACCTTATTAACATCAATACCACGAGACGTTCGCTTGGGATAGGGAAAAGTCGTAGCGCTGGCAAGGGCCTGAATTTCAGCCATGAGAGGAATAGATCCTTCCATTACGACTGTTACCGCTACCCCTGGCACACTTACATCCGCCTTATTCCAATAGAGGCCACTTGGATCCTCCACAGCAATAAGCCCTTTTTCCGTCATTTCAAAGATACCAAGCTCATCAGTATTGCCATACCGATTCTTAGTTCCCCTGATCATTCTGTACGCTGACGTGTCTTCTCCAGAAAAAAGTAAAACTGCATCGACCATATGTTCTAAAAGCATGGGGCCTGCTATGCGTCCTTCCTTTGTAATATGGCCAACCACTACAAAGGGTATCCCAGTCTTTTTGGCGCTATCAATACATTGCTGAGCCACTGCTCGAACTTGAGACGGCGTGCCCGGCCAGCCATCTTCCAGGGATGACCTCATGGCCTGAACACTATCGAGAACAACAAATCCATGACCTTCCACATGACTTAGTGCCCCGTCGAGGTCTGTGTCACAAAAAAGATCAAGGTTATTATGAAGAGCTAAGAGACGTCTAGCTCTCAAGGCTACCTGAGAAGCCGATTCTTCCCCTGAGATGTAAAGTACCCGTTCTCCTCGCGCTGCCATTGCTCCGCATACCTGCAAAAGAAGCGTTGACTTCCCAATGCCAGGCTGGCCTCCGAGAAGCACTACCCCTCCAGATACCCAGCCGCCACCAAGAACACGGTCAAGCTCTGGAATCCCGGATGTAAAACGTTGCGGAGGCCTTACGTCAATAATATTAACAGCCATCAAATCTGAAGAACGGGGCTTCTCGCAGCCTGATTCGTCTATTTCTTCTTTCTCATAGGTTCCCCACATATCACAGGCAGAACAGCGCCCATTCCATGTTAGGCTTATGTTTCCGCAGTTTGAGCATACGTAGCGTACCATGTTCTTTTTAGCCATAGCTCATATTCCTTTCATAATGTGCCTAAATTGTATCCTTATTCTATTTTCATGTCGATACTTTACACTTCTAAAATATCATGATATCATGCCAACTAAACTTGATATCGCTCTAATAATTTATCATAGTAAAGGATGGCAATGATGCAATTCCTAAAAAAAGCATGCTCTTCTCAGAAAAGCATTTCTGATTATGTGAACACAACTGTTTCTCTCATTGTCAATCGTATCCGTGAAGAAGGCTGGAAAGCAGTAGAAGAATACGCACTTGCCATCGACAGCTATAAGGGTGCATTTCGAGTCTCTCAGAATGAGATGGATGAGGCACTGCAACAACTTTCGCTAACCACAGTAAAGGCACTCAAAAGAGCTATTTGCAATGTGAGGACATTCCATCAGCGCCAGAAAAAAATGTTTGAACCTTTTTTCTGCTCTATTGAAGAGGGTGTAACCGCTGGACTTCGTTTTTTACCTGTAGAGCGAACTGCTGTTTACGTTCCTGCGGGACGCTACCCATTGCCAAGCACAGCTATTATGGGCGTAGTCCCGGCTCAGGAAGCTGGTGTCTCTGAAATAGTCCTTCTTTCCCCTCCTACTAAAGAAGGAAAGATTGCTTCTGTCATCGCTGCTACGGCTTCTCTTCTTGGGGTTTCAGAAGTATGGACCCTTGGAGGAGCTCATGGTATCGCTGCCATGGCCATGGGCGCCGGCCCCATTAGAAAGGTAGACATGATTGTGGGCCCTGGAAATGCGTACGTCACAGAGGCCAAACGCATTCTTTTCGGGGAAGTTGGAATTGACGGGCTTGCTGGCCCAAGTGAAGTTCTTATTATTGCCGATGACAGTGCCAATCCTGCCTGGCTGGCTGCTGATATAGCGGCCCAATCAGAGCATGATCCCATGGCTGCAAGCACATTGCTTTGTACTGATGAAAAAATAGCAGCTCAGACCAGCAATGAACTGAGTATCCTTTTGGAAACTCTGGAAACTGCTGAGACAATCAGGCGAGCATGGGAAGTCAATGGCACTCTGGCAATATGCTCCCTTGAAGAAGCCATAAACGAAAGCAATGTACGCGCGCCAGAACATCTACAACTCTGCGTAAGAGCACCTGAAAAAGTTCTGGATAAATGTATGGCTTACGGCGCCGCATTTATTGGCAGTACAACACCCGTACCCTTTGGAGACTATATAGGAGGGACAAATCACACCCTGCCTACTAATCGACGGGCCCGTTTTGCCGGAGGGCTATGGACCGGCACATTCCTTCGCCCTCTTACATCTCTTTGTATTGACAGCAAGGGAGCTGCTTCTTTAGCGGAAGACGGGATAAATCTTGCACAAATGGAAGGACTTAAGGCTCATAGTCTTGCCATGGCCCTTAGGAGGAATCTTTCATGAACCGTCTACCCAGAGGATGTATGAATGTAGGGGGGGCGTTGGCCACATCTATGGACCGCAGCAGAACACACTTCATGAAACTTTTTTCTTCCTTTGGCTACCATCCTTTCTGGCCATCAGCGTTACAGCTCCTAGAGTCAGCGTGGCCTCATCTTCCTGAAAATTATAGACGGCGTCTTATAGCGCTTACCACACCTTATGGGGAACCATCCTGCCTCAGAGCTGATATTACCCTGGCCGCAGTAGCCTTTCTTGCGTCTCACTATGCTCCCGAACAAAGACCCCTACGTTTATGTTACGCTGATAGGGTCTTTAAACGGGCTGAAAAGCATGAAAACCGAATAGAAAACTTTCAGGTAGGAGCTGAATTGCTAGGATGGGAAGGGGAGGGAGCAGACACAGAAATACTCTGGCTCTTGCTGCGTTGGCTTGATGAAATAGGCCTTGACAAAAGCATTCTTGTAATTGGGGATGTTACCTTTTTAAATTATGCCATGGCTCATGTTGGATCCGCAGCATCAAAAGGGCTTTCAAGCTGTTTGCTGGGAGGCAATTTATCTGGATATCGCTCCATTTTAGCAACTGCCGATATTCCAGAATATAGCCGCAACATACTAGAGCGCCTTCCCGATCTGAAAGGTGGAATAAAGGTTCTTGACGAAGCGAATATGCTCCTAGGATCTTCAGAACATCTTATGCCTCTTCATAATATTCTAAAGGCCCTTTCTGGCCTTGGCTATGAGAAACGCCTATGTGTAGATCTGAGCCTTGCCCGCGAACTCAATTATTATAGCGGACCAGTCTTTCGCCTTTATTCAAGCCCTCAAGGGCAGGAAATAGGGGGAGGAGGACGATATGATGGTCTGCTGAATAGTTATGATCTAGAAGGACAAGCTATTGGATTTGCTGTGAATCTGGAAGAGACGGCTGCGCTCTCTATTCCCCCTGCAGAGCCCAGACGTGTTATGATCTGGAGTGCAAGCCTCTCCCCTGATGAAGCTCTGAAACGTGCATGGACCATATTGTCTGTTGGCTTTGACGGAGAAATGAGCTGGAATAAGAACAGGGATCAATCCTATGAGTCAGCCCGGATGAGAGGATGCCAATGGTGGGTCGATTTGGAAAAAGAAACAGTAACGCACCTGGAAACCGAAAAGATCATGGCTCTTTCCCAATGGATTAGGGAGGAGTATACGTGTTAACTCTTGCCCTCCCCACCGGTCGAGTTATGAAAGAAGCCATAGATCTGTGTGATAACATGGGATTACCTACGGCCGAGCTGCGAAAAGCGGGCCGTAGGCTCGTGGTGCAGGAAAATAATTACCGCTATATTCTTGCAAAGCCAACTGACGTACCCTTATATGTAAGTTATGGCGTTGCGGATCTGGCTCTTGTGGGAAATGACGTTCTTCAGGAAAGTGCCATCGATCTGGTGGAACTTGCAGACACAGAACGTGGGAAGTGCCGAATTGTGGTGGCTGGACCAGAGGAACTCCGCTCCATCTTTACAGGGCACCCATCTGAACTTATGTGGCTAAAAATAGCTACAAAATACCCACGTATCGCTGATATATATTTTTCTTCCCTTGGCGTTCAAGTAGAGATAATCCACCTCCACGGGTCTATAGAGCTGGCTCCTGCCCTAGGAATGGCCCATTGCATCCTCGATATTGTGCAGACAGGAACTACTCTTCAGGCAAACAAGCTTGTAGTACTACAGGAAGTTGCAAAGGTTTCTCTCCGTCTTGTAGCCAGTCGACAAAGCACTTCTCTGAGATGGCCCCAAATGTCGGAGCTTCTTCAAAGGATAGGACGACAGAAAGGTGTGGTAAAAGATGTCCACTGAACTTAGCAGGGAAAGCACTGAAACATCTATCAGTTTACAACTTTCTATTCCAGGGAAAGAACGCCACCTAGATATCCCTTGCGGCTTCCTTTGCCACATGCTTGATCTTTTTTTCTTTCATAGCGGCATTTCGGTGAAGATCACCGCTTCCGGCGATATTGAAGTAGATGCCCACCACCTTACTGAGGATCTTGGGATTCTTATAGGTCGGGCATTTTTAAAAGAACTGGAAAGCCGACCCCTTGCCCGTTACGGCTGGTGTGCCATGCCCATGGACGGTTCCCTTGCTCTCGTAGCTGTAGATATAAGTGGTCGAGGACAGTTTGTCTGGGATGGCTGTTTTCTTTCTTCTTCATGCGGTACATTTGACCTGGAATTAATTCCTGAGTTCTGGCGGGCTTTTTGCAGAGAAAGCCATATAACGATTCATGGCCGCCTCCTTGCAGTGGATAACAGCCATCACGGAGCGGAAGCTCTTTTTAAAGGCATTGGGCGAGCCATGAAACAAGCTCTTGCTTCAGAAGAAGAACTTCAGTCTACGAAAGGGGTTCTTACATGATCGGCATTATTGATTATGGAGCTGGAAATGTAGGAAATGTCCAACGAGCCCTATCTTTTCATAATGAGCGATCCACAATCCTTCGTTGCCCTGATCAGATCAATAACAGCATAGATCTTTTAATACTCCCGGGAGTAGGCGCCTTCGCTCCTGCCATGAGTGCTCTGGAGAAAGAAGGCTGGCCCTTCTTTCTTTCTCAATGGGTTGAAAAGGGGCATCCTCTGCTCGGAATATGCCTCGGGCTGCATCTCCTCTGTGAAGGAGGGGAAGAAGGCGGATATCGCAAGGGATTAGGCTTTTTAGAAGGGGTTATCCGGCATCTTGGAACTCAAAAATATCCCCACATGGGGTGGAACTCTCTAGAATGGATCCGTTCTGCCCAGGGCCTTGAAAAAAGTTGTCATAGTAATGACTACTTTTATTTCGTACATAGCTACGGCCTCCCTCAAACTAATGATACCGTAGCTATTGCAAGAGTAGAAGAACGGGAGGTTTCTGCCATATGTCTTCGTGATTCTGTCGCCGCCTTTCAGTTTCACCCAGAGAGAAGTGGCTCAGCGGGACTCTCCATACTTAAAGGCGCTATTGATCTTTTACGGAGGCATTCATAATGATCCTTTATCCGGCTATCGATCTCTATAAAGGGAAAATCGTCCGCTTAAAACAGGGCGACTTCAATCAGCGTACTGACTACGCTCTTGCTCCCATAACAGCAGCAAAGGCTTTCCTCAGAGCTGGCAGTTCATGGGTCCACATTATTGATCTGGAAGGAGCGCAAGCAGGGCATCCGGCCCACCTTCAAGTGATCGAACCCTTAAAGAACCTTGGCCTTATGGTTCAATACGGAGGAGGCCTGCGGTCTCTTCAAAATGTGGAAGAAGGTTTTAGAGCGGGTGCCAATCGTCTATATGTAGGCAGTCTCCTCGCAGAAAATAGAGAAATTGCCCCCGAACTTTTCTCTTTATGGGGAGACAGGATCATTCCAGCTGTTGATATTAAAGATGGCAAAGTAGCTGTCAAAGGGTGGACTTGCACTTCTTCCTCCTCTCCCCTGGCCTATCTTTCTTTTTTATATTCAGCTGGTTACAGGACTGTCCTTGTTACATCTGTAAATAGAGACGGAACAGGGTTGGGACCGGATCTTTCCCTCTACTCCAAACTATCACTGGAATTCCCAGGTTTTTCTATTATTGCAGCGGGGGGCATATCTTCAATAAAAGAACTGGAAGACCTCCGGGCTTTAAACATTGCTGGAGCAGTGCTTGGAAAAGTGTTGTATGAAAAAGATTTTAATCTGTGCGAAGCATTGAAGAGGGTGATGTCATGTTAACAAAAAGAATTATTCCCTGTCTCGATGTAAAAAACGGACGGGTTGTAACTGGAATAAATTTTGTAAATCTTAAAGATACAGGCAACCCCGCAGAAATGGCATTGCGTTACATGGAGGAACAGGCCGACGAGCTTGTCTTTCTTGACATCTCCGCATCTGTAGAAAGACGTTGCACCATGAAAAGCTGGGTAAAAGAGGTGGCTGACCGTATCTTTATTCCTTTCACCGTAGGCGGAGGCATCTCTTCTGCAGAACAGGCTCGGGAAATTATTGCCCTTGGAGCAGACAAGATTGCCCTCAACACCGCCGCAGTTAAAAATCCCGAAATAATCGAAGAATGTGCCGCACTGCTGGGACGGCAGGCTATTGTTCTTGCTATTGATGTAAAAGAGGTGAAACCGGGCCGCTGGGAAGTTTATATTGAGGGGGGACAAACACCCACTGGGATTGATGCTCTTCAATGGATTCGTCAGGGTGTAGACCTGGGATGTGGGGAAATTCTGCTCACATCCATGGATCGTGACGGTACCAAAATAGGTTACGACATCCCTCTTCTCTCGCAGGTCGCAACTATGGTTCCTGTTCCCATAATAGCGTCGGGAGGAGCGGGTACGAAAGAACATATCCTCGAAGCTTTTAACGTTGGTTGCGATGGAGCTTTGGCCGCATCCATCTTCCATTTTGGAATTGTAGACATACCCGACCTTAAAAAGTGGCTGAAAGAGCAGCATATTGCCATACGTTATCTGGAGGCATAAGCCATGATTGATTACACCAACATCAACTTCGATGAAAAGGGACTCATTCCCGTAGTGGTGCAAGATGGAGAAAGTGGAGAGGTCCTTATGGTGGCCTATGCAAATCGTCAATCCCTTGAGGAAACAGAAAAAAGAAAAGAAATGGTCTTTTGGAGCCGTTCCCGACAGTTACTTTGGCACAAAGGAGAGACAAGTGGCAATACATTGAGAGTCATGGAATTACGTCTAGATTGTGATGGGGATGCTATCCTGGCCGTAGTCGAGCCAGCAGGTCCCGCATGCCATACAGGTGAGGTGTCATGTTTTTTCCGCACACTTACAGAGGAAATGCCCGGGAAGGCAACATTCCCTGGCCAACTTTGGAAATATCTGAAAGAACGTCAGCATCATAACCCCAAAGAAAGCTACACTGCCAGTTTAATTCAATCGGGCCCCAAAAGGGCAGCACAAAAAATAGGGGAAGAGGGAGTGGAAACTGCTCTAGCTATTGCTGTCGGTGAGAGAGATGAAGTGATCTATGAGGCAGCAGATCTAGTGTATCATTTGATGGTCGGCCTTCTCTCATCTGGCGTTTCTCTGCAGGAAATCTGGGCCGAATTAGAAAAACGCCATTCCAGTCATTAGAAATAATTGGGCCAGGGACCAATTACACATCGGCCATCTTCTTTTCTGATAGCTTTTGCAATTTCATCGAAAGTAGGTTCCGCCAGAAGAAGGACCGAACAGTTTTCTACACAGAGGCTTCTCAACCAATGGGAGTCCGAGGAACGGATAAATGTCCATTCTGGATATTCCTCTCGGAAAACCTCGACTTCTTCTGAGGAACATCGCCAGGAGATCTCAAGGGCATCGGCGGGAAAGGAGGAAGGGATTGGCCCTAGTACTGCCGTATAGGAAAAAGATGGCCTGTCAATATGGGCAAGGATCACAAGGCCTCCCCTTCCCTTCGCTTCGAGGGCTACTTCATCAACAGAATATCCCACCCCCTGGACAAGTAATATTTCCTCTTCGTCAAGAATATCGTCCTTCTCGGAAATCACCAATTGATCACCAAACACCTCCGGGCGGTTTCTAAGGCCTGGCATACGCTCCCACAGCCACCGCTGATAATCTGAGGCAACCTGGCAATCTCTGAAAAGGGTGACTATGTGTATATCTTCTGCCGTTTGAACTTCAAGACCGGGGATCACTACTGGGCTCCCACCTGCAGCCTTTGTAATAGCAGGCACGTTCAGAGCAGAATTATGATCGGTAATGGCAATGATCTGAATTCCTTCCTGCCGCGCTTTTGATACAATATCATGGGCTCCCATTTCAAGTTCGCCACAAGGGGATAGCACCGTATGGATGTGAAGGTCTACATAATAAGGCCTTAACTTCAACTTCGTATCACAAAGCACGTAGGCCCATTTCATAAAGCCGTCCGCAAATTTCATATACAGAAAGGGACGAACTGGCGAGGGTCAGATCTTCTTCCTTGCAGCGTTCTATAAGATCTTCTGCCGGCCTGCGGCCTCCCGCAATAATAATAAAAGGAACATCCTTTAGCACGGCAACTGCAGCGATGTTCAAATGGGTCTGAATAGTGATCCATACCCATTTTTCCCTTGCTGAAGCCATAATAAAACTGAGCAAGTCACCCGCAAGAGCACCGCTGATCTCTATTTCTGGTCGCCCAAGGGACACAACTTCAAGCTCCAGGCTATCAATAATGTACTGAATATTCACACTCCTTCCCCCCTTTTATGATCTATGATCCGTAGGCATGAGGCACTTTCCCCGAAAGTTCCGAGATCTCCTTGCTCAAATCATGGATCCGGTCTCTAAGTTTAAAAATGCAGTCTGTCATTTCTCCTTTGCCTCGCACAATATCCTCAGCCATGGCTCGACAGGAAGGTCGTCCGCAAGAACCACAATCAATGTGAGGCAACTCAGCGTAAATAGCATTCATTTCCTTAAGCTTCGCCATGGCTTCTCCCAAATCACTGGAAAGTGGGAGACGCTGTTTCGGTTGAATGGCCTGTTCTAGCTCCCATACGCCTTTCTTATACCATTTTTCAATGTGAGTCTTTTCCTCATCTGTCACTTTCCAATCTACTTTCATTGCGTCAATACGAAGGCGGGATAAAAAACGGGATTCATGGGTCCCTACCCCTCCAATACATCCAAGGTCACAGGCCCTGCACTCCACATAATCCACTCCTCGCAACCTTCCTAATTCAAGCTCTGTCAGGAGGTCTATAGTATTCCTCAAACCGGAAACGGAAACCGTGCGAAGAGGACGGCGGGCGAAAGAAGAAATATGGCGAGATTCACCGCCAGTAATAGACCACTTAATCCATCGATCATTGATCTTATGGGATTCTTCACCAGACATTTTAGGGCTTCCCGCCAAAATATCATGAACTACCCGTCTTATTGAAACAGAGTAGGCTATAGAACTGAGTTCGCGCCCTACAGGATTTCGAACGAGGGTTGTTTTTGCTGGACATGGCGAAATGAGAGTTAGTTCATCTTTTCGGCCAGTCACTTGGCGCCAGATAATAACACTTGATTCCAGTGGGGATTCTACGGGGACAAGACGACCTATAAGCTCTGGAAAATTTATCTGTATCAGACGAATAACTGCTGGGCAATAGGTAGAGATAAAGGGGAGATGCTCTTGTCTTTCTGATTCCACAAGGCGCGCAATAGCATATGCCGCTACATCAAAAGCTAATGCTTCACAGTCGAGGATATCCTCCATTTCCGTTGCATGAAGAGCTTCTTTCATGAGAAAGGGTGACCCGCAGGACCCTATCTGAACATAAAAACAGGGATCAGCAATGAGAACAAGTTTTTTTTGGGATCTCAGAAGCTCCCATTCATCTTCATTGAGTATGATAGCCTTTTCTTTGCATTTACGAATGCATTCTCCGCAATCTATGCAAAGATCAGAGATAATGTGCACACATCCAGTCAACACTCGCATTGCCTCCGTGGGACATGTCTTTATACAATTGGCACAGCCTCGGCATCGAACTTCCTGTACTCTTACCCCTCCAGCCATGAGCTTACCTCCTACTCTTTTTGAAAGAAAATAGTCGCGCTCAAAACCGTCCCTTTCCCTACTGCAGAATCAATGGACATTTCATCAGAATGTCGTTTAATATTAGGCAATCCCATACCAGCACCAAAGCCTAGCTCTCGTATTTCATCTGTCGCAGTGGAATATCCTTCCTGCATAGCAAGACCTATATCAGCTATTCCTGGCCCCCTGTCAATAGCCCACACCTCAAGTTTGTCTGTATAAACTACAAGGCGTATAACACCGCCGCCACCGTGGAGGACCAGGTTCATTTCCGATTCGTAAGCCACAATAGATGCCCTGCGGGCCACTATAGAGGGAATACCTAGCATTTTCATTGCTGCCTTGAATTGGGTAGATGCCTCGCCTATAGTGCTAAAGTCACGGCCTGCCACTACATATTCTTCAATATATGGTTCATTCACAACTTACACCTCTCTCGCCGGGATATTGCACGGCAACACTCCTTCTCTGAAAAGAACACCACAGGTCTCAAACATGCTACAGTGACTTAGTATCACTGGCATGCCTAATTGGGATGCCAGTTTGATAGCAGGCTCCTGGGGGCGCTTCCCCCGAACAAAGACCACTGCTGGAATATCAAGCATTTGGGCCGTTCGAATTATTTGGACATTCGTAAGCCCAGTAAGCAAAAGAGAACCTGGTCTCGCAAAGGCTAAGACGTCACTCATCAAATCTGCACCATAAGCATACTCTATCTCGATAGAATCGAGCAGTTCTTCGCCATATAGAACGTCTCCATTAATATGCTCTACCACTTCGCGGAGCTTCATCCTCAGACCCCCTAGTTAACCATTTCTTCTACTATACAACCGTCGCTTTATCCCTTCCTATCGCTTATATCCTATAATGTCACGCAATAACCCTTTCCGCGCTGCTATATGATCGTCACCTTCTACCCCTTTGGGAAGAAAGCCATCTATGACCCCCACAACTCCACGCCCCTGGTGAGACTCACAGATAACAACCTGAATGGGGTTAGCGGTTGCAGCAAAAACATGACATACTTCCTGACAGTTCTTGATACGATCCAGAACATTAATAGGATAACCATTTCTCAAAACTATTATAAAGGTATGCCCCGCACTCAATCTTTGAATGTTTTCTACGGCTATTTTCTTAAGGTCTTCTGCATTTCCGTCGTGCCGTATAAGACAGTCTCCAGAAGCTTCACAGAAAGCGATGCCAAACTGAAGGGAAGAAGACGCTGTGATAAGGGCTTCGTATAGGTCTTCAATGGTTTTAATAAAATGGCTTTGCCCTAGAATAATATTACAATCCTCTGGAAATTCCATTTGTTCAAGAACCCATTTTTTAATCTCAGCCATGAGTATCCTCCTTATTAATTATGGTCGGAGAGTTAATTATTTGCTTTTTTATAATACTACACGTTTTGTTCTACTGCTATTGGTCCAATGGCCTGAAAGTAGAAAATCTATAAGGCGGACAAACCCCTGCGCATGGGCAGGGGGCATCACTACATGGGCACGCTCCAGTATTTGCGGCACAGCATCACGGGGCGCCACCCTAAGATGGGCTATATCGAAAAGAGCCAAATCATTACAGTGGTCTCCTGCAGCCACAAGAATCTCAGGGCCTGGTTGAAGCTGATCCACGTAATGAGAAAGTGCTGCCCCCTTAGAAACGCCAAGAGGAACAACATCAAGAAAATTCTTTCCAGAACGCATTACGTCAACATGGTCATGCAATGTCTCTCCAATGCGCTCTTCCAATTGCAGAACCTCATGTTCGCTGCCATAAAAAATAATACGAAAAACCCGTTCGTCTACATGGGGAGTCTGCAAATTATCGTATACTGGCACGTCTGCTTCTGTCAAAAAAAGGCGGGTTTCCTTGTCTTTTTTTCTGCATATAGCCGCCTCATCTGTAAAGATCTGAAGCTCAAGAGGGGCACTCCAGCCCTCTGTCAGCACCATATCGACAGCACGAGAAGACAAAGCAGCTTCCCACAGGGACTTTCCCGTGAGAGGATCCATGAGACGGGCTCCGTCATATACTATGGCAGGAAGCCATGCTCCAATGGCTTTAATATGGTTCTTAGAAGTGGCAAGGATCCGACCTGTCGCTACCATAATTTCCCAGCCGTTCTCTCTGAGACGAGTACAGGCGGCCGCCACATCTGGATGAACCTCTTCTCCATGAGAAAGGGTGCCGTCTATGTCCGTTACAAGTATCCTTTTTTTCATATTAAATCCCTCTCTGTAATTATTACCATATATAAAAACAGGGTTGCGCCGGCAAGGGGCACAACCCTGAACAGTTCCTAACTTATTAATTCAACCTACTTGGTTGCTGCGGTCTTCTTGAGCTCTTGAATAACATCGTCAGTAATATCTATGCCCCCAAAGTAAACTGCGCTTTTCTCAATAACAACAGTAATCCCCTTGACCTTTGCCACAGTTCTTACTGCTATTTGAGATTCTTTGAAGAGAGGCTCCATTAAACGTTGCTCTTCCGTGGCAAGCTCTCTACGTTTCGTCTGGTAAATTTCCATTTTTTTGTTCTGATCTGTTTCTTTGTCTACGGCGGCCTTCATTTCGTTCTCTTTTGTCTGGCTGATCACCTTCAGCTGCTGGGTGACACTTTCAAATTTTGGGTGCTGGAAAACGATCTTCTGTGAGTCGATCACACCAATTTTTTCTTCAGCCATGGAACACCCTGCAACCATGACCACTGCCAAAACGGCAAGAGAAACTATAAAGACCAGTTTTTTCGAAACTATCATTCAATGACCTCCTCCAAGACGGGAAAAGTTACTCACCTTGGCAAATTGTAACGTTGAAAAAGCAAGAAGTCCAGGTGAAAATACTGATTCTGGATTCTATTTAATCAAACTAACCAGTTAAGCTGCCAAAACATGCCAGCTCTATATATTAGCGATAATAACGAAGGGATGTCGACCACGTTATAGCTTTTTTTACAGAGATGGAGTGTTCACTCAGTGTACAGGCTGCCCGCCGCAAAGTTGTGCCAGTAGTACTCACATCGTCTATCAAAACTACTGCTCGTACCTGCTGGCGGCCTCTTCTCACTCCCTTAAAAACAAGAGCATTCTCCGCCATTAACCGCCGTTCTATAGAACTATAAGAAGTCTGAAAGCCAGCCTTCGGATTCCAGACAAGCAACTCCACTACTGGCACTCGCCATTCCATGGCTATCCCTTTTGCTATGAGTTTCGCCTGATTCCACGGACGCCGGCTCTGTTTATGAAGAGGGATGGGCACAAGGGCATCACAGTCAACAGGTGGCAGGACCTTTGCCAGGGCTTGACCCATTACAACACCTAACTGACCATATCCCCTATACTTCAAACGGAGAACAAGATCCCTGCACGTATCGTGATGAGTGGATCCAGACATGAGAGTTAGATCTCCGCCTAGCTCACGTATTATGGGATTATGAATAAGATTTTCAAGACAGGAGAGACAACCTGTTGAAGCGATCCTTCCACAAACAGGACATTCTACAGGCCATAAAAAATGCTCTACCCACCTCTTGAGGTTTCTCCCCAGGCTAAGAATATTCAATGGGGCGCCGTAAAAGCATAAGGGCTCCTTCTTTGCGCTCAAAACCATACTGAGTGAGGAAAGGTTCAAGTTCACTCGTGTAGGTAATAATAAGGGGGATGGCACGAATCGCAGGATGGGTAAGAGCATAATTGATGAGTGCAGAACCGATGCCTTTCCCCTGAAAATCAGGATGGACCATTATATCCCACAAGGAGCCGCGAAAAATAAAATCTGTCAATATACGGCAAAAGGCTATCAGTTTCTCTTCATGCCGTACTGAAAAACACATAGTGGTTCCCTCAAGCATCCGCTCTATGTCCTCAAGAGAACGGCTTTTACCCCACAAGGTAAAACGATAGAGTTCTCTGAGCTCTGATGAAGTCACCGCCTTCTTGCTATCATAAAAAGCATAATCAAGCTTTGTTTTCATGAGATTCTGTCACCTTTGGAAAGGACATTCCGTGAACTATTTTTCTTAGATCACTCTTTCTTGCGTCAGCTGAAACCTGGAGCTGCACAACCTGACCAGTCCCGCATCTAGGGCAAATCCACATGGCACGGGCAATGCCATCTACGTCTGGGGTTCCCGCTAGAACTTTTGTTTCTCCACATATCTGACACGCCACAATAAGCATAAATTATTCCCCCTGTAACCTATCTCCCAAGGGCACTACTTCAAATTTTATTTTCACTGGCCCTTCAGTGTAAATATCTTCTGCCACAACTACAACAACTTCCACTTCCTGCCGAGTTTCCTGAAGTATTTCTACAGTCTCAAAGAAGTGTGTGGCATCCATAGCGCCAATTTTTCCACTTGCAGGATCAGGCATTATCCCCTCGGTCACAGCCCGTTGGTTTAACTCTGCGAGAAGGTCGTGTAAAAAAGACTCTGCATCAGCTGCATCAGCTGCATCAGGCTGCCATAGTCGGGAAGCGACCACTTTTCCTTTCTGATAGACAAGCTTGCTGTCATGGACCTCATATCTGACTCGGACATCTTCACCAAGCAAAGCATTTGAACCGGCCAGAATTCTTATAAATTTACGCTCTAAAGCATTGACACACTCTTGTATTTTAGTTCTTTCCACTTTCAAATCAACATCAAGAATAATAGTATCAGCAGATATGCCTGTTCGAAGGGACACCATAAGCTCGGCCCTCCGTCGCAGGCTCTCAAAAATGGCCTCCACCTCTTTTTGAGAACTTCCAGGTGGAACCACCTGCTGTCCAAGAAGCTCTCCGGCAAAAACGGCTATCCTGCCACTTCGCACCTGAACCAGACCTTCCCGAAGATGGTCGGCTTCCTGACGGAGACGGGATACTTCCTGGTCAAGCTTGACCTTCTCTTTTTTTAAGGAGTCTTTTTCTCCTTTCAAGCCAGTCAGCTCTTTTTGAGCCTTTTCGAGTTCAGGTTGAACCTTGGCAAGCTGACCCTGTATTTCGCGGAGCTTCTTTTCCTGTTCTTCCAGTTTACTTTGACTTTCCATCAGGCGAATTGACGCAAGCTGTGCTTCATCCCGACTTTCCTGCAGCTCTGCCGTAAGATTGATAATCTGACTCTGTAGAAACTTCATAGAGAAGAGAGCTGTCCGTACATTTTCTGATACAACTGACATGGTGAGCAATATCCCCACTGAAATAACCACTCCTGTGAAAGCAGTAATTATCTGACTTGTGTGGCGGGGACGCAAACCAAAAAGGGAAATGCGCTTTTTCCCTATACGCATCCCCACGCGGTCTCCAAAATAAGCTAAAATGGCGCTCACCATGAGAAGAGTAATGATGAGTTTCCAGTTCATATCAGACCATATCTGGGCCTGCACACTTCTTCCTCCATTTCAATAATGATAATAATCTGGTTGAGTATTTCAACGTCACCTCTTACAGTTGAAGTTGGAGCTAGTCTTTTTATAACATGAAATGGAGATCGCCACATAGGACAATCCTCATTTTCAGCAAAACTACAGAGATGGGATTGAAGCGGGAAACTGTCTGAGCAGGCTTTCAATCTCTAAAGCAGTAAATAAATGCCCCTCGTTCATTCCTGGACAAAGAGTCGCTGCGCGATCCCAGCTTTCCTTTGTTGCCAAAATAGAAGGCCAAAAAGGGAAAAGAGAACACTGTGAAGGTCTTACGGGATAAATTGAGCATCTTGCCCCTTCTCGGTTATAAAAAATACAGTCTCCTCCACACTTCTCTTTTAGGCTTAAAGGTCCCCATCGTCTTGTTTCATAACTATTCCTAAAAACTTCAACAGATAAATTCAGCCACGCTGCTATAATTATTTCTTCTTCTTCGGAAACCCAGATTGCGCCAGGTTCTCCTCTACAGCATCGACCACACCCCAAACAGGCAAAATGAAGGCCATCACTCCACCAAATCTGTGGATTATCCATCTTCCCCTAACGCGCTTTCTTTCGCCCTTTGCGGGAGGATGTCATGAGAATGCCACTTCGCCCAGTGGTCTTAAGCTTGTCTATTTCAGCCAGTGCCTTACCTGTTCCAAGGGCAACACTCTCCATGGGATCATCAGCGCAAAAACAGTTAATACCTGTCTGTTCCGTAATAAGCTCAGGAAGACCACGGAGGAGGGATCCACCGCCGGTTAAGACTATTCCACCATCTATAATATCAGCTGAAAGTTCTGGAGGCGTTATTTCAAGCACATTTCTGACGCCGTCAACAAGTGTCTGGATCATTTCCCCAATAGCCTGGCTTACCGCAGTACTGCTTATTTCTATCTGCCGAGGCAACCCCTGAACGAGATCTCTGCCTTTAAGAACCATGGACATTTCCTCATCCTGCTGGCCACAAGTACCAATCATAATTTTCAAATTTTCAGCTGTCTGTTCCCCTATGGCAAGGCTATAGTGTTTTCTAAGATAACGCATAATAGCTTCATCAAATTTATCCCCGCCAATGCGCAGGGATTTTGAAACTACGATGCCTCCTAAAGAAATAACAGCAATGTCACTTGTTCCCCCTCCGATATCTACGATCATTTTGCCTCTGGGTTCTTCCACGTTGAGGTTAGCGCCAATTGCGGCAGCCATAGGTTCTTCAATTAAGAAGGCAGACCTCGCTCCAACTTCTACTGCTGCTTCCAGCACCGCCCGTCTTTCAACATCTGTCGCCCCTGAAGGGACACAGATCATCACTCTATTTCTAAAGAAACGTCGAAAACCTTTATTGATCCTCTTCATAAAATACTGAAGCATGGCTTCTGTCATGGAATAATCCGCAATAACCCCGTCTCGAAGGGGTCGCACTGAAATAACATTTCCTGGTGTTCGTCCCACCATATTTTTGGCCTCGTTCCCAACTGCAAGAATTTTACCGTTTTCAAGGTCAATCGCTACAACAGACGGTTCTCGCAGCACTATACCCTTGTTTTTAACGTAAATAATGACTGTAGCTGTTCCCAGGTCTATGCCTATATCGCTTCCAAACACGAACGTAGCCTCCTTATCAGAAAAACATTCCCACTCTCAGGAAAATATTATATGTGTTTCTACGCAAAATCAGAAGGGATTAATACGTCTGTTATCTCCCTTTCTCGTATTTCCGGAATAGTAAGAAAGCAATGGGCATTATAGCAGACCTTCCAAAAATAAAGCCCATGGGCTGGAGCCGTCATTCCTGCATAAGTGCGATCCTTTTTTTCGTCATCAAGAAGTTCCTTTATCCACTCCGGATCATTTTTCCCTTTACCAACAAGATCAAGACTTCCAACTATTGATCGTACCATATTCATAAGAAAAGAATTGCCTCTCACTGTAATTACAGAAAGATGTCCGCTCCTTAGATATTTTATGCGTAAAATTGTGCGAACTGTATCTTCAGGGCACTCCTTGATCGGACAGAATGCTTTAAAATTATGGGTTCCCTCTAAGTATTCGCACGCCTTCTTTACTGCAGTTTTGTCCCATTGCCAACGATTCCACCACGCTCTTTGTGCCAGGTAGGGGGGGAAAGCTGGACCATGCCAAATATAATAGCGGTATTCCCGCCACAAGGCACAGAACCTCGCGCTAAAACTCTCTTCTACTGGGAAAACTCCCATTATACGCACAGTTTCAGGCAAATAGAAATTAATGGCGAGGACGAGTCTTCTTGGTTCCCAAAAGGAAGGTAGAGAGAAAGAAATAACTTGCCCTCTTGAATGGACTCCCCCATCAGTTCTGCCAGCTGCGACAATGGGGATAGAAGTTGCGCAAAGTTTGGACAAGGCTTCTTCCAGGCTTTGTTGGACACTGGCTACTCCTAGTTGCCTCTGCCACCCGCAAAAAGCTGTCCCATCGTAGGATACAACTGCTGCATAACGCATTAGAGAATTACCATACGATCAACATAGATAAGAAGGGATAAAGAGAAAACGAGAAGAAGCAAAGCTACAGTATCGCGCCTTTTCCAGAGAAGCGGATTTAGACGAGTACGCCCATTACCACCTCTGTAGCACCTGGCCTCCATGGCCGTGGCAAGATCCTCCGCCCTTTGAAAAACTATAACAAAAAGAGGAACAAGAACGGGGAGCATAGCGCGTAAACGCTGCCAGAGATTTCCTTTATCAAGGTTTGCTCCACGGGCTAACTGTGCCTTCATTATACGATCTGTTTCATCAAGAAGAGTGGGAATAAAACGAAGGGCTATGGTCATCATCATTGCCAGTTCGTGGGCAGGAAAACCCATAGGGGCCAAAGGTGAAAATAGTTTTTCTAACCCATCGGCCAACTCCATTGGGCTTGTTGTTAGAGTTAGAAAACTAGCAAAGAGGACAAGAAACAACAGTCGGAGGCCCATGTAGACACCCATTCGAAAACCCTCTTTTGTAACAGTAATAATGCCCCATTGAAAAATGGGTGTCCCCTTGGTAAAAAAAAGATGAATCACTGCTGTAAAAACGACAAGTATCACCACAGGCCGCGCAGAACGAAGAACAAGAGAAAGAGGCAGCCTGGATAAATAATTGATGAGCAGAAGCAAAAGCCCCCAAACACCGAAGGCTAGAGGGTGTTTTACAAGGAAAATCCCTGTCAAAAGAAATATAGTTCCTATAATTTTGCATCGAGGGTCAATAGCATGGATAATAGATTGAGCTGGAACGTATTGTCCAAAGGTGAGGTGATTCATAAACTTCATGACAATCTCACCTGCTTTTTCAAAGACTCAAAAAGGTCGTAATGACTCCATGTCAAGGGAACTGCCCAGCCCTTTTGCTCAAGACACATAGCTAGTTCAAGGACTTCTGGCATACGAAGGCCCCTTATTGCCCCACGGCTCAATTCCTCTATTATTTTGCCTGGAGCACCTTGCACTACTTCCCGCCCTCCTTCAAGCACCAAAATGGAGTCGCTGGACATAAGCGCTGTTTCAAGATCGTGAGTTACAAAGATAATGCCTCTCCCCTTCTTCTTCTGTTTTGACAGTAATTTAATAAGGTCCTTACGGCCAGTCGCATCAAGACCGGCTGTCGGCTCATCAAGAACCAGGTAAGCAGGTTCAGCGGCAAGAACAGAAGCCAGCGCAATTCGTCGTTTTTCTCCTCCTGATAGTTGAAATGGATTCCTGTCAAGAAAATCTAATGGGATACCTACCTCTAATAAGGTTTCATTAACTACTTTTTCCAAATCTTCTTCTGAGACACCCCAATTTCTTGGAGCAAAAGCTACTTCGTCAAAAACAGTTTCAGCAAATAGCTGCTGTTCCGGGTATTGAAAGACAAGGCCCACAAGTCGTCTGATCTTCCGCAAATCCTGGCTTTTGGGGCGAGAAACGAAGCCTTCCACGATAACCTCGCCTTTTTCAGGAACGATCAAAGCGTTAAGGTGTTGTGCCAAAGTAGATTTTCCACTACCGGTATGGCCAACTATGGAGAGCCATTGCCCCTTTTCTGTTGTTAGGTTAATCCCTTCTAAGGCCACTGTTTCAAGCGGCGTAGAAGGGTGATATGTATGGGTGAGATTTTTTATAATAATTGACATAAAGCCTTTTGTACTCCATCCACTGTTGCAGGCGTTTTTTCAGAGATCAGCCGCTCTGCAACCAGCATTTGCCATAATTCAATAAAAGGCGGACATTCCAAACCCCATTCATTGAGTTTTTCTGTGTGGCGAAAAAGTTCTGAAATGGTGCCATCCCATTGAACTTTCCCACTTTTTAAAACAAGCGCTCTATCACAATGAACTGTTTCTTCAAGGCGATGAGTAATGTAAATTATCGTTCTACCCTGAGCATGAAGTGTTTTTAACACGTCAAGCAGGTCTCGACGCCCTTGTGGATCAAGCATGGCTGTAGGTTCATCAAGCACAAGGCACGGAGGGTCTAAGGCTAATGCCCCCGCCACAGCCAATCGCTGTTTTTCACCGCCAGAAAGAGAATACGTTGGATTTTGCATCTTATGGGACAGCCCTGTCACAGAAAGAGCCCAGTCCACACGCTGTCGAATTTCGAGAGGAGAAAGTCCTATGTTTTCTGGTCCAAAGGCAGTATCGTCCTCCACGACAGTCCCTACTATCTGATTGTCGGGATTTTGAAAAACCATGGCCACGTGGCTTCGAATCGCCCATAGATTTTTCTCTTCACGAGTATCCATGCCATAAACAAAACAAGCGCCCTGCGAAGGAAGCAGCAGGGCGTTCAAATGTTTGGCAAGCGTTGATTTACCTGAACCATTGCTGCCCAATAGTGCCAGCCATTCCCCTTCCCTGACCTGAAAGCTCACCTGGTCAAGTGCAGAACTGTCCGCTTCAGGGTAGGAAAAACCTACACCCTGAAGCGTACAGACTATCTTTGGGGTCATTGCTATTCAACCAGCTCTATAATTGCCATAGGCGAGCCATCGCCGAGGCGGGGGCCGGTCTTAATTATTCTCGTGTAACCACCTGGGCGATTGGCATATCGTTTTGCCAAATCTTCAAATAGTTTTATAGAAGCTTCCTTATGCCCAAGACGAGCACGTATAATACGACGGTCGTGAACTGAGCCGCCCTTGGCCCTTGTAATAAATTTTTCGGCTACACGGCGAAGTTCCTTCGCCCGGGTCACCGTTGTGGTAAGGCTTCCTTCTATAAAAAGACTCGCTGCCAAATTTGAGAGCATCGCTCTGCGATGACTTCCATAACGGCCAAGCCTTCTATGATCCATACGGTGTCTCATGGAACTAGTCCTCCTTTACTGCTTTCTCTTCGCTTTTCTCTGTGCTGAGGCGAAGTCCCTGCTTCTCAAGTCTTTCCTCTATCTCACGGAGAGATATCTTTCCGAGGTTACGGATTTTAAGCAGGTCGTCCCGTGTACGCGTTAGAAGATCACCGATAGTGTGTATACCTCCGCGAAGAAGACAGTTCTCACTCCGTATGGAAAGCTCAAGCTCCCTCACAGGCCGAGAAAGAAGGTCATCTTCTTCTTTGGCAGCTTCTGCAGCCTCTGCCGCAGCCTCATCCGCTGAAAGAGCTGCCTCTTCTTCATCAATCCCCTCAAGAGGGTGTAACTTATCGACATCCTCTACGATAAACCCGAAGTATGAGCGGATAATCTTCGCCGCTTCTCCTACAGCAACATCCGGCGCAATAACGCCATTTGTAGTTACATCTAAAACGAGTCGTTCATAGTCAGTACGCTGTCCTACTCTGGCAGCTTCTACGTCGTAATGCACTTTCAGCACTGGAGAGTAAATCGCATCGATCAAAAGGGCATCCGCGGGAAGGTAAGCAGGTCGCGGTCGATCAATAGTGGCATACCCAACTCCCTGTTCTATATAAAGGTCCATCGATAATTGTGCTCCATCTTCCAGTACGCATACTGGCGCGTCAGGATCAATAAACTCAATTTCGCTATCGGGCTGAATATCTGCCGCAACAACCTGTTTGGGTCCTTCCGCTTCCAAGTGCAACACTTTAACATCCTTGCTGTATGAATGCACTGGGATGTGTTTAAGATTCAGCATCAGTTCGATTACGTCCTCACGCACACCGGGAATAGTACTGAACTCATGTAGAACGCCATCAACACGGACTGAAGTAATGGCTGCCCCCTTCACAGAGGAAAGCAACACGCGACGGAGAGCGTTACCCAGCGTTACACCATATCCTCTTTCAAGGGGCTCTACAATAACTTTCCCAAAGGTCGAGCTACACTCCTCAATTCGGATCTCAGGCCGCATTAGTTCCACTTTGTCCAACACCTTTCACGCCTACTATCTGGCATAGAACTCAACAACGAGCTGCTCGTTGACGGGAACATCTATCTGTTCGCGCATTGGTATGGAAAGCACTTTCGCTTCCATCCGCTCGCTATTAACCTCCAGCCATTCCGGAATCATTCTCGATGCCGCTACTTCTGCATTTTCGCGAATTATGGCGACTTCCTTGCTATTTTCAGCAACAGCTACAACCGCACCGGCACGAATTAAGTAGCTTGGCACGTCCACTTTACGCCCGTCTACTGTGAAATGGCCATGAAGCACCAACTGCCTAGCCTGGCTTCTGCTTGTAGCCAGCCCCATACGGTAAACAATGTTGTCAAGGCGACGCTCAAGCAACTGAAGAAAATTATGTCCTGTTACTCCAGACATTCTGGAAGCTTCGCCAAACATGCGTCGGAACTGGCCTTCATTCATACCATAAAAACGGCGCAATTTCTGTTTTTCACGAAGTCGAAGGCCATACTCGCTCATTTTAGCGCGAGGTCTGCCTCTCCTCTGTTTATTCTTAGTTTCTCCCCGTGTTATCGCGCATTTTTCTGTAAAGCAACGATCTCCTTTTAAAAAGAGTTTTACTCCTTCAGCCTTACAGAGACGGCATACGGGTCCTGTATATCTGCTCATTAGGTGTTTTTCGCCTCCTTATAGGGGTGAAATTAAACTCTGCGACGCTTCGGCGGCCTGCAGCCGTTGTGCGGAATAGGCGTCGCATCTTTGATCATGTTTACCTGGAGTCCCGCTGCCTGCAGTGAACGAATAGCAGATTCGCGGCCAGGTCCGGGCCCTTTAACAATTACGTCGATCTCCTTCACCCCGTGGTCCTGTGCAGTCTTGGCTGCCTGCTGAGCCGCAATTTGCGCTGCGAAGGGTGTAGATTTTCTAGTGCCTTTAAAACCTACATTACCGCCAGAAGCCCAGGATAGAATGTTTCCGCCTTTATCTGTGATGCTCACAATAGTGTTATTAAAGGTAGAAAAAATGTGAGCGACCCCATAGTTTACATTCTTTTTTTCTCTTTTTTTTCCTCTACGCTGTGTACGTTTGGCCACGTCCGTCAGCCTCCTTGATGTTCAATCTTTGCTTCTTACTTCCCGGCCTGTTTCTTCCCAGCTACGGTACGGCGTGGCCCTTTCCGTGTACGAGCGTTCGTTTTGGTCTTTTGACCACGAACAGGAAGCCCCAGCCTATGACGAAGTCCTCTGTAGCAACCAATATCCATTAACCGCTTAATATTCATGGTTACTTCGCGGCGCAGGTCTCCCTCTACCTTGTAATGCTCCTGTATTTCTTTACGTATTCTCTGAGCTTCTTCTTCTGTGAGATCCTTTACTCGCGTATCAGGATTAATACCCGTAGCAGCCAGAATCAAATGAGATGTAGGAAGTCCAATTCCATAAATATATGTAAGCGCTATTTCAACCCGCTTTTCGCGCGGTAGATCTACACCAGCAATTCGGGCCATGTGCTCGTTACCTCCTTGCACCCTGTCTCTGTTTGTGGCGCGGATTTTTGCTGCAAATGATCCGGACCACTCCTTTTCGCCGTATTACACGGCAATGCTCGCATATCGGTTTAACCGATGGTTTGACTTTCATTTCTTCCACGCTCCTCCGAGAAAACCTTTACCCGATTTTTATCGACGTTCCGGGTATCTCTCGACCTATCTATTTAATGCTTTTACCAGCCGCGGTTAAGCATAAGGGCAGAACACAAGTTATTTATATCTATACACTATTCGTCCTCGTGTCAAGTCATAAGGTGAAATTTCTACGAGAACTTTGTCTCCTGGCAGAATTCGAATAAAGTGCATCCTCATTTTTCCTGAAACATGAGCTAAAATCTTGTGCCCATTTTCCAATTCCACCCTAAACATGGCATTCGGAAGCGGTTCTATGACTGTTCCCCTAACTTCAATGACATCGTCCTTATTCGCCATACGGTTTTGTCAACCTCCCTGCTTCTGACTACTGTTCATTTTTCCCTTACATGGGATAAAAGATACTGTAAGCGTCCTTTGTCCAATTCTTCTCCTCGGGCGATCCTCTGTGCAACTTCTTCAATAACCCATCGTGTTCCTTGAAGGTGTAAAGGATTCTTGGCTTTCGGTTTGGACACCGGAAATTTATCGCCATCTGAAACAAATATTCTGTTATCTTCAGGTTGGATCTTTACGACCACATACCATTTCCCAGCATCTTTCCCTTTCCTTGATAGCACTACCTGACCTATTTGAAACAGACTTCCTCCGATCAGGCCCATTTCCAAGGAGTAAGTACCTCAGCCCCATCTTTTGTGATGAGAACGGATCTTTCAAAATGAGCAGCGTCAGAACCATCGGCAGTAAGAACTACCCATCGATCTGAACCTACAATTGTATCTTCTGCTCCCGACATTACCATAGGCTCTATTGCTATAGTCATACCAGCCTTAAGTGTCACTCCTCTGCCTGGATGTCCAAAATTTGGCACTTGCGGCGGTTCGTGCAAGTGCATTCCTAAACCATGTCCCGTATAATCCCGCACCAGACCAAATCCATTCCCGATAACATAAGACTCTACAGCATGTCCTATATCACCAATGGTATTACCATCTTTTGCTTCTGCTATAGCTCTATTCAGGCTTTCAAGGGTCACATCGATGAGCCTCTGTCTCTCGCGGCTTATTCTACCTACCGGGTAGGTGCAGGCTGCATCGCCATAATATCCGCCATAACAGGTTCCTACATCGATACTGATAATATCTCCTTCTTCAAGATAACGGTCTTGAGAAGGAATGCCATGAACTATCTCATTATTTATAGATGCGCACACAGCTCCAGGGAAAGCAATAGGTATTCCTGGAACGCGATATCCCTTGAAAGCCGGAGTGGCACCCTCCCTTGAAATAAGATCTTCAGCGGCTTTATCTATATAAGCCGTCGTAATGCCGGGCCTAACTATCTCTGCGATAAGGTCAAGTACATCTGCTACGATCTGTCCAGCCTTTCGCATATATTGAAGATCCTTTTCCTTCTTCAAGGTAATCATTCAGCTACCTTCTCTTGAACCAATGCTTCTATTTCTGCCATTACACTTGAGCTGGACGTTCCGGCATTCACCTTTCTCAGAAGCCCCTTCTCGTCGTAATAAGAGATAAGTGGAGCTGTCTGGTCATGATAAACTTTGAGACGACTTCTAATAACTGTTTCTTTATCGTCATCCCGCTGGAAAAGTTCCCCTCCGCATTTCTCACAGCGCATCCCCTGTGAAGACGGTTTAAATGTAACATGGTAAATCTCTCCACATTGGCGGCACATACGACGTCCACAGAGCCTTTTTACAACCACTTCGTCATCCACGTCAAGTAATATAACAGCATCAAGAGAGAGATTCATTGTTGCAAGCAATTGATCTAGAGCTTCTGCCTGGGGGACGGTTCGCGGAAATCCATCAAGGAGAAAACCCTTTTCACAGTCTTTCTCTTTCAAGCGCTCTCCCATCATTCCAACGATAATCTCATCCGGCACAAGTTTTCCTCCATTCATGAATTCTTGTGCCTGGCAACCAAGCTTTGTCTTTTCCTTGACATTTTGACGAAGTATATCCCCAGTAGAGATATGAGCAACTTTGTATTTTGTTTTGATTTCTGCCGCCTGAGTTCCTTTGCCCGCCCCAGGTGGCCCTAACAATATAACTCGCATTTTCTCTTCCCCCTCCTTAGAATCGGAGGAAGCCTCCGCCTTTGGAATCACGGCGTTTCAAAATACCTTCATAGTGCCGCATCAGAAGCTGACCTTCGATCTGATGTACGGTGTCTAATGCTACACCTACAACGATAAGAACAGCAGTCCCTCCAAAGTAAAAGCTCGTAATCCCCATGAGATTTGTCATTAATGTGGGAAGAAGAGCGATAATGGCGAGAAATACTGCTCCGCCCAGCGTAATTCTTGACATAACCTTCTCAATAAATTCCGACGTAGGACGTCCAGGACGTATCCCCAAAATGAATCCGCCGTACTTCTTCATATTATTGGCGATGTCAGCAGGATTAAAAACTACTGCCGTGTAAAAGTATGCAAAGAAAATTATAAGCGAAATGTAAAGAACTATGTATACGACACTGCCCGGTTCAAACATTTTTTGTACCATTGTCGCAATATTGCCAGTAAAGAAACGGGCAATGGAATAAGGGAAAAGAAGAACTGACGATGCGAAAATTATTGGCATAACGCCAGCCTGATTCACCTTTAAAGGAATAAAGGTGCTCTGCCCCCCGTAGACCTTGTTCCCGACAACACGCTTTGCATACTGCACTGGCAGTCGTCGCTGACCTTCCTGAAGCAAAATACATCCTGCAATAACAACAAACATGAGTCCTATAGCAAGGATGAGTACAAGAATATTCATTTCGCCAAGACGCAGCATCTGCCAGCTTCTGAGAATAGCCTCTGGAATACGAGCAACTATACCTGCAAAAATAAGCAAAGAAATGCCGTTGCCTATTCCATGATCCGTAATTTCTTCACCCAACCACATAACAGTAACAGCACCAGCAGTTACTGTTAAAACAACGATCAATCCGGCAAAAAGGCCGCCACTGAAAATACCAAGTCGTCCTAGCCAAAAAGTCATGCCAACCGCCTGAATGCCGGCAAAAAGAATTGTACCCCAACGAGTAAACTGTATTATCTTCTTTCGTCCATCTTCGCTTTCTTTCTGCATCTTTTCAAGTGCAGGGAAAACAACTACAAGAAGCTGAAAAACGATGCTCGAGTTAATGTAGGGGGTAACGCCGAGGGCGAAAATGCCAAATCGCCTCAGCGCACCACCTGCAAATATATCAAGGAACCCGAGCACACCAGCGCCCTGCTCAAATAATCGCGCCATTGCAGCAGTATCAATACCCGGCGTGGGAATATGGGCGCCGAGACGGAAAATAAAAAGAACTCCAAGCGTAAATAGTATCCGTCTTTTTAGATCTGGCAGCTTAAAGGCATCCCTGAAAGAATCAAGCACTTATATCACCTCAGCCTTCCCCCCCGCAGCTACAATTTTTTCAGCTGCTTGGGCACTGAAGGCCTGGGCTTTAATCGTCAGGCCCTGGGAAATTTCTCCTCTCGCGAGAATTTTTACAGGAGTCGTCAAGTTTTGAATAAGACCCGCCTTGTAGAACTCCTCAACTCCCACAACTGAGCCATTTTCAAAACGATCAGCTATCTCCTCAAGATTGATTATCTGATAGTTTTTAGCAAACCGTGCATTATTAAATCCACGCTTAGGAACTCGACGTGTAATGGGCATCTGACCGCCTTCGAAACCAGGGCGTACTCCGCCTCCGGCTCTTGACTTCTGGCCTTTATTTCCTTTTCCAGCTGTTTTGCCAGTGCCGCTGCCATGCCCCTGTCCCAAGCGCTTTGCTTTACGCCGTGAACCACTTGCAGGTCGAAGATCATGTAAATTCATGGTGTGCCCCTCCTAGTCTTCAACAACAGTCCACTCTACAAGGTGGTGGACTTGGTTAATCATACCGCGAATTTGGGGGACATCCTCGTACTCTACTGTCTGGTGCAGTTTTCTGAGTCCGAGAGCTTTAATAGTCTTCTTGTGACGAGCCTGCTGTCCAATCGCACTTCTAACCCATGTTATGCGAAGTTTAGCCATAGAACCGACCCCTCCTTATTCTGCCTCTATCTGAGCGGTTTCTAGCCCTCTCAGACGCATAATTTCGTCGGGCGTCCTCATCTCGCGCAAAGCTTCAAGCGTTGCCCACGCAATATTGACAGGATTGGCAGTTCTCCCAATAACTTTG
Organism: Aminobacterium colombiense DSM 12261; assembly: GCF_000025885.1. Taxonomy (NCBI): domain Bacteria; kingdom Thermotogati; phylum Synergistota; class Synergistia; order Synergistales; family Aminobacteriaceae; genus Aminobacterium; species Aminobacterium colombiense. The sequence goes on along the minus strand of NC_014011.1, from coordinate 673,251 downwards.
GTCAGCACATCTTTCACGCCGCCGAGCTCCATAATTGCCCGGACAACTCCGCCTGCGATAACTCCCGTACCGGGAGCAGCCGGCTTTAAAAGAACATGAGCCGCACCAAAGTGCCCATCAATCGGATGAGGGATCGTTGTTCCAACTTTTTTTAATTCCTGAAGATTTTTTGTCGCTTTATCTATGCCTTTCCTAACGGCTTCAGAAATTTCCTTCGCTTTGCCCATCCCAACGCCAACATACTGTTCGCCGTCACCTACAACAACAAGTACACTGAATTTAAAGCGTTTTCCGCCCTTTACGACCTTGCTTACTCTGTTGATGGCAACTACGCGTTCGCTGAGCTCTAAGCCTTTAGCGTCAACACGTTTCATGGTCATCCTCGGTCCTCCCTTTTAAAACTTCAGGCCTGCTTCACGGGCCGCATCTGCAAGGGCTTTGACCTTTCCGTGGTACATATGTCCCCCACGGTCAAATACCACTGTCGAAATCCCTTTTTCAAGGGCGCGTTCCGCAACAAGCTTGCCTACGGCTACAGCCGCTCCGATATTGCAGGTTCCTGCCGAAAGGGTGTCCCTGAGGCTTTTGTCGAGAGTAGAAGCCGAGACAAGGGTATGCCCTGCCATATCATCAACAATCTGAACGTAAATATGGCTTAGACTGTGATAAACGGCCATTCTTGGACGCTCCGGTGTTCCGGAAACATTTTTCCTGAGTCTCCGGTGCCGGATGATACGCATATCATTTCTGCTTTTCGTTTTCATCAACGTCACCTCAGGTTACTTGGCACTGGCTTTGCCGGCCTTACGGATAATATATTCACCAGCATAGCGGATACCTTTCCCTTTATAGGGCTCTGGGCTTCTGAACTCACGAATGATCGCCGCTACCTGACCTACAAGCTGTCGATCGATACCCTTAACTGAAATCTTTATCGGACTTTCAGTCGCAATTTCTACACCTTTCGGTGGCTCATATTCGATAGGGTTTGAATACCCGACATTAAGAATTAGCTTGCTCCCCTGCATTTGAGCACGGTAACCAACTCCAACGATTTCAAGGTTTTTTACAAAGCCCTCGGTAACACCTGTTACCATATTGGCAATAAGGGCTCGCACCATTCCATGAAAGGCCCTCGTCTGTTTCTCGTCATTTTCTCGTTCAACTACGATACCACTATCTTCAACAGAAACAGTGATACCTGGCACAAGATCCGAACACAGCTCGCCTTTTGGCCCCTTCACAATAACCTTGTCGTCTTTTATTGTGACCGTAGCTCCCTTGGCGAGGGGAATTGGTTTACGTCCTATGCGTGACATAAAATCTCCCTCCCTCGCTTACCAAACGTAGCAAACAACCTCGCCGCCAAGACCTAGCTGAGAAGCCTCAGTGTCGGTCTTTAAGCCCTGGGAAGTGGAAATAACTGCTATTCCAAGTCCACCCATGACTTTCGGGAGATTATCTTTGCCAACATAGATCCTTCGCCCCGGTTTGCTGATTCTGCGAAGTCCCTGAATAACCCGCTCCTTATTGGGACCGTAGTTCAAGAAAACACGCACTACAGCGTAAGGCTTTTTAGGATCGTTGATTACCTTATAATTTCGGATATATCCCTCTTCTTTAAGAATTTTAGCAATGCTAAGCTTTACATTGCTGTGAGGGACATCTACGCTTTCGTGGTAAACCACGTTGGCGTTCCGTATCCTTGTCAGCATATCAGCTATTGGATCGGTTACGTACATTCCTGTGACCCCCTTATGTTCACTCTCGCCTACCAGCTAGACTTAACGACACCGGGGATCTTCCCCTCCCGTGCCAGTTTGCGGAAGCAGCAGCGGCACATATCGAACGCACGCATATAAGAGTGAACACGTCCGCAAAGCGGGCATCTGTTATACTTCCGCACCTTAAACTTTGGGGGCTGTTTAGCTTTGTATTCCATTGCTTTACGAGCCATTTCTCTTTCCCCCTTATCTTTAACGGCTGCTGAAAGGCATGCCGAGCTCTTTCAGCAGGGCAAACGCCTCTTCATCCGTTTTCGCGGTTGTTACGATAGACACATTCATTCCGCGAGTTCGAATAACATCGTCGTAGTCAACTTCCGGGAAGATAAGCTGTTCCCTCAACCCGAGGTTGTAATTGCCTCGTCCATCAAAACCTTTACGAGAAACACCCTGAAAGTCCTTAATGGTCGGCAATGCCAATGAGATAAGGCGATCTAAAAACTCCCACATCCGGGCTCCCCGGAGTGTTACCTTACATCCTACTGGCATACCCTGTCGAAGTTTAAATCCAGCAATGGACTTCTTCGCCCTTTTCATAAGGGGCTGCTGGCCAGTTATTGCACGAAGTTCAGCTATTGCGGAGTCCATATACTTCGTGTCGGTCTTAGCTTCGCCAACACCTACATTGACTACAACTTTGACTATACGTGGAACCTCCATCACATTGGAGTAACTAAACTCCTCCTTCAAATGAGGCACCACTTCGTTCTTATATTTATCAATAAAACGAGGATTCATCGTCGTGCCTCCTTATACCTTATCCACAATTTCGCCGCATTCTTTACAAACTCTTACCTTCTGCCCGCTTTCCAAGTAGGCACGGCCAACACGCGTAGCTTTTCCACAGGCTGGGCAAACAAGCATAACCTTTGCGGCGTAAAGAGGAGCTTCCTGTTTCACAATTCCAGCCTGGGGATTCTTTTGAGAAGGTTTTACATGGCGAGTAACCATATTAACTCCTTCTACAACAACTTTCCCTTCTTTAGGAATATTACGAAGGACCTTCCCTTCCTTTCCCTTGTCTTTGCCGGAAATGACTTTTACAAAGTCTCCTTTTTTCACTCTTATCTTGCTCATTATGGCACTGCCCCCTTAGACAACTTCAGGAGCCAGAGACAGTATTCTCATATACTTCTTGGCTCGGAGCTCTCTTCCAACAGGGCCAAAGATACGCGTCCCTTTAGGATCTCCATTGTTGTCAATTATTACAGCTGCGTTATCGTCAAAACGGACATAAGAACCGTCAGAACGGCGCAACTCCTTCTTAGTACGGACAATGACAGCTTTCACAACAGAACCCTTGGCGATATTGCTATTTGGGATAGCTTCTTTGACGGAAGCAACAATAACGTCTCCGATGGTTCCATAGCGCCGTCCGCTTCCGCCTAGAACCTGAATACACATCAGGCTTTTCGCACCAGAGTTATCTGCTACATTAAGAACTGTTCTAAGCTGAATCATGACCTATTCCTCCTCGGCCAATTCGTCAGCGGCTCTATCAAATACTGGAGCTCTTTGAATTACCTTCTCAAGAATCCAGCACTTTCTGCGACTCACAGGTCGAGTTTCAGCGATACTCACTAAATCCCCAATACGGCATGTGTTTTCTGGGTCATGAGCCATATATTTTGTAGCCTTGACTATTCTTTTCCCATAAAGAGGATGAATGTCATGGCGAATTACACGGACAACAATAGTCTTGTCCATCTTTTCGCTGACAACGGTGCCGACCCGTCTTTTACGATGGGGAGTACGTGCCTCCATCAGTCGTTACCTCCTTCCAGCAGCGCTTTCTGCCTGCTGTTTCTCTCGCACTACCGTCAGTACTCTAGCAATGGTTTTCTTAACAGCCAGAATCCGGCTAGTATTCTGAAGCTGCCCTATTGCATTCTGAAAACGAAGATTGAATAGCTCTTCTTTGTACTGACGATGTTTCTCTTGAAGCTCTTCTAGGGTTAAATCTCGCAAACTCTTCGCATCCATATCTATTCACCACCCAGACCTTCGCGGGCAACAATTTTGACTTTGACAGGGAGCTTATGAGATGCCGTTCTGAATGCTTCTTCCACGACTTCCCGCGACACCCCCGCCACTTCAAAGAGAATCCGCCCGCGTTTGACAGGGGCTACCCAGAACTCAGGAGTTCCCTTTCCTTTACCCATACGGGTTTCAAGAGGTTTTTTGGTAAAAGGATGATCTGGAAAAATGCGAATCCAGATTTTTCCACCTTTTTTCATCTTTCTCGAAATTGCAACTCGAGTAGCCTCTATCTGGCGAGCTGTGATCCAAGCGCAATCCTGTGCCTGAAGTCCATAGTCTCCAAAGGCTACAGTTGCCCCGCCCTTGGCCATTCCACGAAGAGGTCTTCGAAAGGGTTTCCGGTATTTAACTCGTTTTGGCATAAGCATTTCGGATTACCCCCTCTTCCTGGATGGTCTTGGCTGCGCAGGTCTTTCATTTTCTTTGTCTCTGAAAATCCAGACCTTCACACCAATTATGCCGTACATGGTCTTGGCTTCATAGAAACCATAATCAATATCAGCTCGAATGGTGGAAAGGGGAAGCTGCCCTTCGTTGTACCATTCTGTCCGAGCAATCTCCGCACCGCCAAGCCGACCAGCACACTGAACCTTAATACCTTTTGCCCCAGCTTTCATGGCACGGAAAATGGCCTGCTTCATTGCCCTTCTAAAGCTGACTCTACGCTCCAGCGCCGAGCTAACGCTCTCTGAAACAAGCTGAGCCACCAAGTCAGGATTCTTTATTTCCTGAACATTTATCATTATCTTCGATCCGGTCTGCTTCTGAAGCTCGTCTTTTACTACCTGTATCTCAGATCCGCCTCGACCGATTACTACACCAGGCCGGGAGGTCCAAATTGAAAAGCGAATAACATTACCAACGCGCTCAATGTCAACCCTGGATATACCGGCATGAGCCCATCTATCCATGATCCATTTTCTAAGCTTGAGATCCTCATGAAGTTTCTTGGCATAATCCTTGCCATTGGCATACCACTTGGATTCCCACTCTGTTACTACACCTAATCTATAACCTACTGGGTGAACTTTCTGTCCCACGAGTTCCCCCTCCTTAACGTTCCGCAACGATGATCGTTACGTGGCTGGTACGGTGCTGATAGGGATGGGCCCTCCCCATTGATACGGGGCGGAAACGTTTCATTCTTGGTCCCTGATCTGCCGTAGCTTTAACCACCCGCAGCTTGTCAGTATCCATGCCGTAATTGTGCTCGGCGTTAGCTACTGCACTCTGCAGAACCTTGCTGACAATCCCTGCAGCCTTCTGAGGGCTGTACTTGAGGATCATCATCGCCTCGTCTACCTTTTTACCTCTAATAAGAGGAAGAATGCGTCTCACTTTATAAGGTGAAATCCGCACCTGTTTGGCAAGGGCTCTTGCTTCCATAACCGACACTCCCCCTTACCTTATCCTCGAAGAGCGTTCCTGACCCGCATGTCGCGCTGACTTGCGAGTGGGAGCAAACTCTCCAAGCTTATGTCCTACCATGTTCTCACTTACATAAATGGGAACATGAATTCTACCATTATGTACCGCTATAGTGTGACCAATCATCGCCGGAACGATCGTTGAACGTCGAGACCAAGTTTTCAATACCTTCTTATTCCCTGAAACGTTCATTTCCTCTATCCTGCGAAGAAGTTTAAGGTCAACATAGGGCCCTTTCTTTGTTGAACGAGCCATATCAGTCCCTCCTAACGCTACTTCGCATACCGGCGGCGAACAATGAGCCTATCAGAAGGCTTGTTCTTCCGGGTACGATAACCTTTTGCCAGTGTTCCCCACGGAGAAACAGGATGCTTGTGAGATTTACTCCGTCCTTCTCCACCGCCGAGGGGGTGATCAACTGGGTTCATAACTACACCGCGAACTTTAGGCCTTCTGCCTAACAGGCGAGTTTTGCCCGCTTTACCGAGAGAGATATTCTCATGTTCCACATTGCCAACCTGTCCTACTGTTGCCATACATTCATTCAACACAAGACGAAGTTCTCCGCTCGGCATTCTAATATAGGCATACTTGCCCTCTTTCGCCATAAGCTGCGCTGAAGTTCCGGCAGATCGTACGGCCTTTCCACCGCAACCTGGCTCTAGCTCAATATTATGAACAACTGTACCAACCGGCATATCTTTAAGTTTCAATGCGTTGCCTGGTTTAATGTCAGACTCTGGCCCTGCGACAACCATATCTCCAACACTAAGGTCAGCAGGCGCCAGTATATAGCGTTTCTCACCATCTAAATAGTGAATAAGCGCAATACGGGCAGAGCGGTTAGGGTCATATTCAATGGCCGCAACTTTTCCCGGAACTCCAATCTTGTCGCGCTTGAAGTCGATAATTCGATAGAGTCGCTTCATTCCACCGCCACGATGGCGCATGGTTATACGACCGAGGTTGTTCCGTCCGCCAGCTTTTTTTAATGCTGTAGTCAGGGCGCGCTCAGGCTCGCTTTTTGTAACTTCATCAAAAGATTGGCTTGACATGGCGCGGCGGCCTGGCGTATAGGGTTTGAACTCTTTTATAGACATTCTTCTCGTCTCCCCCCCACTAAATGCTCGCGCCCTCAAAGAACTCGATACGTTCGCCTTCTGCAAGGCTTACGATCGCTTTCTTCCAAGAACGAGTTTTTCCAAGAAATACTCCCATTCTTTTGGGCTTAGCGTTTACCTTCATAACATGTACGTTCGTAACTTTAACCTTAAAGATTTCTTCTATAGCCTCTCTCACCTGGATCTTGTTGGCACCCTGATGTACTTCAAAAGTATATTTATTATGCTCCATCATCCGGCTGCTCTTCTCAGTAATAATTGGTCTTATTATGATGTCATGAGCAAGGAGTTTCATATGGAGTACACCTCCTCGATCCGGGCTACTGCTTCCTGCGTCAAAATTAGGTTCTGATAGTTCAAAAGATCATATACATTGATATTGCCCACATTGATGGCCCTTGCGTCTGGAATGTTTCTCACAGACTTTGAAACTGCGTCATTAGGCTCGTGAAGAACGATCAATGGCTTCTTTACACCCATCTTGTCGATAAAACCAAGCATCTCTTTTGTAGATGGAGTATCAAGATCAATGTGATCAACCACGGTCAAAAGATTGTCTCTGACTTTAAGAGACAGGGCACTTCTCAACGCAAGACGGCGAACCTTTTTATTAACCTTCTGGCTATAGTCTCGAGGGCTAGGCCCGTGAGCTACTCCTCCACCAACCCAGATCGGTGATCTCGTACTGCCGTGACGAGCACGACCAGTATGTTTCTGGCGCCAAGGCTTTCTTCCACCGCCTCTTACCTCTCCTCTTCCTTTGCAGCTATGGGTTCCCTGGCGAAGATTCGCCAGCTGAGCTACAACAACCTGGTGCATGGCCGGTACGTGGATCGGCGCAGCAAACACAGAGTCGGAAAGCTGGAGGTCACTTACCTGTTCACCCTGAAAACTAACAAGCTTTACGGTAGGCATAATCGTTCTGCCCTCCTTCTGTTCCCGACCTAATCCTGCTTAAAGACCGTAACGATGTCATTTTTAGCACCGGGAACGGCCCCTTTTACAAGCAGGAGATTGTTATCCGTATCGACTGCCACTACAGTAAGGTTCTTAACAGTGACACGCTCGCCGCCCATCCTGCCAGGCATAGCTTTCCCTTTAAAAATCTTTCCGGGATAGCTGCTGGCTCCACTCGAACCACCGTGACGGTGAGTCTTAGAAACTCCATGGGTCGCAAAAGTACCACCAAAGTTAAACCGTTTCATAACACCGGCAAAACCCTTCCCCTTACTCATACCTACCACATTGATTTTCTCGCCTTCCTCAAAAAGAGAAACAGTGATAGCCTGGCCTACTTCATAGCCCTTCACGTTGTCTAAGCGAAATTCCCTTAAGTAACGCTGAGGCTCTACGCTGGCCTTGTCAAATTGCCCTTTTACGGGCTTCGTGAGCTTGTGGGGCTTTATTTCGCCGAAACCAAGCTGTACGGCCGAATAGCCATTCTTTTCGGGAGTCTTCAGAGAGACCACAGGGCAAGGACCCGCTTGTATAACAGTTACAGGCACAGCTTGTCCAGCCTCGTTATATATCTGAGTCATCCCTAATTTACGCCCCAGTATTCCAATGCTCATCCACTTCCACTCCTTTCAGCTCAGAGCTTCCTACAGTTTGATCTGGATGTCCACCCCAGAAGGAAGGTTCAGCTGCATAAGCGCATCCATTGTCTTTTGTGTCGGATTGACGATGTCTATAAGGCGCTTATGAGTTCTCATTTCAAACTGCTCCCTCGCATCTTTGTCTTTGTGCGGGGATTTCAAGATTGTATATTTATTGATTTCAGTCGGCAAGGGAATAGGACCAGAAACCTTAGCCCCACTCCGCTCTGCTGTCTCAGCAATCTGAGAGGCCGAACTGTCCAATACCCTATGATCAAAGGCCTTCAGACGAATACGTATCTTTTTAGCCAAAATTCAACAACCCCCTTTTTTGGGGTTATGCAAGAATCTCGGTGACAACGCCAGCACCCACTGTGTGACCACCTTCACGGACTGCGAAACGAAGTCCCGCTTCCATGGCGATAGGTACAATAAGGTCAACCTCAAAGGTCGCGTTGTCTCCCGGCATAACCATTTCTACACCTTCCGGAAGCTTGATGCCTCCTGTTACGTCTGTGGTACGGAAGTAGAACTGAGGCTTGTAGCCCGCAAAGAACGGGGTGTGTCGGCCGCCTTCCTCTTTCTTCAGTACGTATACCTCTGCCTTGAACTTCGTGTGAGGCGTTATGGAACCCGGCTTAGCCAATACCTGGCCGCGCTCTACATCCTCTTTGTCTATGCCGCGAAGAAGAATGCCCACGTTGTCGCCGGCAATGGCTTCGTCAAGAATCTTCCTGAACATCTCAAGGGATGTGGCCACTGTCTTGGTCGTATCCGCCTTCATGCCCACGATCTCCACTTCTTCTCCTGACTTGATCATGCCCCGCTCTACTCGCCCCGTTACAACTGTGCCACGGCCTGTGATGGTGAACACGTCTTCGATAGGCATAAGGAAAGGCTTGTCTGTTTCCCGCTGAGGCGCTGGAATATAGCTGTCACAGGCGGCCATGAGCTCCCAGATGCATTTGCTCACAGGGTCGTTCTCTTCTCCTGTTCCCTCTTCCAATACCTTCAAAGCTGAACCGCGAATGATGGGGACATCGTCTCCGGGGAAATCGTATTTGCTCAGAAGCTCGCGGATCTCCATCTCTACAAGATCAAGAAGCTCATCATCGTCTACCTGGTCTGTCTTGTTCATAAAAACGACTACGGCCGGCACGTTGACCTGCCGGGCCAAAAGAACGTGCTCGCGGGTCTGGGGCATGGGACCGTCTGCCGCGGATACAACAAGAATAGCCCCGTCCATCTGCGCGGCACCTGTAATCATGTTCTTAATGTAGTCTGCGTGACCTGGGCAGTCTATATGGGCATAGTGACGGTTCTCTGTCTGATACTCTACGTGAGAAATGTTGATCGTAATGCCTCTCTCACGCTCTTCTGGCGCCTTGTCGATCATGTCGTACGCCTCAAAATTCGACCAACCCTTCGTCGACAAACACTTCGTGATCGCTGCTGTAAGTGTCGTCTTACCGTGGTCAATGTGTCCTATGGTGCCCACGTTAAGATGGGGCTTCGCTCTTTCAAATTTCTCTTTTGCCATTTTTAAGTCTCCCTCCCTGAAAGGCTCTTTATTAACTCTTTAATATCTTTTCTGCTATTTCTGCCGGAACCTGTTCGTAATGATCGAATTGCATTGAGTAGGTTGCACGCCCTGATGTCTTACTCCTCAAATCTGTAGCGTAACCAAACATTTCTGAAAGAGGAACAAAGGAACGTATGACCCGAGTATTAGTTTTCGTTTCCATACCTTCGATCCGCCCACGACGAGAGGAAATATCCCCTATAACATCGCCTACGTAGTCTTCGGGCGTTACGACCTCCACAGACATAATAGGTTCCATAAGAACAGGATCCGCCTTTTTCATTGCTTCTTTAAATCCCATAGAAGCAGCTATTTTAAAGGCCATTTCCGAGCTATCAACTTCATGATAGCTGCCGTCCACAAGGGCAACCTTTACTCCTATCACCGGGAACCCGCCAAGTATACCATTGTTGACAGCTTCATCAAGTCCTTTTTGAACTGCTGCAATATACTCTTTAGGTACCACTCCGCCAACAATTTTATCTTCAAAAGCAAACCCTTTCCCATCTTCAAGGGGCGCCATTTCAAAAACAACGTGTCCATACTGGCCACGTCCGCCTGACTGTCTGACAAAACGACCCTCAGCTCTTGACGATTTACGGATAGTCTCACGATAAGACACCTGAGGACGTCCTACTTTTACATCAACGCCAAACTCTCTCTTAAGGCGGTCAACTATAATCTCTAAATGAAGTTCACCCATACCAGAGATGATGGTTTGGGCTGTTTCTTCATCAGTTCTTACCTTAAAGGTTGGATCCTCTTCAGCTAAGGCCACAAGACCCTTTGTCAGCTTTATTTTGTCATTCTTCGTTGCAGGCTCTACAGCAAGAGAAATAACAGGGTCAGGAAATTGCAATGACTCGAGAACAACAGGATGGGACTCATCACATAATGTGTCCCCTGTTCTCGTAGCTTTCAACCCTGGTAACGCTACGATCATACCAGCTCCTGCCTCATCAAGTTCCTCTCTCTTGTTAGCATGCATGCGAAGAATTCGACCAACCCGCTCTCGCGTATTCGTCACTGGATTATAAACTGTAGATCCCTTAACGAGCTTCCCAGAGTAGATCCTCGTATAAACAAGACGTCCTACAAAAGGATCGACCATGATCTTGAATCCCAAAGCGGTCAAGGGTTCGTTCATATCGCTATGACGCTCCACTGTTTCTTCGGTCTTTGGATCCACACCTATAATGGGGGGAAGATCCAAGGGGCTCGGTAAATAATCGACAACAGCGTCAAGCAGCAACTGGATACCCTTATTCTTAAAGGCACTGCCACATAACACGGGAACTATGCGCTGCTGAATCGTATTTTCACGAATAGCCCTGCGAAGAGTTTCTTCCGGCACATCCTGCCCTTCGAGATAACTTTCCATGACGGATTCGTCAAAATCAGCCAAGTTCTCAATCAACAGATCGCGAGCTTTCTTTACATCAGCCATAAGCTCACCAGGTATTTCACCAACAACGGGAGCTGTCCCCAAATCGTCTTGAAAGAAAACTGCCTTCATCTGAATAAGATCAACAATCCCTGAAAATCTATCTTCAGATCCGATAGGCAACTGAAGAGGTACAGATCTGGCACCAAGACGTGTTCGAATCCCATTAACAACCTGATAAAAATCAGCGCCAACACGATCCATTTTATTAACAAAGGCGATACGTGGGACATGGTACTTATCGGCTTGTCGCCACACTGTTTCAGACTGGGGTTCCACTCCCCCCACGGCGCAAAAAACAGCTACTGCACCATCGAGGACACGCATGGAGCGCTCAACTTCGACAGTAAAGTCCACGTGGCCGGGCGTATCAATGATGTTGACAAAACAATCACGCCATATACACGTAGTAGCAGCGGAGGAAATAGTTATCCCCCGTTCACGCTCCTGCTCCATCCAGTCCATTGTGGCAGAACCCTCATGAGTCTCGCCCATCTTGTAGTTACGTCCAGTGTAGAACAGGATACGCTCAGTGGTCGTGGTCTTGCCTGCATCTATATGGGCGGCAATACCTATATTTCTTATCTTTTTCATTTCAATATTGTGCACGTATTTCACCACCAAGCAAGTTATAAATTAAATAAAACAGGGACGTAACCCATTACCAACGATAGTGAGCAAAGGCACGGTTGGCTTCAGCCATTTTATGAGTGTCTTCACGTTTCTTAATGGAACTACCTTCACCCTTATAAGCATCAGCAAGCTCTCTTGCTAGACGCTCTGCAATGGGCATCCCCTTTTTAGATCTGGCATACGAAATAATCCAACGGATAGCCAGAACTTGAGCGCGCTCCGCAGGAACCTCCACTGGCACCTGATACGTAGCACCACCTACACGACGAGGGCGAACCTCAACTAGTGGCTTTACGTTTTCCATTGCCTTTTGAAACACTTCGAAGGGCTCTGCATTCAAACGCTCCCCAGCGATCTCGAGAGCCTGATAAAAGGCATTTTCCGCGACACTTCTTTTTCCGCCCTTCATTAGGCTGCTTACAAACTTTGAAACCGCAACGCTTCCAAACCGGCTGTCAGGCAACCCCTGACGCTTTTTAACATGCCCCTTTCGCGGCATGGTGACAATCCCTCCTCACGTATTACTTCTTACTTGGGCTTTCTTGCTCCGTACTTAGAGCGCCCTCTCTTTCGATTTTCAACGCCACCACAGTCAAGGGTCCCTCGGACGATATGATATCGTACACCTGGCAAGTCCTTTACTCGGCCTCCGCGAACGAGAACTACGGAGTGCTCCTGAAGGTTATGCCCAATGCCCGGAATATAGGATGTTACCTCTATCCCATTCGTAAGGCGCACACGAGCAACCTTTCTCAAAGCAGAGTTCGGTTTCTTAGGCGTTACTGTATATACGCGGGTACAAACTCCCCGTCTCGCTGGATTACCCTGCAGAGCTGGCGAGTCGCTGTTCTGTCTTTTATCTTTACGTCCAAGACGAACAAGCTGATTTATAGTTGGCACGAAACTCCCTCCTTCCAGATTTTATTTACTACTGACACCCTCCGAAAAGGATGTGGCATCAGTAATTCCAGCAACTAAAGCGCTTCTACTAATAGCACAGGCTCGTCCTAATCTGACCTTGTCGTCTGCCCATTCAACAGAAATACCCTGTTTTTCAGCTTCTGACATCACATCTTTTATTCTTTCAAGTTCCCCATCCCGTGCTACAAACAATTTTTTCAACCGCTTCGCTCGGAGAGCCCTCCGAACCTCCCTTTCTCCAACAACACGCAACGGAGAGGCTAGCTCATTTAAAGGCATAATAAACCCTCCAGTGCAGAAAGCACCAAGGAATAATAACAAAGAGCCCGGAGTCATGTCAAGAAAAAACATTACCGGGCCCTTCTTTACTCCAAAGAAAATGTTTTATTGACCAAGTAAAAACAGAAGTCCTACTGTTTTTCCGTTGTTTCTTCAGTATCTGGCTGATTCGCTTCTTCAGAAGAAGTCGTTTCACTCTTGTCACTTCTACCAGCACGAAGAACTTC